>CAXBSB010000132.1:0-21903 GCA_963977965.1 uncultured Schlesneria sp.
TATCGACCTAATGGCTGACAGTATCTTCTTGAATAGCGGACGCTCGTGCATCAGCGCATCGGGAGTCTGGGCCAGCCGTCATACAGAGGCTATCGCTGAAGCACTCGCGAAGCGTCTGGGGCCCGTCGAACCTCGCCCCATGAACGACCCCGCCGCATCGCTGGCGGCCTTCACTGTTCAAGGTGCTGCCAAAGCCATCAACGCGCAGATCGAAGACCTGTTGAAGGTTCCTGGCGTGACTGAAGTCAGCGCCAAGTACCGAAATGGTGATCGGCATATTCCGCACGAGCGGTATGACTTCCTGCGACCGACGATTATTCACTGCACCAGCAGCGAACCAACCATTGCGAACACCGAATACATGTTCCCATTCGCATCGGTTGTTCAATGTCCGCAGAACGAAATGATCAAGAAGATCGGTTCGACACTGGTTGGAACCTGTCTGACGAAAGATGCGAAGTGGTCACGAGAGCTTCTCGATGCGACAAACATCGACCGTTTGAACATCGGAGAAGTCCGAACCAACCAACTGCACTGGATGCAGCCACACGAAGGAAACATTATCGACTTCCTGTTCCGGGCGCGTGCGTTCCAGAACAGTCCTCCGCCAGCACACTGACCATTGTTCCGAATTCCTGAAGTTTCGGCGCGGAGTCGCTTTACCCCGCGCCCAAGCTTCGGGATGAACAGGAATGCCGACGTCAGTCCTTTTGAACGAACGGAAAATGATGCGTCTTCTTTCACTCGTTGCGTTCCTGGGTCTGGCGATGAATGTTAACGCCGCCACATTTGTCTATGTTTCGATGGGGCCGGAACAGAAGATTCAGATCTACCGACAGGATGACACCGGGGGACTGACTGCGATCGATAGTGTCAGTGTCGCGGGGGCCCCTGGTTCGCTGGCAACGGACCCCAAGCGTCGAATTCTGTATGCATCACTGCGGACGACCAGCCAGCTAGCGAGTTTTCAGATTGAGCCCGCTTCGGGCAAGCTGACACCACTCAACACCGTGGATCTCGTTAAGGGGGAAAACGCCGCATTCGTTGGAACAGATCGTACGGGTCGGTGGTTACTCAGTGCTTCGTATTCTGCGGGGAATGTCGTCGTTCATCGATTACGCGACGACGGTTCCATCGAAGCGCCGGCAGTGCAAACGGTGACCACCGCAAAGACGGCGCACAGTGTCACGATCGATCGTGCGAACAAACTGGTGATGGTCCCGCATGTTGCTCCTAACGCGATTTTTCAGTTTCATTTCGACAGTGAGACTGGAAAGCTGACCGATGCAGGCAAGGCGGCCGGCGGAACTGAAGAGGCCGGTCCGTGACATCTGGCTCTCCATCCGAAGCACGACTTCGCGTATTCTTCAGACGAAAAAGGGAGCAGCATCACCTGCTATCGCCTGGATGCGTCGCGGGGCCTGACAGTGATGCAAACGGTCTTGACGCTTCCTGCAGACTTCAACGCGGGAAATTCCACGGCCGAAGTAAAAGTTCACCCGAATGGAAAATTTGTGTGGGTTTCGAACCGGGGACACGACAGCTTGGCAGGGTTTGCGATTGATGCCGCGACCGGCCACGTATCGGCAATCGATCGGGCACCAACAGAAAAAACACCACGATCGTTTGAAATAGATCCGACCGGTAGGTTCATGTTTGGGGCGGGCGAGGGATCTGGCAAACTGGCCGTTTTCAAAGTCGATGCGTCAACCGGGAAACTCGAACGGATCCATACGTACGAGGTCGGCAAAAGCCTCAGTTGGGTCATGGCCATCGAAACGTCCCCTTGATACTGTCTCAGTATCGATTCAATAAATCTCACGCTTAATCACCTCAGGAGAAGTAAAATGTCATTGATGTCCCGACGTGAATTTCTCGGTGCCACGACTGCAGCAACAATCGCGCTGGGGACGCTGGGGCAGACTCGCCCGGCCGTTGCCAAGGAACGCAAAGGTGCCGATATGCGGTTTGGCCTGGTGACCTATCAATGGGGAAAGGATTGGGACCTGCCAACATTGATTACAAACTGCAGCAAAGCCGGAGCACTGGGTGTCGAATTACGGACGACACACAAGCACGGCGTTGAGCCCACGCTGACGGAAGCTCAGCGGGCCGAAGTCCGGAAGCGGTTCGCTGACAGCGATGTGACCTGCGTCGGCATCGGCAGCAATGAACGATACGACAGCCCAGATCCGGCAACAGTCAAAAAGGCTATCGAAGCCACCAAGGAGTTCATCACGTTAAGCCACGACATCGGTGGAACAGGAGTCAAAGTCAAACCCGACTCGTTCCATAAGGATGTCCCGCGCGAGAAGACGATCGAGCAGATCGGCAAGGCATTGAACGAGGTCGCTGAATTTGCCAATGGGTTCGGCCAGCAGATCCGCCTGGAGGTTCATGGTCAGTGCTGTCAGTTGCCGACCATCAAGTCGATTATGGAAGTGGCCAGCAATCCCAACGTTGCAGTCTGCTGGAACTCCAATCCACAGGATCTGGAAGAGCCCGGGCTGGAACATAACTTCAATCTGGTCAAAGCGAGATTCGGGGACACGGTTCACATCCACCGACTGGAATCAAAAACATATCCACATCAGCAACTGCTGGATCTGTACGTGAAAATGGACTATTCGGGCTGGCTGCTGCTCGAAGAAGGCGAAGTCCCCAAAGATCCCGCCGCAGAACTGCTGGAACAGCGAAAGTTGTTCGATTCCATGTTGGAAGCATCGCGAGCCAAGTTCGGCTGACCGATTCCTGGATGTGGAGCATTAAAAACTCAGGCTCTCGCAGCGACGATCGTCGGTTCGTCTCTGCGAGGTCATGTGACCTGCACTGCTACTAGTGCGGTTCGCCCTTCCGTGTGGCGTCGAAGCATGGGTTAGACGCTTCAGTTTGATGCTTGGGACGCAACTTAAACGGAATGCGATCTAAAAGCCAACGTTTTTCTTGCTGGTGTTGGGAACGATGGGCGGCTTCGAGGTCTCGCCGGCCTTCCTCGCAATGCTGGACTCTTCGACCGCAGTCGTGTTGGCACCGATGGGGTGACCGCCATCAGCCCAACTTGAGGCCTGCGAATTCTTGTGAAGACTAAATGAACTCGGTTTCAAGTCTTTCCAGCGGACAGGAAGTTCACCTGCGAGATAGACCCCTTTGTCGCCAGTCAGCAACCGCAGGCTGCTGGCTTTGTCCCACAGCTTCTTCCAGGCAGTCAGTCCTGTGCGCTCGTCAGAACCTGCCCCCGTGTCTCCGTCGCGACGGATCATATGGGCAACTTGCCGAGCGACGCCGTTTGACGCTCCCCACCATTCCAGTTGATTTTGTTCTACCACTGGCCCAACACATTGCAGCAGCGTCGAATTCGTCGCTTCCCCTGATTTGAATGCCAGAGGAGGCGCGACCACACTGCGCTCCATGAAGAGCTTGCAGGGGGTGGTCACTGGATCGCTACCGGGGGCTGCTTCGAAACGGACTGCAGCTCCAGTGGCAGAAATCGTCAACCCTTCACCATCGAGCACGGGCAATAACCCGTTGCCCGATCGCAATGGGCGAAGATCAATCGCATCCCCACGCATTGCCAGAATACTGTTTCGCAGGATCATCGTCCCATGAGCACATTCAGCCCGAATACCGCTTCCTGATCCGGCCAGATAGCTGTCGCGTACCACGAGTGATACTTGATCGGTACCCGCCGGGGCTGTCGTATTCCAGCCAATCAAGCCGACTTGGCGAGTTCCGTCCGCTTCCGACCCCAGCAGCCGACATCCGTTCAAAATGACCGTCGCATTTGTCGCATGAATCAACCACTCAGGATGCATTCCCTTGGCGTTGGGATGCCCTTCAAGAACTGCGTTTGTCAGTTCCATCGTTGCACCGGTAACAGCGATCAACCCCAGCGGAACGTTTTTGGACGTATCACCGGACTTGGGTTGTAATGGCTGTATTTTCAAACTCGCTCCGTCGGTTTGCCGGAAATGAATGCGGAATGATCGGCCATCGATTTTTGCTGGCGTCATGAAGCACAAGCCGCCTCCAGACGCTTCAAACAGCGTACCGCTTGGCCAGTCGGATTTGTTGAGTGCCAGACCCAGGTCTTCTTTCTTCAAGTCAATTTTTCGAACTTGCGTCGGGTCCGCCGGCTTAATTGCGGCGGGAGGCAATGACGGACGGGTGGTAAATGCCCCGACGCGCTGCAATGAGGTCGCATCAGGAGCCAAGAGCTTTGCAATCTGGCAACCTGGCAGGCTGCCGTCCGCTCCTTTGACTTCACGGAAACTGAAACTGACCGTGTCGAAATCCTGTGGTTGGGCGAGACTGAGGTCCTCAATCGCAGTTTCCGGAAACGTCAGCTTCTGGAATTGGCGCGCGTCGGTTCGAACATTCCAGACGCGCTGCCACGTTGTCGCATCGACAACTTTGAACGACGAACCGAGATCGACAAATTGCTCAAACCCAAGGTACAGAGAATTCGTCGAAATCCAGTTCATCCGCGTCAACCAGCTTTCATTACTGCTTCGCACTTGCGGCCATTGTCCTGCAAAAACAATTGCAGAATTCGCGACGACTCCTTGTGCGGTGCAGAGTGAGTCTCGCAGCAGCATCGCGGTCTGAGGTGGCTTGCCGGACTCACTGACGGAGACATCAAAGATTCGATTTTGAGCCGAAAGCGTGCTGCGAAGAATTCGCACGACACGCCTGGGCTTCGTCGTAGCGACATCCGAAACACCAGCAGCAATGTGACCCGCAATCTCGATTACCGGTGCTTTCCCTGAAGCCATCAGACAGTCTTGAAGAACAGCATCGGTATTCGCACGTCGAACGCTCAGTCCCGTCAGTCCATCTCCACGAACAAGAACTCGATCCAGCAGCAGATTCGGTTCAATCAATGGCACAGACGTCGAATCGATTGCACTCTGCACCGATAACGCAACGAGAGGCTCCCCAGAAGTCCCCTTGGAGGTGAAAGAACATTGGTGAACAGACAATTGGCCGTCAATCACTTCCACGATGCGGGTGCTACCGGGAACCACCTGACGATCTACGGTGAAATGCAACCCCCGCAATTCAACGATTCCATCGCGGACTCGCAAGCCGGCGGAAGTCTGGTCTGCCGCTGGTTTCAGCGCAATCGCAGGCCGATCCTGCAACGACCCGGCTGTTAAAACAATTCGTTTGATTTTTGATAATTCCACCTGCGACAACAGGAACGGGCCTGCCCCCAGAAGCTTGATGACTGCTCCGGCCGTCGGAACTTTCGCGAGTGCTTCGTCCAGTGAATCGAAATGAGTTGCCGACTTTGCGCCCGGCCCCACTGTCAAGACTTGCAGACTCGCCGTGTCGGACGATTTAGCTGCCCAGTCGGGAATCCGTTCAACATCGAATGATGGTGAGTTGCCCGGGCCGGCAATATTCTCGGGCTTTCCCGCAGGATTGTTTGCGACCGTGACAGAAGGGTTTTCAGGTGTGCCTGGAACTGCGCCAGGATTAATCACAGCGACAGCAGGAGCAACGGGGTCTGTCGTTGCGGGAGGCGTCTGGAATGGGTTCTTGTCGACCGCAACATTGTTCCCAAATCCTGAGAACAGCCAGCCAAGTGTCGCGATGACCAGAACGAGTCCCCCACCTGCAGCCACATATTTTCGAAGTTCCTTGCTGAATCCCGATGATTCCGCGCCTTCGACTTCGATCGGCTGCCGCTTGGGAGGCATCGGCTTCTGCCCCGGCTTATCGGAGGGCTTCGGCTTTGTACCCTTGGAGTCATTCCCTTTGGACTCAGTTCCTTTCGCCGGTTTCCCTTTGGATTCCGAAGATTTTCCAGTCGGTGCGGAAGCGTCCTTCGACTCCCCTTTGGAAGATCGCGGTTTACTCTTGCTACTGGTGGCTTCCGGTTCGTCGGATTCGTCAACGTCCGGGTCATCGTCGTCATCATCTGTCTGCGCCGAACGATGAGGCTTTGATTCTGTCCCGGGCTCTGGACGACTTTTTTTCGACGGACGTGACCGAGACGAGGAGTCTTCCGTACCATCTTCAGTCTCGACTTCGTCATCGCCTGTCGTCGTCTGCCGCGTCTTTTTCCGCGGTGCAGGTGCAGCCGATCGAGTGGGAACCTGGTCGGGCGTTTCCTGATCCCGCTTCACGTCCCCCATGTCGAAGTAGCCATCATCGCTGAGTGCTTCTTCTTCGACCGAATCAATCTCGGAACTGCTGTCATCCGCGAAGATTTCACGGGCAATCGATGCTTGAGTCAGCTTTGCATGATTCAGTTCATCGATCAGTTCGGCAGGGGTCTGATAACGGTCCTCTGGTTTCTTCGCCATCATCCGCCGGATGACTGCTGTCAGGCCTTCGGGAACCTGCGAATTCTTGTCCCGAGGATCAGGAACTGGCTTTACAGCATGTGACTGAAGCTTGTTCGTCACGCTTCCTTCAGGATAAGGAGGCGAGCCCGTCAGCATCTGGTACCAGGTACATCCAAGCGAATACAAATCGCTGCGAATATCGGCCAGTTTGCTGTTCCGCGCCTGTTCAGGCGACATGTAGTCGACGGTTCCGACAGTCGTCCCGGCACGGGTGATATTGGTTTCCAGCGTGTCGTCAACCGAACGCGCCAGGCCCAGGTCCGTCAGCTTCACGACACCGTCGCGGCGAATCAGCAAGTTCGATGGTTTGATATCGCGATGAACAATATTCTGCTCGTACGCATGCTGCAGTGCGGAGGCGATCTGTTTGATGATATCGATGGAACGCCGGATAGGAACGTTTCCGCGTCGCGTCACCATCTCGAACAGATCCTGCCCCTCGACGTATTCCATCGCGATGTACAGGTACCCGTCGGCTTCACCGCTGTCGTAGACAGCGACAATATTGGGGTGGCGCAGTTGAGCGGCCGCCTGAGCTTCGGCGCGAAATCGCTTGACCAGCGTCGGGTTCTCGGCTTTGTCTCGTGGCAGAACCTTCAGTGCAACGGTCCGCTTCAGCTCGGTGTCCCGTGCGAGAAACACGGCCCCCATTCCACCGGCACCGATTTTCTTTTCAATCTCGTATTTGCCGAGCCGCTTTAGTTCCGGCAAAGCAGGCGCAGCCCCAGCGCCGCCGGGATTATTGACCGCAGCTTTGTCCTCCGCAGCCATCGCTGACCTCAATCCTGGTTCGGGAACAGTTCCATCACGAGACGTGCGGCGAGCTTAACGTGGATCACTCGCCAACTCCTGAGATTTCATCGAATGGTTCGGATGTGTAATGACAGAGACAGAGTGTAGCAATCGTTCCGTCGCAACGTCAAAAGACTGAAGCAATTCCTTCAAAAGTTTTTCGTCGGAATCTTGTCTGACCCGCTACGAGAACGAACGGGCGCCGGCTCGAGCCACCGAATCCGTCGTGGCTACTTTGACGCCTCCCAATGATCGCTGGAGCGTCTCAGAATTGAGAGGTTTGTCGAAGATTCCGTCGACCTGCAGTTCCGTACACCTCAGAATTCGTTCGGGTGTCCGCTCTGCCGTAATTGCAAATAGCGACTTAGACTGTCCAATCCGCTCTTCAGGGAGCAGTCGCAAAGCTTCCAGTGTGTCGAATCCTTCCTCTCCCGGAAGATCGATATCGACAATGATGACCGAGTAGTCGTTGAGCATGACTGAATAATAGGTACGCGGTCCGTTGGGAACGACGTCAACCTTGAATCCCTCTCCCTCCAGGGCTGCGACAGCTTTCGCCTGCTGGATCGGATTACGCATCAACATGAGCGCCCGCCGGACGGCTGGAGACGCCCATTCTCCATCGTGATCAGCTTCGGTCAATTTGGAATTGGGTGATTCCTGTGAAGCGTCGTTCTGTAGCCCCAGTGCCGTTAAATCGACCAGCCGCATTAAATTCTGAGTCTGCCGGCGGAGTGTCTGCCAGTGTGTACGCCATTCCCGGGTCAGCGTCGCATCGGCAGGGCGGCTGGCGAGCTGTAGCAAGGCCGTTGCTTGTGCGGCCACGTCGCGTCGCAGGCTGTCGAATTCTCGTGAAACATCGGCTTGAGCCGTTTCGAGTGTATTGCGTCGTTCAAACAACGTCGCAACCTCAGCTTTCAGGGAGTCACGCTCCTCAACCAGCGAATGAGTGATCCCTGCAATCTTGCCCGTGAACTCATCATGCAACGATTCGATTGCCTCTTCACGACTTGCTTCCGATGCGATTTGCTGTCGGTCCAGCAAGACAAATATTCCCAGAAACGCTGCTTCCCCCACCAGCCATGTGAACCAGATCAGATGGTTCTGATTGTTGGGAAGATTGGGAAGATCGGCGAATCCCCAGACTGCTATATGCCCGACGGATGCGACGGCAGCAGTTGCGGCCAGCAACACCGGATCGCGATACAACGCCAGAACGACGAACCATGCAAACAGATGCAAATGCGTCTCCGGGGTACCTCCAGAGATGGCCCAGAGAACGGAAGACATCACCCCTTGTGAAATCCCCATGGTCCATCGAGACTGCCAGCCACCCGGCCAGCGCAGGACAACGCCCAGTGGGATGATGCTCAGCACTCCAACCCAGATCACAGCCTCGGACAGGGCATCGCCTCGAACGTCTTTCCACTGCGATGCAATTGCGATACTTGAGACGAGCACAACCGCCCATTGCGCAATCAGAACCCAGAAAATTCGGGCATCGGCCTGTTCCCGCTGAGCGGTCAGTCCGTTTTGGAACCGTCGAGTTGAGGATGAGCCGTGAGCAGTTGAGGACTGCCACCAGAGCCTGTATTGCATGTTTCTGTTTCCGTCAGGATTGCCCGCCGGAAATGACCGACGTGCGGATCAACGACGAAATCAAGGGCCATTCCATCGATGATGTCCATCCGAAACATAGCTCGCCAAATTTCTTCAGGATGTGGCGACAATGCACCGGGAATCGAAACGTCCCGGTCGTTTAAAACGGTTACGCCGAGTTTACGACCACCTGTACCGCAATGGGCAGCGGAAACGACTCTTCAGCGTCATTCCGACCACAGGCCTTACGGCACTACGGCGCCTGCTTTTGCGGAATGGCGGAACGCAACCCGAGGATCATCAATACCCCCACCGCCATCATTCCAGATGCAAACCAGTAGGGATAAGCAATTTCCACGCCTTGAAGAGCCAGGCCGGCGAGTGGCCCCAGGATGCGAGCCAGGGACGACATACTTTGACCGATTCCCAGCAACTCGCCCTGTTCGTCAGCACCTGATGTCAGCGACAACAACGATAACAGCGATGGCGTTGCAGCGGAATATCCAACGACGACGATCGGCAGGACTGAAATCAGCAGCGGTATAGACGCCTGGAACGAGGCGACACCGATCAGCAGCAGTCCTAATGTCATCAGCAATACGCCCGTCAGCCCCATCTTGAATTCGCCCAGCTTGGGAATGAGGCGTCTGACAAGCAATCCCTGGCTCAATGTCAGGATGAAACCGATAAACGCAAACACCAGGAAATTCCCCTGGTCACTCATCCCTTCCCGCGACGAACCTGACACAAATGCAGCCCCCAGCAGTGGGCCGAATGTGAAGCCGATTCCAAATGCCGCCCCAATCAAAGCCATCCCCTTACCGCGTGACTTTTCGTCCGTGCAGTCCGCAATGTAGGCTTGAGCGGTCGAAATCGTCGCACCAGAAATCCCGGCCCCGATGCGAGTTGCTAACAGCCAGACGAGCGGACTGAGTCCCAGGATCGGACCGTTATTTCCCAATTGAGTCACCAGCGCGAACAGGAAGTACGACACCGTGGATCCGGCAAGTCCCACAAGCAGCACAGGGCGTCGTCCGATTCGATCCGACAGCCGCCCCCAAAGCGGTGCAAACAGGAACTGCATTGCCGAAAACGATGCCATCAGACAGCCGAGAATCGCACCACGCTTCCAGTCATGCGTTCCCTCGGCGACGGCAGTCCCACCCATATGACGAGTCAGCAGCGACAACGTACTTTCGAATTGAGCAAACGCGAATGTTGTCAGAAAAATCGTCGCAAGGATCAGCGCATGTGATCCTCGCGTCATCGCTCGCAAACCCGCAGCCACGTTGAACAGGCCCGGGCGGGAGCGGGGCGTTTCTCCACGTTTCAGTGATTCCGGCAACCCTTTCAGGCCATACAGGAAAGCGATCAGCGACAGGGCCGCCGCGACATATCCGGGCGCAGCACTGGGAGCGATTGATTGAGATGCTGCAGCGACTTTTGCATCGACCAGAAAATGGTCGCCGTAACGGGGAAGCAGCGGCATGACGATGCCGAACCCAAGAAGATCAATGAACACCGTTACGAAAATGACGAGCAAGGGCTTGCGGGACGATGGAGAAGCGGTCGATTCAGCGGTCACGAGGTCGAGCTTTCTTTGTGGACATCGAGTAACAGTCTTGCGAGACCGCCGATTTTAGACATATTCGCCTGCGAAAAACACTGTGCTGGGAAAATCTCTGCATTTCTGCAGTTCCACTGACTTCGCAGTCCATTTCAAGTGTTTGGCCAGTCTCTCTTTCAGCCAACCGTGGGAACATATAGAATTCGGTGTCCGCTCACGGGATTCAAAACTGGTTAAGCCCGTGAGTTTCTGATTTGACTCACCTACCGTACGTGCCTGATTTCTCCATGTTTGATCAACGCTACATTCGCAATTTCTCGATTATTGCTCACATCGACCACGGAAAAAGCACGCTGGCAGACCAGTTGCTGCTGAAAAGTGGTGCGATTACCCAGCGCGAATTCCGCGAACAACTGCTGGACGACCTTGAGGTCGAACGCGAGCGAGGGATTACAGTTAAAGCGCGCGCGGTGGCGATTAACTACACACTGGACGGTCAGAAGTACGAACTGAATTTGATCGATACGCCAGGCCACGTCGACTTTCACTATGAAGTTTCGCGAAGTCTCGCAGCCTGCGAAGGGGCGTTACTTCTGGTCGATGCCTTTCAAGGTGTCCAGGCGCAAACCGTTGCCAATGCTTATGCTGCGATCAATTCGAACCTGGAAATCGTTCCCGTTCTGAACAAGATCGACCTGCCCGTTACCCGTGTCGACGAAGTTCTCGAAGAAATTGAAACCGTCGTTGGTCTGGATACCGAAGGGTGCTTGCGCGTCAGCGGCAAAGCGGGGATCGGGATCGACACGGTTTTTGATGCGATTATCAAGAGGATTCCAGCTCCGAAAGGGAAGCCGACAGATCCACTGCGGGCGCTGGTCTTCGATAGCAAATACGACCACTATCGTGGTGTCGTCACCTATGTTCGAATCATGGAAGGTTCGATCAAGAAGGGGCAGAAGATCTACTTCATGAAGGCAGGAACTTCGCACGAAGTTCTGGAACTGGGACAATTCCGTCCCGATATGGTCCCCTGCGAAGACTTGGGGCCAGGTCAGGTCGGTTACATCGTTTCAGGCATCAAAGTTCTGGGAAATGTCCACGTCGGGGATACGGTTACCGATTTCCACAACAGGGCTCCTGTGGCTCTGCCCGGCTACGAAGTCCCCCAGCAGATGGTGTTCTGCGGGATGTACCCGATCGACGCCACAGACTTCGAAAAACTGCGGGAAGAATTGCAGAAGATGAGTCTGAATGACGCGAGCTTTTCGTTCGCGCCCGACACATCAGAAGCGTTGGGTTTCGGTTTCCGTTGCGGCTTCCTGGGCATGCTGCATATGGAAATCATCCAGCAGCGTCTGGAACAGGAAGCGGATGTTGATCTGATCCAGACCGCGCCGAACGTGACCTACGAAATCCTGCAGCGTAACGGCGAGATCATTCACGTCGATAACCCGCAGCAGGTCCCTGATACGGGAAACATCGAAGAATTCCGCGAGCCGATTGCCAAAGTTCAGTTCATTCTGCCAACGGACCGAATCGGCGCGATCATGCAACTCTCGGCGGATCGTCGTGGAGTCTACAAGACGACGGAATACCTCGGCCCAAATCGCGCTCAGTTGATTTACGAATTGCCACTCGCCGAAATCGTCTTCGACATGTACGACAAGTTGAAGAGTATCACAGCGGGCTACGGTACGATGAACTATGAAGTGATCGGATACCGTGCAGCCGACCTGGTGAAGATGGACATTCTGGTGAAAGGCGAAAAAGTCGACGCCCTGGCCTGTATCGTTCATCGCTCTCAGGCGGAACGACGTGGTCGGCAGCTTTGCAAGAAGCTGAAAGAACAGATTTCGCGTCATCAGTTTGAAATCCCCATCCAGGCGGCTCTCAGTGCCCGTATCATCGCTCGAGAAACAATCTCCGCTGTGCGCAAGGACGTGACCGCGAAGTGCTACGGCGGTGACATCAGTCGCAAGCGAAAGCTGCTGGAAAAGCAGAAAGAAGGAAAGAAGCGGATGAAACAGTTCGGCCAGGTCGAAATCCCGCAGAAGGCGTTTCTGGCTGTTCTCGATACGGGCGGCGAAGACTGAGCTGGACATCGGGTTTCGCCAGTTATTGGCGACAACTCGAACTCACTATTCGCGGCCAGTGGTTTGTCAGAGCGAAAATGGGAGTTTAATGGAATGGGAGGGAGAGCCTCTCGCCGAGCCGCTCAGTCGATGTGAGCTAACTCCCTACGCGGCTCAGCAGGAGCTTCGCCCTCCCGATTATCAACCTCCGTTTTTGACTTTGACAATGCACCAAGACGGGTTCGACATCCGATTCGAGATTTGAACAACCGGGGTTTTGTTGACGACGTTTCGGAAGGGATCAATCGTTGTCACTGTCCGATCAAGCCGCTGATCGAAGCGAACTGACCAGCGCCGTCAAATCAGATGCACAGGCGGTCGGGTTCGATCTGGTGGGAATCGCGCCCGCGGTTTCACCGCCGGGTTTCCCGAAGTTTCAGGAATGGCTGCGAGCGGGTTTCGCAGGGGAAATGCAATACCTGCCGCGACGCGAAGCGGCCTATGAGAACCCTCGCAACGTCTCACAAAAAGTCGTCAGCATTATCATGCTGGCCATCAACTATCGCACGAGCGAACCTCATCCGACAGGCCCGAACGAAGGTCGAGTCGCTCGTTATGCCTGGGGAACCGCTGACTATCACGACCTGATTCGCGAAAGACTTCGGTTGTTGAGTGACCGCCTGCACACTCGATCACCCGGATGCACAACACGTGGGGTGGTAGACACAGCTCCATTGTTAGAACGCGATTTTGCACGTCTATCGGGACTCGGGTGGTTCGGCAAAAACACGATGCTGATCAACAGGCGAGCGGGAAGTTGGTTACTGCTGGCCGCTCTTTTGACCGACCTGGACCTCGAACCCGATTCACCTCACCAATCGTCGCATTGTGGAACGTGCACTCGCTGCCTCGATGTCTGCCCGACGGATGCCTTCGTCTCACCTTATGTGCTGGATGCTCGACGCTGCATTTCCTACCTGACAATCGAGCTGAAAGGGATGATTCCCGGTGAATTCCGTTCAGGGATCGGCGAATGGATGTTTGGCTGTGACCTTTGCCAGGATGTTTGCCCGTGGAATAAGAAGGCCCCGATCAGCACGTTCGTAGAGTTTCAACCGCAAAGAGAACTCGATCCGGCTGAACCGCTGAAGATCCTGCAGATGTCGCGTGACGAATTTGATCAGCGGTTTTCAGGGACGCCGCTGGAACGCCCAGGATTCGATGGACTTCGCAGAAATGCAATTGTTGTGATTGGTAACCGGGGTGACGCTTCTGCGATCCCTGCGTTGATCGAAGCTCTGAATGATCCATCGCCAATGATCCGCGGAACCGCAGTGTGGGCATTGGGGAGGTTCAACCATCCGACGGCACGGAAAGCGGTTCACATACTGTCCACTGTCGAGCAGAACGAAAGTGTTTTGAGCGAGATTCGAGAAGCGCTCCAGCGACAGTCCTCAGCATGACCATTGCATCGGTCTACAAAAACAATACGGGGCGTCGAAACCGATGTTCCGACGCCCGCTATTCAGCAATTCGAATCATCAGACCGATTCGAATCAGCCACCCTGGCTGTTGTTTGGTGAACCGCCAGCGATCATGTCGCAGGAGGTTGCGCAATCGCAATCATCGACGCCATCGGTGTTGACTGCACCGAACGTGTAGGAGATTGGGCTTCCACCCTTCTTGCAGCCGCTGAAACCGGTGAATCCGAACGACTGGTTCAGAACGCCAATTGCGTGAGCGGTGTCGAGCAATTCGGTGTTAACAGCAACGGCAACGCTGCTCAGACCAACGATGACTCCCAGAACGCAGATCGTCAGAACGAGGACGAGTTCTGCGGAGATGATCACACCAGCTTCGTCATTCAGGAAATTCTTCAACATTGAAAAGACCCTTGTTGTCTTGAGTGAACTGTTTGAACTGATTGAACTGAAATCGACCTTCAACAACTGACGTCAGTGGGATCACCGCCATCAGTCCGACAATGACCATCACAGATGCTCCGTGGTTGTCACCGCCGTCTCCAGATCAACCCAAATTCCGGCCGGAATCCAAGTCGAGCCCCTCTGGATCAGAGGTCTAGCCTGCCAGTTCGCGACGCTGGCCAGCAAGGTATCGTGTCCTGACCGTTATGGTCAGGAGATCTGCAAAGTCAGGGATTGTGATTATGGGTGTTACAACTGAATCTGTTGACGATTGCCAACGTCTCTGCGGATGTCGCACGATTGGTGCCATACGGTTTGTCGGTGTTGCGGGTACGTTGAGTCACCACGGCACATCCAGACTTTTGGGCGCTGTAATCTCCGCACAATCGATACGTCGTGTACGGTTGAGGGCATCGCAAACCCTACAGTTGATATGCGCGTGATGTTTGGAAATCTGAGAAAAGTCAATGATGGGCAGTGGCACGGTCCAGGCCACTGTCAATGTGATTCAAGAGGCGAACAACCTGCAAACCCGATTGGCAAGAATGTGAATCAGAAAACGTCCAGAGATCTGTGACGCGACTCTTGAGACACTGATCAAGATGGGCCGATTCTGATGCTGCCCCGCATCGATTTGATCTGGAGATGAAGAGGCCAATTGAATGAGACCCCATGCGGCACTCAATTTGGTTGCCGATCAATGTGAAATGAGAAAGGGGCGTCGAAACGATATGTTTCGACGCCCCTTTTGAAGTTGCAGGCGAATCTGTTGGATGAGGATCAACCACCTTGGCTGTAGTTTGGAACACCACCGGAGATCATGTCACACGAGGTAGTACAGTCGCAATCATCCACGCCATCGGTGTTGACGGCACCGAAGGTGTAGGAAATTGGATTGCCCCACTTCTTGCAGCCGCTGAAGCCCGTGAACCCGTAGGACTGGTTCAGGACACCGATGGCGTGAGCCGTATCGAGCAACTCGGTGTTCACAGCAACGGCAACGCTGCTCAAACCAACGATGACGCCGAGAACACAGATCGTCAGAACAAGAACGAGTTCGGCGGAGATGATCACACCAGCTTCGTCATTCAAAAAATTCTTCAACATGCGAGAGTCCCTTATGGTAATGGTCGTACTGAATAAACTGATCTGACTGGTTGCACTGATTGAACTGAATGGGCATGGGCAACTGACAGAGGACTTCCGTCAGTCCGGTCGTTGATCACACGTGATGATGATCATCGCGACGTTCCAGTTGCCCTGGGAATCCGGCCGAAACCCGCAGGGCACCTCACTGGTAGGAGGTTCGACTGACGAGTTCATGACACTCGTCGCTGTCGCGTTGTCAAAAGTCCACGTCTCACTGCAATTCGCACGATCGATGCCATTCGCGCTGCCATGCGAACGGTTGCGTTCGAACGCTAAAACCCCTGATTGTTAAGGCCAATACGATTGCTACAGACCGTTCATGAATGATCGATTGCTTCCACAAAGGTGGTACAGATGTGTCAGATTAAGTCCTACAGACGAGACGATCGGCAATGCGAAAAAATGAGAGTCTTGCCCGTCTGTGACCTGACGATGGCGAACCGTGTTTCATTCGTTCAACAACGAGATTGTCAGGATGTCAACAAATGGCAATGAATGGTTGACAGATCCAGGACCCTGATCTGAATCCCGGCCACAAGACGAAGAACGAGTTGATTGAGATTTGAAGTCTGGCCGCGACAGATGCACCGCGGCCGGATTCCTGACATGCGGGTTGTAACGGCGCGGATTCGCGAAATGTTGCCGAAAATCGACAAACGCAATGCAGCACCTCAAATTTGAACTACGTTTCACTACAGCACAATCAAAGTCTCTTCGTTTACCCGATCAACGGTCCTTTTAATGTCTGTTCGAGCTGCATAATGAAATCGCCATCGGAAACTGACAATTCGCAGACTCAAGAGCGACAGCACATACTCGTCATCGATGACGATCCGTTGTTTCGCAGCCTGATGGTTGGTGTCCTGAGGAAAGACTTTGACGTAACAGTTGCCTGTGACGGTGCGGACGGGTTCTATCGTGCCCTGGATCGCCGACCCGATGCCACGGTTCTCGACCTGCAAATGCCTGGCTGGGATGGTCTGAAGACCTTGCGGGCGTTTCGGTCACACCCGATGCTCGCCGACGTCAAAATCATGGTGTTAACGTCAGATTCCAGTCGCGAAACGGTTCTGGCTGCGATTCACGCCGGCGCCGACGATTACACCATCAAGACCGCATTTTCCCGTGACGAATTCCGCGAAAAGCTTGATCGGTTGATTCGTCTGGCTCGTAATGGAAAAGAAATGGATTCGATCATCGCACAAGCGATGTCTGCTCCATCGTCCGTGGCCATCAATCATCGTGATGACCTTTCCGACGAAGTGGTAACCGTCAATCGACGCGGTCCGCGGTCGGGATCAAAAGAACTGCTTCAGGAAGCCATCGACGCGTGGGAATAGCCAACGCAGCGGTGCCGGTTCCGAAAATTCGCCCAGACAACTTCTCCTTTCCGCGACCCCAGCCTTGAACATTCTGTCCTGTTCAGGGACGATAGAGCAGTCGTGTTTTGCCGCCCTGCCTTCGGGCGTAACAGGTTGAGGCGTTTCTCATCCACTCGCGGCCCGAATATTTTCTTTCGCATCCGGGCGACGAATCGTCGTCAGAGCGAACCTGCCGCCGGTATGACTCGTCTACATCATGCCCGGTGAGGGCTTTCTGTAGACCGAATTTACGAAGATTGAACGGAGATGACTCCCATTAGCGCCACACTCACAACCACAACTACCGCCCCGCTCAGCCCGAAACAAAAAGCACGCCTCGAAAAAAGCCGATCCGACGCCTGTCAGATCGCCCGGCTGTGTGAAGAGTTTCGCGGGAAAGAGACGGTCGTCCTGGATCTGTCGGCGATAACTCCAATTATGGACTTCTTCGTCATTACGACCTGCAACAATCCCCGGACGATGGCGGCACTTTCCAGCGAAGCCCGCGTGAAAATGAAGGCTCTGGGAAATGCAGTCCCCAACACCGAAGGGGAGCGAGTCAGTTCATGGCTGCTGCAGGACTGGGGTGACATCGTTCTGCACATCATGCTGCCTGACGCCCGTGCACTTTACGACCTCGAAGGACTGTGGGCCGACGCAAAACGCGTCGACTGGAAAGCCGTCGCAGGCGAACCACTGGCAACCGAATAGGCGGAGAATCTGCGGCACTGATCAGCCGCTCTTCCCTGTTCAACCACGAACTGACAGCTCTTCTGTAAAATCACTTCGGAAGAGCTGTCGATTTTTTAGCGGAACCCGTTTTCAACCGGCTCCAAGAAACTTAAATTCGTCAACCGAAGGGGAGACTGCCACATGGTGGCTTTCCTGGAATTCCTGCGGTTTACGACCAGCCAACTTTTGGATCTGTCCCAATGAATCTGCTTGCTGAACTCCGCTCACGATTGCATCGAGCCCTTCAGAGCTTCACCGATGTTCCAGATTCGTTTGTCGAAATGCTCAAGCCGACTGCCGATGGCAAGTTCGGTGATTTCCAGGCAAACTGCGCTATGCCGCTGGCCAAGCAGCATAAGCAGGCCCCGCGTGATCTGGCCCAGGCCCTGATCTCGAAACTCGACGTCGCCGACCTTTGCGAACCTCCCGAAATCGCAGGGCCTGGCTTCATCAATCTGAAAATCAAAACCGAACGACTCGCCGCCGAAACTGCCGCTCTGTGCTGTGACGATAGACTCGGTGTCGTCCCCGTTTCCAGCCCTCGAACGTACGTGGTCGACTATTCGTCGCCGAATGTGGCGAAGCCAATGCACGTCGGCCACCTTCGCAGCACCGTGATCGGTCACGCTCTGTACAGAATTCTGAAGTTCCTCGGACATCAGGTCCTTTCCGACAATCACGTCGGTGACTGGGGAACTCAGTTTGGAATGATCATTTACGGTTACAAGAATTTCCGGGATCAAGCCGCTTATCAGCAGGCCCCGGTGGCAGAGTTAGCCCGTCTGTATCGATTGGTCAATCAACTCTCCGATTACCATGAACTCGCTGCAAAACTCCCCGGACTTCTGCAGCAGATTCCAATGAAGGAACAGGCCGTGGCAACGGCCAAAGCTGCCGTCAATCCAGCCGACAAGGATTCCGCGCGGGTCCTCAAGCGAGCAGAACAGGATCTGGAAGCGTCACGCGATGAGATTAAATCTGCCAGGAAGAAAATCGACGAGGTCCAGTCATCTCCGGTCCTGAAAGCACTTGCTGACTCGCACCCGCAGATTGCTGAGCTGGCTCGAAAGGAAACTGCAAAACTGCATGCGGGGGACTTGGAAAACAAGCAATTGTGGGACGAATTTGTCCCGCAATGCCTGCAGGCCTTGGAATCCGTATATCAGCGGTTTGGCGTCAAGTTCGACCTGACCTTGGGAGAAAGCTGGTACAACCCGATGCTGGCAGGGATCGTTGACGAATTAAAACGCCAGAACCTGGCTGTCACCAGTAACGGTGCAACCTGTGTTTTCATCGAAGGGAACGAGGCCCCGTTCATCGTCCAGAAGGCTGACGGTGCGTTTACTTACGCGACCACCGACCTGGCAACGATTCGATACCGAGTCGAAAGCCTGCATGCCGATGCCAGTCTGTACGTTGTGGACTCGCGCCAGGGTGAGCATTTCCAGTTGCTGTTCGCCACGGCGAGGAAGATGGGGTACGACAAGACCGAATTCCGGCACGTCAGCTTTGGTACGGTCCTGGGCGACGATCGACGACCGTTTAAGACTCGGTCAGGCGACACCGTTGGCCTGGAGAGTCTGCTCGATGAAGCGGTGGCGAACGCTCGAAAAATCGTCGATGAAAACAGCCCTCATCTGAGTGAGACCGAACGGGCTCGAGTTGCCGAACTGGTGGGCATCGGTGCGATTGTCTATGTCGATCTGCACCACAACCGAGACAGCGACTACGTCTTCAACTGGGACAAGATGCTCGCCACAACCGGCGATACGGCAACCTATATCCAATATGCGTATGCACGCGTCTGCGGCATTCTTCGCAAGGGTGAAGTCGACGCTGCGGCTTTACGAAAGGGAAACCACGCGATCGTCCTTGGCACACCTCAGGAACGGGTTCTCGCACTGCAATTGAATCGATTCGGACAGGCGGTGGCCGATGTCGCCGTTGACTATCGGCCCAACCTGCTGACTCAATACTTGTTCGAAACGGCAAATGTGTTCGCGCAGTTCTACGGAAGCTGCAATGTGCTGAAAGAGCCTGATGAGACACTGCGGACCAGTCGACTGCTGATGTGCGATGCGACCGCACGTATTCTAAAGCAAGGCTTGGACCTGCTCGGGATCGGCGTCGCCGAACAGATGTAGCTGTCGTTTACAGTTGATGCCACGTCTCGTTTCGTATCAGGCCTGCTTTCAATCAGCGGGTTTACTGCGCTGTCCGGGCTCGGGAGATTCCCCGTCCCAGGATCACAATCAATCCTACGGAAACCACAAGCAGGCCAATTCCCAACATGGGGCGATAGACGATCCAGCCAATTGCGATTGTCGTGAGTGACATCGGCAACGCCAACAGGAATGCGAGCAACCCCGTTCCGTATCCGACGAGCGTTCCGAAAAACGGAACGATATCCGCCAGGACTGACATCGGGCGAAACAACAGCATCAGGCCGAAGTACATCAATCCAAACCCAACCAGCCGCAGAATCCACGTCATCAGATTGTTATCCGCATTCAGCCTCCGGAAGAAATCGTCCTTGGTGGTCTGGCCCGAGCGAAGCTCAAACAGTTGTGCCCCGTTTCGTGTCGTAAATGGAGCAAACGACGCCCCGGTTTGAACTCCGACCAGACCACAGGGGCCACTCGGGACATGCTGAAAATGAACCCGTGTGTCACCCACGGCAGGATTGTCAGCATCCTGACCCGAATAGAATTGGCCCTTGGAAACTCGCCATTTCGTAGTTTGATCTTCCGCAAGCCCTTCAATCTGCTCGCTGGTAACTTCCAGAGGCTTGAAGTCATGAAGTGAAGATTTCAGATTCTCTGGAACCTGAAATGCCCCCAGTTGAATCACTCCGGCCACGTACTCGGTCGACGGACAGGGAAACTGCCGTGGATTCTGATGTCCCTGCGGCTGATGAAATTGCGTTGAATCAATCGGACTCGAAGACCACGTCTTGTCATAGGTATACGTCTTCGTCGTTGTCTCGCCACCACCCAGATTCTTCTTTTTCTCGGTATGTTCCTTTTCCTTCCACTGATACATCTCGACGCTTCGTTTCAGCCAGAGCGAATCCTTTGTCGTCACGCCAAAAATGGCATCTCGCAAGGATTCACTCGTCGTTGCCGTTCCCGACGCAAAAACCAGCTTGCCTTCGCGGGCAGGATCAACTGTCTGGACTTCAATCGTTTCCGCACCTTTCTGACCTTCGTCCAGGTCCTGGGCTCGATGAACAGCCCGACCTTCATTCCAGAACAGAACCGGAAAGGCAATCACAAACAGAACCAGCCCCAAAACCATCCCACCAAAAGCGCTGGCGATTCGGCTGAACCACGATTGATACGAGACTTCTGGCCCGCCGGAAAAATCTCCGGCAGATCCGGTTGAGCCAAAATCGCCGCCACCGAAATCGTCGTTCTCATTCATCGGCTGTTTTCCTTTGTGCGACGTCGCTGTCTGAACACGTCCGCAGAGCGGATTTTGATCCCAACGCAAACCGGGGTTTGGCAGATCAAAAATATTCTGAAAATTCAAATTTAAGAACACAAGGTGCTGGTGGAAGTGGTAAAAGAGTCAGACCGTCCCGGCGTCCTGACGAGTCTTGGCGGGGTGGCCCAGACGCTGAATCAGCGTCTGGGTTCACAAGAGGACTTGTGAGCTCGCATACCGCAGATTTGCCTCTCGTAAACCCAGACGTCCAAAGCGACATCTGGGCCACCCGCCATCGAACACGTGAAGTCAAATGCTTATTCGTTAGGCCTGTGCATTGCGGGTTAGCGCTTTGCCCCAAACTTTAATCGTTGAGGTAAAATGGCCTGGATCTGAAGCCACGATATTGATGGCAATCGGAATGAAACTGTTGCCTTGGTACTCCGCTGTTGCGGTGTATTTCGTGATTTTACCCTCGGCTGCCAGGGGGCCGATGACGTTGTTGTCAATGTCCGCTTTGATAGCAGCCAACCCGATGGTGACATACACCGTATTCAGCGGGTTGTCTTCACCTCCGAACTCCAGCGGCATGAGGAAGAGCTTTTCAAGCTGCCCATTTCGAAACAGTTCTTCAGCCTTCTGAAGCGAATCAATCGTCGAGAAATCCGGCCCATTTGGCACAACGGATGCTTTCTTGAACCAGCCAAACATGGGGCACCTTATGTCTGCCTACTGACGACCAGGGTAACCTGCCCGAGATCAACGACCGGCTTCCCAAATACACCAACACATTGAAAACCAGCGACTGCGGGGCAAGCTGACCGGCTTGGTCGGCCTTCAATAACCAACTGTGTGGCACGTCCCTGAGTCTTCGAAGGGCGTGGAGATTCACCAAAGACCACGCCCATCCCAAAGCGTCTGGGCGTG
>CAXBSB010000133.1:0-21733 GCA_963977965.1 uncultured Schlesneria sp.
AAACGGGATGCGATCTAAACTGGTGATGGCGGATGGCAGGATTGTCAGTGATCCGTTCACCCCCCACTTCCGGCTGGGCAGTTCCACTCCGTGGATGCGTATTCGATAGCGGCCATGACCCCGGCGAGCAGAACCGCCGCCATGCAAATCCATACGAGGGCTGTACGCTTAGATACCACGCTTTACTCCGGTAGCAGGTGAGTACGTGATGTTCGGTGTATTGTTATGTTTATGTTCTATTTATTAATCGCCATCGTGTGAGGAAGTTTCTCAGAATTGCCTGCAGCGTCAATCGCCATTGCCTTGGCGGTGCCGCCTGCCTGAGCACTGTTCAGAGTCACTTCCCACTCGGCGAAATTCGGGCGAACTGCTTTGGCTGGAAGACCATTAACGACCACCTGTTTGATCTCCCCGTTATCTTCACACGTGCCACGCACAACATAGGCCGTTCCCGATTTCTGCACACTCGTAATGACAGTCGCAGGGGGTTGGTCGTCGATGGGATGCAGCAGTTCAGGGAACGGGACATTTGTGACTTCCGTGACGCGTGATTCATCTCCCGTGAGCGGTGGTTCGGATTTGTACGTCGATGCCGTCGGGCCTGCCAGTTCCCCTGATTTCGTGCTGACGACGCGAGCATGTCGGCCGGGTCCGAAGTAGTCATGAAGTGTTACCGGCACGCTCGTTGAGCTTTTGGGTTTGGGACGCGGACCTCCGCCGAGATTGACGAGGGCTCGACGGTTGCCGTCCTTGCGATCGACCACCTGCACATTTCGAAGGTGAGTCTCTGCGGCGCCCGTCGGATTGTCGTCTGTCATCTGAATCAGTGGCATGCCGCTGTTCTGATGACCAACAAACGTGAGGCCATCAACTGTCAGTGAGCCATACTGAACGGAATCATCATCGTGACCTCGATTGAATGGCTCAGCGTCTCCGTTGCGATCCGACTGACTGATGACAATGTTTCGATAAACGTGTCGGTCAAAGTTGGGGTGGTAGACCCCGTAAACGGACCGATGAATTTTCATGTTATCAACCAGCACGGTCGGTGACTGGACTCGAAACGCGTAGTGGATTTCCCAGATCTTCGTGTTTTTCATGACGAAGGGATGGTGTTCATCGGGCCCTACTCGATTGACTCCTTCTCCCAGGTTAATTCCGTACAGCCCATCGCAATGAGCTTCGTTGTCTTCGAATCGAACGAAGGGGAGTTTGCGGATATCGGTGACCTGAATGCTGCCATCTGGTTGCATGACCGGCAGATCCATTTTCAGGGCGCTGGTCTGAGTCGCTTCAAAGCGGAATCCGTAACGGTTGTTTTCACACGCGACGTTTCGAGTAAAGGTGTTGAAACTGTTGGCCCACCAGTAGCCTGACCCTTCGTTCTGATCAAACGGAAGAACCTGCTTGGGAAGCTTTTTACCCTCCATCGACTGAACTGCCAGGTTTTGGTCGAGGACGTTGTAGACCTCGGTGCCATCTTCCAGGAAGAATCCATGACCGATGCTCTTATAACCGACGCAGTCTCGCACGACGAGATAGTTTGTTCCGTGAATCGTCAGCCAGCGGTTATGACTGTCCCAGATCGAAGCTCCGATGACTGAACTTCCGCGCATGGTATTGCCGACCAGATGGAAATGCAGGCTGTACCTTCCCAGCACGTTTCGCTTGCCTAAATGCCGGAACTCGGCGTAACTGATGGAACCTGCAGAGCCGCGATGATACATCGTGTGCCCTCGCTCACCGTTCGGTTCCGCTGATTCGACGATGACATTACGGCTGAGATTGGCCACCTCCCCACGGAATTCACCTTCACCCAGATGCTCGTTCACGAGTGGTTCGTTCAGCGTCAATTGATTGCCATTGATGGCAGTAATCAACCGCTCTTCCGTCTGCAGCCGATCGGTTCCCTGGCCGATGTCACGGCCGAGATGTGTTGCGGTGATGATAACGCGATCGCCCACTCGCCATCCCGTCACGGGTTCCGAGAGAGTTACATTGGCGTCCTTTTTACGGGCAGTGGCCCCGAGCTTTACCCAGGCTCGACTGAGAGGGGCTCCGTGGAAATCCATGCGACCACCGCAGCAGACGATTGCCGGACACGACTGCTTATCTTGTCCATCGACCGGGGTCAGTCGAATCAGGGCCGTGCGGTCTGCCGCAATCGGGCGACCAGGTGCGCCTACTTCGAGGGCCGGGCGAGGCTGGCCTTCGGGGATCTCCATCACGTGAGCATCACAGTCGAAACCGGATTCCACAGGTGTTTCTGTCGCTTCGATCTTGATGACACCAACATTCAATTGCGTGTCTTTGTCGGGCGCGAATGACAGAACGCCTGAAATGCATACAGCCCGGATTGTCTCAGTCGACTTGATGTCGTAGGTCACCGTGTGGCCTTCGCGCACGTGGACTCGCGATCCGGCAGACGGTATCGCCCCACCTTCCCACGTCTCTTTGGACGACCACAACCCGCTGCGGGCAGTCTCAATCCACTTCGAAGGCTCTGCGGCCTGCAACCCATTGAATGCGGACGTTGCCATCATTCCCAGAATGACTGCCAGATGCTTGAGTTCTCGTATCACAACCATCTCCTCAATGTTGTTGCCAATCCCTGAGCCAACCGATCACCAGAAAGTATGACCAACGCATCGGAGAATGTGAATTCCAAAGAGGCTGTGTTCGCGTCGAGGCAGAAGTTTTGGGTGGCATATGAATTGAAACTCCAAACAGCGGGCGAGGCCTGACGGTGTCACCCAACGCAGGTAATGGAACTCTGGTCGATTGTGGCCGATCAGCTGTTTTACAGACAAAACGCGACAAAACGGGAGGGCGAGGCGGCAAGGCCTCTGCCGACCCGCGATTTGGTGTGAAACTTCCTGGTCCAAAGACGGTTCGGCTGGAGCCTCACCCTCCCGTCTCGGATCCCACGGCTTTGCCGTGTCGGCCATGCAGGCAGTATAGTACTGTATGTGTGATAACCACCGGCTGTATCACACCCATCAGCCGGTACGCGCTAGCGTCCGGTTATCTTTTGCTTTTAGACAGGACAAATCCAGATACAAATCCAGATAACTATCCCCACAATGAACCGTAATCGACGATTTGCAAATCAGCCAGACAACTATTCCGTCATTGGGGAATCTCACACGGTCCATCATCGCTGAGTGATCAACGGAACTGCCATGTTTTCCTCTGTGCCTTCTCTGTGTCCTCTGTGGTAAACCTGCATTCCAGGATTGCCAAGCCGATCGTTACTTCAGTCTGTCTGAGGATGCCTGTCGAAAAGCGAAAGATAACCGGACGCTAGCGCGTGCCGGCTGATGGCCTTTGTCACACAACGCAAACTCGCGAACTCGATCACATCCAACACGAGTGTGGCATCACCCGGTTAGTTGCCACTCAAGAATTGCAGATTCAAAAATCGTTACCCGCGTTGGGCGTCACCCGCACTGAACTTTTTCTCCCTGCACGTGTCAAATACGAGGCGTTGTTTCTCAGCCCATAATCGTTTGCAAAGTGTTTCTGAATGCCAGCCCCCTATGAAATCCGAGCCAACTACGATCGAGACACAATCGTCGTCTATCAGGCCTATTCGCATGAAATCGCGGACGCGGCGTTGAAGCAAAAGCGGTTTGTCTCTCCGTTTTCACTTCACCGGATGACATGGATCAAGCCCTCGTTTCTTTGGCTGATGCATCGGAGTAACTGGGGGCAGAAGGCCAACCAGCAGAGAACTCTTGCAGTGCACATCACGCGTTCGAGTTGGGAAAAGGGACTGTCATTGGGAACGCTGACCCATCCAGAACCGGCTGTTTTCCCAAATGCATCGGACTGGGAAACGCAGTTCGCCAACGCGGCAGTTCACATTCAGTGGGATACGGAACGCAGTCTTCGCGGTGCTGGCCTGAACCATTTCAGCATCCAGGTTGGCATCGGCCGCCAACTGATCGAGGAGTATGTCAACGAATGGGTTGTGAAGATCGACGACCTGACCTCAACTGTCTCCAGGATTCGTGAATTGATAAAATCAGGCGACGAAAAGAATGCAAAACGGCTGTTACCAGCCGAACGTGTTTATCAGGTTGAACCGCGTATCGGGAAACGCTTGCTGATTCGACAAGACGGCAGAGAAAAGCGGGATTTGAATTGCACCTGAATTCGCAAGACAGCTTCCACTGGTTCGTTCGTGTCTGTTGATGTCGTTTGGTACAGGAGGTCTGCGGGTGGAAGACGAAATCGCCGAAATCGTTAAGGTGCATGGCTGGTATGCTGCGAGTGTCAGCGATCACGACCCGCCGTTTCTTTACACGATCGGCCTGATGCAGACTTTCAATCACCCAGAATTCATAATGTTCGGGCTCGATCCGGCAAATGCTCTCGCCCGGTTCACGTAACCCAGCACCCGCTCTATCTTGGCTTCGCCATGGGTTACTGCCGCCACATCGGTCGTTGGGGCGAGTTAGAAGCCATGCAGGTATTCTGGCCTGATAGCAGTGGACGTTTCCCGTTTGATGCTGGTTGTGCCGAGGAAGTGTTTCAGCTTCAGCCGCGACTCGATATTGCCCTCACCCCGGCGGAACAGGGGCAATGGCGGCGACAGTGGGAATAATCTCAGTTCGAAGCTCGTGGCAAATGGGGGCTGATCTTATGAGTAGGAACGCGACACTACTTTGTCACGAATCGCGTCGCAGTTGGCACGTACTAATCCTCGCAAGGTCAGGAACCCTGCTGGGTATCGTGGTCGCTTAGCATACCATATCTCCATCGATATGGCGGGGTACCAGTTTCGTTCGCAGTGCGTCAGGGTCGCGCGTTCCAGGCCTCCCCCCGTCGAAAACTCAAATACGTGAAGTTTAACTATTCGCGTCAGCCGCGTAATGACTTCCTTTGGAAGTGGGCACAATTGCGGCTGCCCTCTCTCTGCAAGGTCCTTGTTGAATATGCGCATAGCAACATCCAGATCATCGTTGTAAATCACTTGACGACGAACAACTTGATGTGATTCGAGGACGAAACCGTGCTCTGCGAGTATGGATCGTAAGAAAGCTGACGACATCGAAACCGACTCGGAACGCATTGACCGAAAGGAAATGATTAATTCTTCGATCCGTCCCGTTTCCCGCAAGAGTACCACTTCATTCGTCACAATGAGCTTCTTCCAGAGGGCTTCGCCGCTTCGCCCTGCCGATCATCAAAACCCGTTTCTTATTTGTCAATTCACTAAATCCGGCCCCGGTGTCAGTGTGTCAGTGTAGAACACTTCGCCTGTATTGTTGGAATGATGGTGATCTTCTGCATCTTTCAGCGCAGAACTGTAACTCCTCAAAGCATCGTCGAAATGCCATGCTTGTCACCACCCCGTTCGACGGCGCAGCATATCGAAATCAATGTCATTTGGTCGCGAGGTGTCTGCAGTTACCAGCGGCAGTCACAATCGCTGCATTTAGCTCGTTGGAACAGAAATCGGCTGCACCCGTTCGGATCGATTTGCAATCAGGACATTTCAGCCGAAAGAATTCTCGAGCGGAAGGACGTTCCAGTGCTGCGAGGATTCCCAGGTGCATCGCCATTGGAAAAACGAATGCAATGAAAAACAGGTTGTCCAGGACGCCTGCCTTCTGAAAAACAACCAGGCCAAAGATTGCCAGACCGATGGCGAATGCAGAGACCAATCGAGCCCAAAGCCAGCCCAAACGAAGGCCGCTCAGCAGTCCCAGTAAGACTGTCGCTCCCATCGTCAATTGAGTCGCCAGGCGTTCGAATGGAATATCACCTTCGATCCGATAGTCGGCGATGCGCAGGATGGCCATGCCTATGATCAGTCCGACTGCAACAAACAGGCTCATAGGGATTGACAGGAAATGAGCCGCCCACCCCGACGAGACGTTTCGCTGACGCGTCCCACGACGGGATTGTCGAGCGGGCAATGTTTCAAGCAACTCTTCATCGGGAGTAAATTGAAATCGATGATCGCAACCGGGACAGCATACCTGCCGACCGGATGAGGAAGATTTCACGCGAATGCGTTTGCTGCATTCCGGGCACACTGCGAGCCCGCCAGCTTCATTGGATCGTGGAGAACGTGGCATGGTTTCAGGGTAACAAACGGTCTTCGGCATTTTCAACAGCAAAGAGTCCTGACCGTCCCGCCTCCCTTTGAGCTCTCGACAGGGCAATCGCCTTTTTGAAGCTGGGCGGGAGTAGTGCGTCGTTATTCCCTCGCTGGTTCTTCGTCATTCCCGCGCAGGCGGGAATCCAGTTCCTTTCGCATTCTATTAATGGTCTCATGTTGCGCTCGCTGGATTCCCGCCTGCGCGGGAATGACGGCATGCGGCCCACTTTCAGGAGTCGTCGCGAAATGCTCGAGTGCTCGCGCGACGAAACCCCACTTGCATCCACCTACGTCTTGCCCAGTTTCAAAAAGGCATTGGCCCTGGAGCTCTCGAGGCACTCATTGACCTGCGGTGGCTGGCGCCCCATAGTAATGGTGTGTTGAGTGGAAACCCGCATTTAGCGCGGCCGCGCTTCCTTCTTCGTTCAGTTGGCGGGAATTGCATGGCGGACGCAGCCTCGGAAGTGAATGATGCCCTGCGACCTCTCCGCGAAGCCGGCCTGATCGTCGATCCGTGGGGCGAGACCTTCTCGCGCTTCCACATCCGCCGACCTAAATCGGTCCCGGGCAATCGCCGGATTGATTACAGCCGCAACCTCCTGGGCTGCCACAATGGAGAAATCGTCGTGCTCGAAACGGTGGACTCGCCGATGAGCATGCTAGATAAGTCGCCTGAGAGTGATTCATGGTCATTCATCGTCTATGACGACTGCCCGGGGCCTGGCGACTTCGAGTCGGTGTATGAGTCGCTTGGCGAGGCTGTCTTGGCTATCGCGGAATACTATTTCGGCGACCCCGCATGAATGTGCGCCGAGTGGGATGCAGATCGACTAAACCGGCGCCTCCGCGGCCCGCAATAGCTTTTCCAGGCCTCGTTTTCTTCTCATCCGGTTGGCGTGGTTCTCAACCTGCGTTCAGGTTGCTTGAACGCCCCGTCTCACAAGAAGTTGTCGCATCTCCTCAAGAAAGTAGCGGCTTTCTTGCGAACTCGCCGCGTAAGTCTCGATAAAAAACAGCATTCGCCCGGCAATTCTTGCGTCGCTAACGCCCTCACAAACTTGTCGCACCGCATTGATTCCTTCCTCGATACCGGCCCAGGCCAGCACGAATGCAATAAAGCACAGCCGGTAACCAGAAAGACCTTTACTGGCCAATTCCGAAGTCAGTACGTGTATTCCCGCTTTGCAACGGTTCCGAACAAGAACGGCCGCAATCTCGCACCGCGCAACTGTTCCTTGACACTCCCGAAGTGCTCGCTTCAAAGTCATGTTACAATTTCGAGTGCCGACAACCCGCAGACACTGAATTGAATACCATTGAACGAGTGCGTCAGGGTGATCGCACTGACGAAACAGTTTCGCAATCGAACGTTTTTCACCGCATGCCGCCATGGCGATTCGAATAAAACTTCTTTCCTGCGACGAGCAACACCGGCGCTTGTGTTTCCGCAGCACGTCGATCAATCGCCTGCACTTCAAATCGTTCGAACGCACACGCCAGCTATTCGAAATTGCAGTTTCGCACAACAGTATTCGTGCAGACGCAAACGGGAGGTGCTGCTCGGCTATGAAACAGCAGGACGAGACAGCGACTAGTTCATGGATACCGACTCCGCATTGGATGAAGCCTTGAACGACTTCTTTTGTGATCTCACCTGTTCCGGCTGCTATTGCGGACAGCGTGGCCTCTACTTCACGGTCCAATTCAAACACTTTTTCGAGAGATGTCACCAAATTGGAGATTCGAGTCATCCGTTATCCAATGCGAAAGATTGGCAGATACTTTCGTCGTAACGAGGTAAAACCAAAAGGGTCTCGGGGACGGGCATTTTCCGGGTTCACGTGAGCGAGGGGTCGGGTCATCAGGCGACAGTGGCGGTCGCGTCGTGGGATCGGGATTCACGGTCGTGCAAGTCAACCACCGATTGGATTCTCGGGTCGATTGAGCCAGAACCCAGCGATTCAACGTACCTGCACGATGAGAAACCCGCAGCCCGCACTTCGTACTCCGCAATCCAGGCAGCGCGAACAGATATTCGCTCGGGCGCGACGGGCCATACGCCAGGCCGTGGGCGCATGTGCGAAGCGATACCGATACGCCATGGCTTAGCAGTGAGTCGGGCGCGAAAGCAGTGTTGGTTCAGGCACATCCGCACGTAAATCGGATCGGCATGGACAGCCTTGAAAAAATGGCCGACCTCCGGGTCATCCGTAGCGTATGGCCGATGCGTTGCCAGTAGTCGTAGTCCGCACGGCGTCCGATAGATGCGAACATTCCACGAGGGGTGGGAGGTCAGGAAAGCAGTCAGCCGTTGGCGAGTGAGGGCTTCAGCGCCACCCTGCACGGCGATACGGATGCGCCGAATCAGCTTCGCGATTGGGGCAGCCAGAACCAGGGATGCAATCAGAAGCCCCAATGCAAGTCGCCAACTGCCTTGCACGAACCCGGCGCTCGCGCCAAGCAAGGCCAGTATTACGAAGACTTCGATGATTGGCTCGGCAGTTTCGAAGTCGACATCCGCAAACAGCGCGCTCGGCGAGTTCAGACAGCGGGCCCCGTATGCGTTCCGTGTAACGACATCGTCACCATGTCGCTCCAAGACCTCTTCTCGTATTGGTACCCCTTCTGCTCCGTTGTACGGCACTTTGGGTTCACGGCATTCCAACTTCTCTCCAGAAACGACTCTGGCTAAAGCCTCTTCTGCACGACGATCTGCCATCGCGGCCGCGTCTTCGGTGCTGCTCATGGACCAACCGAAGCGGCGAACGGTCACTTGGCGTCCCGCGGCGCGGTATTGCTTTCGCGCCTCTGCCCAATAGTTCGGAACGATCATCAGCGTGAACCTGAGACGGTATCTGTCAATGACGCACAACGACCAAGCTGACCGGTCTCGCGGACTTTTGATCGGGGCCGTATGAACCGTAGTCGCGAGTCGCCACTTGAATTACTCGATTTTCTTCCAAGGGCCTTCTTGCGACGGGAATGTACTTCGTTTAACCCACATTGTTCCGTTGGCCGTAACAATGACCTGCCCATTATCGAGCATTGTCACTCCGTTGATTTTCCCCGAACCGTTGTCGTGTCCAGAAAAAAACGATGTGATCAGGGCGTGAATCGTCAGTCCCACGATCAGACACACTCCGATGATGATCGAGGAGCGATTATCGTTCATGTGAATTCCTTTGGTGTGGATTTCGCTTTGTTTAGACCGAATTGACGATCACCCACGGACATTGTCAGAGATGAAGGCATGGATAGTCACTCGTTGTGTGATCTTACGGTCGCAATCGGGTTTGGGAAAGATCCAGTCCCCTCATGAAAGTCTTATTCCTCCACGTCGATGAAAAACTTGATCTCATTGGTTTATCAAAATGATTTGGCGGCGGCGTATGTGCAGATTCGCCACCAGCCCCTTATTTGAATCCAGAATAATGTAAACGCAGAGGCGCAAGGGCGCAGAGACGCAGGGGAAAAACACCCAAAAATAATTTCCTTGTACCCCTACGTCTCTGCATTAACTTCAGATTGATGTTTGTCGCCCCACGAAGCAGATTGCCATCTGCCTTTATCTCAGCGTCCTCTGCGCTCTCTGCGTTTCTAAATCAACTCCGCATATACAGCGGCGTCCGGCAGAATGATCCATGCAAAATCTGGGTGCCGGAAAAAAGGCAGGGACAGGCCGTTGGTCGCGGATGCCCGGAAGGGTCTAGCACCATTTGCCACGAGCTAATAGCTCTGGTGAACGATTTCGTTATCGCCACAGCGATTTCAGCAGACGCTTCATGGATCGTGCTGCATCGGTCAGATGCAGTGCAACCTCGCTGAGCGGTGACCAGCAGATGACGACCTGGCCAATCGGAATTCGTTCCGGCCAGTAATCGGCCAGATATGAATCTTCTGCTGAGCAACTGTCAATCAAGGTGAAAGCAGAGAGTCGATCGGACGCCTGGAAGAGCAATTCGCATTCATGCAGAATGCCCGGCCCAACAGAAGCAAACTCACGATCCCAGCCGATTTTGAACGCGTAGAATGAAGTGCCTGCGACGAAGTTAATGGCAGATGCCACCACGCGATTTCCAGATCGCAATTCCGAAATGATGACGTTGCCACGAGTCGAAAGCCTGGAGACTGTTTCACGAATGAACGATTCATCCGCAGTCGTGGAAAGACATGCGGTTCCGGCTTCCCCTTTCCAACTGTTTGCTTCCAGCTTCAGAAACGTTTCCAAGGCCAGTTCAACATCGTCTGGTGATCTGGCCAGCGACAATGACACTTCTCCATGCTTTTCTAATTGAGCCAGATTCCGGCGGTGCGTTTTCCGTCGATTCTTTGACCAGTGTCGCTGCACGTAATCGGTGGAAACGATCTGCGGAAAAATGCAGGGAACTTGCCGATCGCAGGTGGCTTGCCATAGATACTTGTGGCGTCGGACGGCTGCTTCCAGTTCGCGGAACAATCGCGAGTCCATTCGCACGCTGGGAATCTTCAATCCGGCAATCTGATTGGCTGGATTTGATAGATATTTGAGCATCGAATCGAGAGCACTGGCTCCACGCTCAGCATCCCACAGCAATCCCGTACGAAAGGTATGTCGGCATTGTGTTGAAACCAGGTGAGGGATCGGCGTACGCAGCGTCAGTTGCAGGGGCTCGAAGATCCCGGCAGCCAGCCAGCGTCCGTCCACCGAGTTCTCGACGACGATCAGAACGTGATTGTCGTGCCCAGCAAGGTGCTTCCACGACGTCAGTACAAAATCGGGAAGAAGAAACGGATTTCCATCACACGAGCATTCTGCCAATGCATGCCACCGACGAACGATCTGTTCGTCAATCTCCGACTGTGGCACCGCAAACACCCGGTGGGAATTTACTTGTTGCGAGGGAAACCTGGCAGATACCAGTCCTTTTTCAACGATCGATTCCATCTCAGATTCTGTCCTGAATCTTTCCATGATCACTTGCGTGTCTCCGCACCCCGCGTCGACCGGTCTGTTCACCAGTATGCCCACAACCTACGACAGGGAAATACGAAGTCTTTCTCGATCGGCAACTTAGCTTAAGAATCCGCAAGGAATGGTTGAGTGGGATCGTTTGTATCAAATGGATGGGTCTTGGATCGTTGGTAGCTCGACGCCAGCCGTTGAAATCGTTATCGACGGAAAATCTCGAAGCTGCGGGCGACGATCAATGGCCTGTGGCAGATCTCTTGACGATCACCAGCGTGGAATCGTCTGCAGGCGGAAGTGGACCGTGAAAGGTTTGTACTGTCTGGCTGACGACATCGACGATCCCCGCCGCAGGTCGATCTTTGACAGACTCAATGACCTGCTGCAACTGCTTTTCGCCGAACATATTCCCCTGTGGGTCGCGAACTTCGACGACTCCATCCGTCCCCAGCACCAGCAAGTCATTTGGCGCCAATACAAATTCCGTCTTGACACGTCCAACGTTGATTCCGGGAAATCCCAACGGCAGACGCGTTGCCTCCAGGCGATGGAATTCGCCCGTTGCATGTTCGTAATGGAGTGCCGGGGCGTGTCCTGCATTGGCAAAAGTGACTTTGTGTGTCGCCGGGTCGAGTGCCACAAGCAAAAAGGAAATGAACTGTGATTGCTTCAGATCCGGGGAAATTGTTTCCGCCAGCAGGCTGACAATTCGATCGGGTTCGGCCACGGTGCGAGCCGCGACATGCAACATCGCTCGCACTGATGCCATGATCAGGGATGGTCCCAGTCCGTGACCGCTGACATCACCCAGGGCGAAACAGGTTCGGCCATCGGGAAGTGGCAGCCAGTCGTAGTAATCTCCACTGACGAATTCGGCCGGCTGCCACCACGATGCAACGTCGTAACCTGCGATGTCAGGCAGAGAATCTGGCAGGAACCCTCGCTGAATCCGGCGCCCCATTTCCAGCGACTGTTTCAATTCGTGAGAACGGAGTGATTCTTCCTGCATGCGTCGACGTTCGAGTGCCGTGGCAGCGTGGGCAGCAAACGCCTGGATCAACTGATGATCGAAGTCGTCAAAGTCACCTTGAGTCTTGTTCAATAACTGCAATACGCCTACCAGTCGTGAATCGATATTCGAAATCAAGGGCGCGGCCAGGATGTTTCGGGTCACAAAGCCTGTACGCAGATCGAACGACGAATCCCAGCGATCGTCGTGCTGCGGATCCGAGACGTGAGTCAGTTCTCGTTCGCGGGCGACCCAGCCACAGATCCCGCTTTCGATACCCAACCGGATTTCACGAATCTCAAGCTCGGTGACGACTCGCGTGTAGAGACTCTGATGTGAGTCATCCAGCAGAAACAAACTGGCTCGCTCGCAGTCGACGCTGTGACAGGCTCCATTCGTCACAATCTGAAGAATTCGCGTCAGGTCCTGTTCCGTCCCCAGTTGCAGTGCCACATCCAATAAGTCGGTCAAGGCCGTCACCTGCCGACTGGTGGACGCTTGCCGAGATTGAATGTGAGGCGACATCTTTTGCGTTCCTTCGCAACAAACGAGAGATTCAGGGCGACCCGCAGGAGTTTATGTTTGTGGCTTGATAGCACAAATGCAGGCTACGAGTCTGCGCCAAGCGATGTCACGTCGTGTACCTGCTGTGTTCCCAGGCGTCTGTCGATCCAGGCAGGATCAACGAATCGCCGCAGCAGCCAGCGGAATGTATGTTCCAACCGTGCCTCGGTTTCGGGGTCGGGCTCCGTTGTCCATTGAACGCCGTGCAGTTCCAGGCGAGCCGGCCAGCCTTCTTTGACCGCAATAAAGTTGACTCGCTCTTGAATACGCCGGCCCCAGACAATGCCAAACTGGTCGAAAAAATCGAACCACAGTTGATTGAATCTGTCATTCACAGTGGAAGGAATGTTGTCTTTACGACCCGCCATCAGAATTGCCTGAACGACACAGGCGGTCGCCCACAGGCGGACCCACCATCGATCAGACAGCCAGCCCGGGCAGATGACTGAACTGCTGAGAACATTGATGACGTTTCCAATCACAAACAGCAGTCCTGGCAGGGTGTACCTCGTCCCGAAATAGTTTCCTGTTCCCATGACAAGCACCAGCAGGTACCCGACAAGCTGGGGAGTTTCGAGCTGCAGGCCGCGGATATCACTTCCCTGGATCCAGAGTGTCATGACCGGCCAGCCCAGAGCAAACAACATTGGAATCAGGATGAACCAGGTCCAGACGCGTGATCCAGGTCGGCGCGATCCGAGAACCGCGATCGCGGGACACAGGGAAATGACGGCACAGGCGTACCACAAGTGATCGGCTGCAGACTTTGATATCCATCGAAGGACATGGTCTGCCAACCAGGTCATCGTCCACAGGGTTGCTGCTGCCAGCCCCCAGTTCGCTGCGGGAACGAGGGTGGTCAATTTCAGTGATGCTGGCAGGCGGATCAGCGCTCGCCAGGCAAGGATCATTCCGATGGAAACGATTGCAACAAGAATCAGGGTGAGGGTAGGCACGTCTGTCAGGTCATTTGAGAGGAAGAGAAAAACTGTTCGGCTTCGGTCGCTTTTTGTGGACCAGAAAAAGTTGAAATTATCGGCACATTGTACAGGGCTTCGATCAGCCAGCCCTTCCTACAACCGGTACAACCCGGAAGTTGTCCCACAGTCTACGCTGCTTTTCAAATCGGAAGGGTTTGTTTGAGCGGAATAGTTTGCCGAAGCCGAAATCTTAGGTCAGTGATGCAACACTGCGTCAAACAGACGAGTCGAGGCCACCGAACAAGGTGTGCGGTTCAGGTCCTCGGCAGTCTCTCACGTTCCACGGCCCCGATTGTGTTAGGAGAAGTCAGATGAAGTACGTTTGGATTTCCGCCGCGCTGGTTTGTTTCGCCAGCATCAACAGCGCCAATGCTGGCCTGTTCCATTCTCACCGAGGTTGCGGTTGCGCTCCAGCGCCATCGTGTGCCGCTCCTGCCCCGAGCTGTGCAGCTCCTGCTGCTTGTGCTCCAACCTGTGCAGCTCCTGCTGCTTGTGCTCCAACCTGTGCAGCTCCAGCCGCTTGTGCTCCGACCTGTGCCGCTCCTGCTCCTGCTTGCGGCTGCAACACCGGCTGCAACAGCTGCTGCAAGAAGTCACACTGCTTCAAGCTGCCCAAGCTCTGCTTGCCCAAGATCAAGTGCTGCAAGGTTCGTAGCTGCTGCAAGCCAGCTTGTGGCACCAGCTGTGCTCCAACCTGTGCCGCTCCAGCTGCTTGTGCTCCAACCTGTGCAGCTCCAGCCGCTTGTGCCCCAAGCTGTGCCGCTCCAGCTTGCTGCAAGTAGTTTTGAATGAGTGACCGAACCCACCACGCAGACTTGAACGTCGCAATCGTGACTGGGCTCGGAACGTGAGGCAAAGTCTGGGGGAGGATGAAACCTCCCCCGGACAAGTCTCTCGCGATCACTCAAACGCAACGCCGAACTCCAACGGCGACCGACAGCAACTTGACGAACATCTGAGAGGTGACGGAATCCTTCATGGAACCGCCACCTTTTTTCATTTGATAACTCGAGAATCGCCGCATGCAGTTTGATCAGTCATGCGGATCGGCGGATCATTCAGAAGTTCGTCCGATTGCTGGCCGCGGTTAGATTCGTCGGACACATGTCCAGTGACTACTTCAAGACGTTTGTCGTGACGCCGGGCCAATCATCCGTCCGGAATGGGGATGCTGGCAGACCTTCCTTGTTGCACAGATTGCAGTCCGGGTTATCAGCCCAGGCATAGCGAACGGCAACTGGACGTGGGACTTGCTCCGAAGAAACGACAACCTTGTTGCCGACGATGGAAGCCTTTGCCCAGACAAACTTCTGATCTGCTCCCGCAATCGCGAAACCCTTGAGCTCAGAGCCCTTGGCAACCAATCCACTGCCAACGTCAAAGAATTGAAGATGAGCTTCGTTGCCAACAATGGTCATCGAACGATAGAGCGGGCCAGAAGCAAAAAGCGAGTGACCATAGGCGACAGAAAGTGCTTGCCGAGCCAATCGGCGCCCAACGTCGACTTTGTTTTTCGGATGAATGTCGCGAGGGTCCCCCAGGTCAATTGTCACTGCCATTCCCGTGTTAGGGGCTGACAGGGCCAGTCGCTGAGCATCGCGAAGTTCTGCCCAGGCGCTGGATTCTGGTTCCGGTGGGTGATCCGGTTTGGTCTTGTCACTGAGATAGTTCGGCAACTGGACAAACAAGAACGGAAAATCCCCTTGTCCCCAGGTTCGTCTCCAGTCATCAATAAGTGCCGGAAACAGCGTACGGTACTGGTGAGCTCGCGCGGCATTCTGTTCACCCTGATACCAGATTGCCCCCTTGATTGCGAAAGGCTGCAAGGGCGCAATCACACCGTTGTACAAGACCGTCGCCCGATTCGGAGTGTTGGCACGGCTGGGGTCGCGATTATCTGCTGCCGTCTTTTCGAGAATCTGCTGGTAGAGCGGATCAGCTTTCAGCGTCGCGTCGCTGATCCAGGATTCTGCCCCGCATCCGCTGTAGGCCGCTTCGATGAGTCCAATAGGTCGATTCAATCGCTGTTGCAGTTCTCGTCCAAAGAAATAAGCGACGGCTGAGAATTCACCGACCGCATCTGGTGAGCATTCAACCCACTTGCCTTCAACATCCGCCTGCGGTTGAAGTGCCGTTTGGCGTTCCACCTTAAACAGCCGGATCGTGGGATGTTTCGCTGCGGGAATTTCCTCCTTGGCACCTGTCGATTCCAGGACTCGCCACTGCATGTTCGATTGGCCGGAGCAGATCCAGACATCACCGATGAGGACATTTTTCAGTGTCAAGCTGTTCTTGCCCGCAATCACAACTTCGACCATACCAGATTTTGAGACTGCGGGAACACGAACGAACCAGCGCCCGTCGGCCGATGTTGTCGCGGAAACCGTTTTGCCCGCAACGGTGACTGTGACACTCTCACCCTGCTCGGCCCACCCCCAGAATGGGAGTTCCGCACCCTGCTGCAGGACCATATTGTCCCCGATGATTGCGGGCAGCTTGACGTCCGCAAACGCGATATTGTCAGCCGCGAGGGAACAGATGGCAGCCAGAACGAACGTGCGGAGCGAACGCATCAAGGACGATTCCGGATGGATAAAAACGGTGCCTCTGGAAACAGGGGCGACGCGGGGAAAAGTTTCACCCACAAACCGTAACGGATGCGAGTGTCATCAGCAAGTCGGAGCAATTGCAAAGATGCAGTGAACTTCGGATGGGTGATGGTTGTCAACGGGAGGCCTGAAACCATACTGTCTAGCGCGGGTCGCACGTCCTTGTCGCATCGAACCATGGGTTGGACGCAGCAATTTGATGCCTGCGGGACGCCACACTGATGTTGGATGCGCTCTATTCAGCATTTTGAACGCCCTTTCGACGAAGGTCTCCTGACACGTGTCTGATTCGACAGCCGATACTCCTGTTCCGCCCGTTGCCATCGCACTACCCGATTGCACCGACCCTAACATCAACGAACTTGCCGTCGAAGGAACGCCCGGTGGGTATCGAGAACTCCTGGCTATTGCCGTCCCGATGATTCTCAGTTCCGGAACACAGTCGATGATGCACGTCATCGATCGGGTTTTTCTGACGTGGCATTCGGAAGCCGCAGTGGCGGCGGCACTTCCGGCGGGAATCCTGTTCTGGTCCTGCCTCAGTCTTCCGTTTGGAATCGTCTCGTACGCGAATGCGTTTGTTGCTCAGTATGACGGAGCGAAACAGCCAGAACGGGTTTCGAGCAGCGTCTGGCAAGCGACGTACTTCGGGGTCGTCTGCGGAATCCTGCTGACGATTCCGTCACTTTGGTCCGGGACGCTTTTCCGACTAATCGACCACATCCCAGAAGTTCAGAAACTGGAAGTCGAGTATTTCTCGTGGCTATGTGTCGGGGCCATTCCCGCGCTTCTGTCGGCGGCGCTATCGACTTTTTTCAGTGGGCGTGGAAAGACATTGCTGGTTTTTGCTGTCAACGCCGCCAGCATGGCTGTGAATGCAGTGCTGGACTACGCCATGATTTTTGGCTGGGGTCCGATTCCAGCGATGGGGATTGCGGGTGCTGCGATCGCCACGAGTCTGGCCAATGTGTTTGCCGCCGCCTGCTTTATTGCTCTGATGACGCAGTACAAGGCTCGAGTCACTTATCAATTCTGGAATCACTGGCGATTCAGTCGGCTGCTGATGAAAGACCTCTTCAAATTCGGGGGCCCCAGTGGCTTGCAGATGTTTCTGGACGTTGCGGGCTTTGCAGCGTTCATGATGATGATCGGTTGGATCGGTCAACGGGAACTGGCCGCCACTAATATCGCCTTCAATCTGAATACCCTCGCCTTCATTCCTGTCATCGGTGTGGGCATTGCCGTGTCGACTTTGGTCGGACATCGAATCGGTGAGGGTCGGCCGGACATCGCAGAGAAATCTGTCCACAAAGGGTTTGTGCTCGCCGGCGGAATCATGCTCGTTTGTGGAGCCGTCTACGTTCTGGCACCGCAGGTGCTTCTCGCCCCCTACGAATATGGAGCAAACCGCGAAGCTGCGAAAATCGCTACGGCGCTGGATCAGGTTAAGCCTGTTGAGGACTTCGCAAAGGTGCGATCCGTCGTGATCATCCTGTTACGGTTTGTGGCGATCTATTCATTTTTTGATGCCATGGCAATCATCTTCGGCTCGGCGATCCGCGCCGCAGGTGACACGGTTTTCTCGATGCTCGTGACGTTTGCTTGTGCCTGGGGGTTGATGGTATTACCGACCTACTTGACATGGAAAGTTCTTGGTCGGGAAAACGAAGAGAGGCTCTTATTCTGGTGTTGGATTTGGTGCTCTGTCTATGTCATGTCACTGGGGTTCATCTACTACGCTCGCTTCCGAGGAGGACGCTGGAAAACAATGACGGTCATCGAGCCTCAGTAAGTGACATGCGAGGTTGCAACGATCCAATCAGGCAGCGCATACGCCACGTTCTCGCTGAGGCCCACTCGTTCCTCGTCGAGAGAATTTACCGATCCAGAAAACGCCACTCTGAAAAGGTTGCAGCCTGACCGACGAGTTGCCCAGACGAATCCAGCAGATTCCAGACGGTTGCCTGATCAATGCGAAATCGCCGACCTGTGCTGCTGATTCGAATCCCCTGGTAATCGTCGACGTACCCTTCACGAGTTGTACGTTCCATCAGTCGAGCTCGTTCTTCACGATGCATCGGCTCTGCGGTCAGTCGTGATGGTGTCTGCGTTAGTTTTTCGACCGACATTTCCCACAATGAAAGTGCCGTCTGGTTTCCATAGTTCAAAATCGGATCCGATTGCGTCCCATGCGACACGACAACAAACGGAGCACGATCAAGCGAAATTGCCTGCTGTTCGGCAGAACCAATTCGTGGAATCAGTTCGCGACCTGTCCAATGAAGGTAGGAATTGAGCATGATCTGTGTCTGTTCAATCCACCCCGGCGGCAAGTTGATTGGACTGCTCGTAACCGTTTCGAACTCATTTGCCGCCATCTTGAAACTACCCCGGATTTGTCATCTGATGAATGATTGTCATGCGTCGCAAAGGCAAGGATACCATACGGAAGCGGCGTCTCAAGAGAACTCGACGATCGTCATCGAACACGCATCGCACCTGTGATTCAATGAATGTGACGATATCGTAAGACTGAAGGCTTTTCGCAGTTTTGACGCGTAATTCAGCTTGATCAGAATTGCGGATTCCACATATCGTCCCAAGTCTTCAGGGAAGACTCAGCTTCGATCTCTCCAGATCACATCCCATTCTCTGCTTGTGCCTCTGTGTATACCTCAATTCCGGGCGAAAATCGTGACGCATCAAATCAACCTTCGAGTGTCTCTGATTTTCTTTCTTGTTGCTTCCATCGCAATATCGATTTGTCAGGCAGACTATATCAATGCTGACTTCGTCGCATATTCGACTGTGGCACATCGCGTAATTCACACGCCGCAAACGTCGATTACGGGTTCATGGTCTCCGCTGTTTTCATGGATGATGGTTCCACTGATCGGTTTGGGGGTCCCCGATCTTATCGCGGGACGAATCATCCTGGTTGCCAGTGGTCTGTTCTACATCGTTGCGATACACAGAATCGCCTGCCGGTTCTTCGCATCGGCAGAATTGATTGACCGCTTGTTGATCCACGGCGTACTGACGTGTGCAACGATTCAAGCAATCTGGTTTTCGACATATCTTTTGAATCCTGATCTTCTCGCCTGTGCGTTTGTTTTCTGGTATTTCTCTATTCTTACGGACACAAATCAATCTCGTAAAACGACGAAATACTTTCTGGCCGGTGCGATTGCAGGCTTCGCTTATCTGGCGAAGGCTTACATGCTGCCTTTCTGTATCGTCCAACCAATCGCGATCACAGTTTTGAAATCGATCTTTCCTTCGCGAACCAACGGGATGCCACAACGAGCGCCGGTCATTGCATTGATTTCGATGAGTCTCGGCCTGGGGATCGTTGCTGGACCATGGGTCGCAGTACTGTCGCACAAGTACGGAAGCCTGACATACACCAATGCAGGACGGGCCAATCACGCGAATGTTGGTCCTGATAGTTTTGGAAAAGATCCATTGTGGCATCCACCGCTAACTCGGGACTATATTCTGGAACCTGTGATCGCGGAGGAATGGTCACCGTTCAGCAGTTTTCGTAATTTCCGCCATCAGATTCGATTAATTATCCACAACTTTGGAAACTGCGTGGGGTTGATCCCCGGCTGGCTTTTGCTTTTGTCCGTCGTAGCCTTTATTGGACGGCACGGGTTGAAATCATTCGACCATCCCGGCCATCAAATCGCCCTCTGGGCATTATTGACGACCACCGTCTATTGCTCGGGATACCTGACTGTAAATCTTGAAACCCGCTACATTGTTCCCGTTGTTGCTCCGTTGATTTGCTTCGCTGCAGCCGGATTGATTCGTGCAACTGCTTTGCACGATAGCGTTCGATGGTTCGAGCGATTTCCAGTTCTTCCCCGAACAGAAGGATCGTTGGCACTGACTTCAGTAATGCTGTGCTGCGCGTTCGCTGCCGTTGATATTTACAGCATCGGAATGGTTGCCACAGAGCACCCGCAATCCTCGAACCTTGCAGAATTTCGCGAACTTGCACGAAGACTGGACGCAAATGGGATTGCTCATCAGACTTTCGCGAGTAACAAGTACCACGAAGGCCTTTACCTGGCCTACGTCTGCGGAAATCTGTCGAATTACCTTGGTGAGACACGGTCGACCGACCCTGCGGAATTGACCGATGAACTCTCTGAGAATGGAGTTCAGGTCAACATTCGATGGGCTGAATTCATGCAAACCCGACCGCTGATTGACGGAATCAGTGTCGCTCGATCACCGAAACGAGACCTGATGATCGTCAATCGCTTTCGTTCGATGGAGCCGATTGAAGTTTACATCCGATAGACGGTTGCATCTGAACTGCACCGACCCGACCAATCATCAGCCACATTCTGCCAGATCTCGTGGAATCAGTCACTCGCGATGAGTTCGAGCCTCTGCTAGAGTTACGGACTCGCGTCGATTTTTTCCCGACGAAGATGCACCTTGAATTGAAGCTGTGGAAGGCAATCGGATGGCAAAGAGAAAGGTTGGAGTCTGGCTGGTCGGAGCCTGGGGTGGCGTGGCGACGACAGTTGTTGTCGGGTTGTGTGCCCTGCGAAAGGGGTTAACCGGAACGACGGGTCTGGTCAGTGCTCTCCCCCCCTTCGACTCGCTCGATCTCGTTGGCTGGGAAGAACTTGTCGTCGGTGGCCACGAGATTCGCGAAACGACCTACTCAGCCGAAGCCCAGGTGCTGCTGGAAAAATCTCACGTTTTCAACGCGACATCGCTTACCGCAATCGCTTCGCAGCTTGCCAAGTTTGACAAGAACATCCGCCCTGGAACCCTGGTCAATGTCGGTGCCACGATTGATGCACTGGCTGGTCCTGCTGCTGCCAAAACCCGAAAAGAAACGGCTGCTCAGGCCGTCGCTCGCCTCGCCAAAGACATTTCTGAATTCAAGACGCGTGAGAAGCTTGATCGCGTGATCGTCGTCAATGTTTCTTCAACCGAACCGCCACCGCCTGACGCAATTCGTTCATGGAGCTGGGCTGACATCCAGAAATCGTTGCAAGGCAAGGCCCAGTCACCCCTTCCGGCCAGCACCTTGTATGCGATCGCAGCATTGCAAACTGGCAGCCCGTTCGTGAACTTTACCCCCTCGATCGGATCTGATCTGCCAGGCCTTTACGAGTACGCCTTGCAACAAAAGGTGGTTCACGCTGGTCGCGACGGAAAGACCGGCGAAACACTGATGAAGGCCGTGCTGGCTCCAATGTTCGCGGCACGAAACCTGAAAGTCATGAGCTGGGTCGGGCACAATATATTTGGAAACCTGGACGGCAAAGTTCTGGATGACCCTGTCAACAAAGCGAACAAAGTCAAATCCAAGGACCACCTGCTCACCGAGATTCTGGGCTACAAGCCACAGTCTCTCGTCTCGATCGAATACATCGAATCCATGGGCGACTGGAAGACGGCGTGGGACCACATCCATTTCCAGGGTTTTCTGGGAACACCGATGGTCCTGCAGTTCATCTGGCAAGGATGCGATTCACTGCTGGC
>CAXBSB010000134.1:0-21702 GCA_963977965.1 uncultured Schlesneria sp.
ACCAGGCGTAAACCCCGCCGCAACAACGGCCAGTTTCATGGCCTGCTCCTGGAAGATCGGAACCCCCATCGTCTTGTGTAACACTTCTCGTACCGCTTCACTCGGAAATGTCACGGGTTCTTCACCGCTGCGACGTCGCAGGTACGGATGAACCATGTTTCCCTGGATCGGTCCCGGACGAACGATGGCCACTTCAACTACCAGATCGTAGAAGCAACGAGGTTTCAGGCGCGGAAGCATACTCATTTGAGCTCGTGATTCGACCTGGAACACGCCAATCGATTCCGCTCGACACAACATGTCATAGACCGCCGGATCTTCCGCAGGAATCGTGGCCAGAGTCCATTTGGTTCCGGTGTGCTTTTCCAGCAGATCGAACGCCTTGCGGATCGCCGTCAGCATCCCCAGCGCCAGGCAATCGATCTTCAAGATCCCCAGCACATCCAGATCGTTCTTGTCCCATTCAATCACAGTTCGATTGGCCATCGCCGCGTTTTCGATGGGAACCAGTTCGCATAACGGCCCCTGCGTAATCACCATGCCGCCAACATGCTGAGACAAGTGACGTGGAAACCCCATCAATTGCTCGACCAGCACCACCAGTTGGCGACCCAGCCGAGACGTGGGATCAAAACCAACTTCGCGAAATCGCGAGGCAAGGACATCACCTTCGTGCCGTGAATGCTCGACAGATTTCGCCAGAACATCGACGCGATCCAGAGAGAGCCCCAGGGCCTTACCGACATCGCGGACTGCCGATCGAGGCCGATAGGTGATCACTTCTGCAGTCATCCCCGCTCGTTCGCGTCCGTACTTTTCATAGAGGTACTGCAAGACCTCTTCACGGCGTTCGTGTTCGAAATCAACGTCGATATCGGGAGCTTCCCCACGCTCTTTGCTGATAAATCGCTCGAACAGAACATCGATCCGGTCAGGGTCGACCGACGTCACGCCCAGGCAGAAGCAGACAGCCGAGTTCGCCGCCGAACCCCGGCCCTGGCAGAGGATTTGTCGACTGCGGGCAAATCGAACCAGATCCCAGACCGTCAGGAAGTACGCTTCGTAATGTAATTCCTCAATCAGTCGCAGTTCGTGCTCAATCAGTTGCCGCACCTTGTCAGGCAACCCTGCTGGATATCGTTCCCGCGCCCCAGCCCATGTCAGGTGAGTCAGCCAACTCAACGGCGAATGCTCGCGAGGGCAAAGTTCTTCGGGATATTCGTAACGCAGTTCATCAAGCGAGAAGTGGCAGCGCCCGGCGACTTCAAGTGAACGCGTTACCAGCTCTTCTGCTCCCGGAAACAGCCGCCGCATCTCCTCGGCCGACTTTAAGTACCGCTCCCCGTTTGTCTGCCGATGCTCACCTAGTTCTGCAACGGTACACCCCAGACGGACGGCTGTCAGAACATCGTGCAGATACCTTCGAACAGGTTCGTGATAAAGAACACCATTGCTGGCGACGAGTGGCAGTCGTACCTGATTGCTGACCTGTTGGTATCGCTGCAGCATCCAATTGTCGTGTGGACCCAGATGCAGTTCCGACAGCAGATAACAACGGTCGCCGAAGGCCTCGCGCCATTGAGCCAGGTCGCGCAACTGCGATTCAGGGGATTCCCGATCCAGCAGCACACAAGCCAGCAGATCGGATCCATGATGCGCCACATCCGCAAACGTCAAATGGCACTCCCCTTTGGGAGCCCGACGCTTTCCCACTGTCAGCAACCGCGACAATTGACCGTAGCCAGCACGATTTTTCGCCAGCAGTACGACCGTCGAGGACGCCGCAGGAACAACTTCCGTACCGATCAACAGCGGCAGATTCAATGGCTTGGCAGCAGCATGGGCACGGACCACCCCGGCCAGACTGTGGCGATCAGTGATGGCAAGAGCGGCATGGTTCAATCCAGCCGCTCGCTGAACCAGTTCATCAGGATGAGACGCCGCCTGCAGGAACGAGTAGTTCGTCAGGCAATGCAATTCTGCATAACCAGTGGGCGGCATGGAATCAGGCGGCGTGACTGGCAGTGGAGCAGCCCGAATCTTGGATACAGGTTGTTCAGGCATTCCGTTGTCTCACACTGCGAGATCCGCAGCCCGTGGTAAAAGGGGCCAGACCCTTTGGAGAGCCGGAGAGGGTCAGACCCCTTTTACCACGGGCTGCGAGCATCAAGTCGCGTCTGAATCGAATCACGTCCCTGTTTTGGTGGGAATATAGTGATTCGCGAGCTTGGCATAGTCTTCTCGGACAGGGCTGAAGACGTCCAGTACCACCGCAGGCCCATCGACGGCAACCGCTCGATGAGGGACATTCGGAGGAATCAGGAACAACGATCCCGCTTCAACCGTTCGTGTTTCTTCACCAATCGTCAACTGAACTCGGCCGGATATCAGAATTCCACCTTGTTCGTGCGGATGATGATGCAAGGGAACCTCGGCTCCATCATCCATTTCCAGATACGAAAGCATCAGATTCTGGCCAAATGGCGTACGCATCCGGCATCCGGGGACCGGGGAAATCGGTTCAAACTGAGTCAGGTCGATGAATCCCAAGGGAGATCCTTTCGGAAAGGTCGTGACAAACGGTACTGAGTTCTCGATCACATCCAATTTCAGTGAGCAGGTCCGCACTCAAGCATGCTATCGGAAATAGTCATGCTGTTCATCTGCGGTTTTCCCTTTCGTGATCTTCGCCGTCAGTTTACAGTACGGAATCGACGTTTTGTGGAATTCTGAAACCTTGGTGGTCTGAAAATGCTTGTCAGTTGGGATTGGTTGAATCAATACGTTTCGTTGGATGTGCCGGCCGAAGTTCTGGCAGATCGGTTGACGATGACCGGACTGAACCTCGAAGAATGCCGCGATGTTGCAGGCGATACGTGTATCGACTTCGAAGTGACCAGCAATCGGCCTGATTGCCTGGGACATCTGGGTATCGCGCGAGAAGCGGCCGTCGTTTACGGCAAGCCACTGAAAGTTCCTGCCGCAGCACCGAAAACTGGTTCGACCTCGATTGGTCCCGTCACCTCCGTCGTGAACGAATGCCCGGATCTTTGCTCACAATACCACGCACGCGTTATCCGCGGAGTTAAAGTTGGCCCCAGCCCAGCCTGGTTGCAGCGTCGACTGCAAACTGTCGGGATTGCGTCCATCAACAATATCGTCGACATCACAAACTATGTCCTGATGGAATGTGGTCAGCCGCTGCATGCCTTCGACATGGATCGCCTGCACGGGCAACGGATCGTCGTGCGTCGCGCAAAAGCCGGGGAAAAGCTGCAGGCGATCGACCACAAAGAATACGCCCTGGCGACTGACATGTGCGTCATCGCCGATGCCGATCGCCCCGTGGCTCTGGCGGGTGTGATGGGTGGCGCCGATACGGAAATCACCACGACAACCCGCAACGTACTGATCGAAGCGGCTCTGTTCGCACCGCTTTCGATTCGGAACACATCGCGCCGCTTGAAACTTCACAGCGATTCCTCGTATCGCTTCGAACGTGCTCTGGACCCGCACGGCCCTGACTGGGCCAGCCGACGCTGCTGCGAACTGATTCTCGAACTGGCTGGTGGTGAGCTTCTCGAAGGTTCTGTCTTCGCAGGGGCGAAGCCACCCGCCGAATGCCCGCCGGTCACGCTTCGGTTTGCACAAATCCGGCGAGTCTTGGGGATCGATATCCCCACCGACGAGGCGATTCGGATCCTGGTGGCTCTTGGCCTGGTGCAAGTCGGAAAAGCGACTGCCGAAGCGGCGACGTTTATTCCACCGTTCAACCGTCGTGACCTGTCTCGTGAAATCGATTTGATTGAAGAAGTGGCCCGCATTTACGGATACGACAAGCTTCCTACCAATGCCGCAGTCCCACTGTGCCTGAGCCACAAATCGCATCATGATCGAGTGATCGACCGCGTTCGTAATACACTGACAGGTGCCGGCTTTTTCGAAGCCATCACCGTATCGCTGGTCAGCGAAAAGGAACAAAATCTGTTCCTGCCACGTGGCGACCGCGCCCCGCTGGCCATCGATCACTCCGACTTCCGTGAAACCAGCCTGCTGCGACAAACCTTGATCCCCAGCCTGCTCGGATCGCGACGAGCGAACGAACGACGAGGAACCTTTGGGGCTCAACTGTTTGAAATTGCCAGCGTCCACCTCTCCGCAGACAAATCGCTGCCCCAGTCGCAGTCTGAACCGACGATGATCAGTTTTGTCAGCGGCAAATCCTTCGCTGAAATCAAAGGAGTCGTCCAGGAACTCGCTGCTCGAGTGAATCCCTCTGCGACAGTGATCGCTCGTCCATCTTCGATCGCGCAGTTCACAGAAGGGCGTGGTGCCGAACTATTGCTGAACGGTCAGTTCTGGGGTTGGGTCGGCGAATTGGACCGAGCGGTTGCCGATCAACTGGACCTGCGAGATCCCGTCACGGTGGCGGAACTGGATCTGTCAGTTCTGGAATCCGTTGCGGATCTGGTTCCTCGATTCAAGTCGCTGCCACAGTTCCAGGGATCTTCACGGGATCTGAACTTCGTTCTGGATGATCCCGTCACGTGGAGTGAACTCGATGCTGTCGTCCGTGGAGCGGCAGGTTCCTTGCTGGAGTCGGTCGGTTTCGGCGGACAATACCGAGGCAAGCAGATTCCGGAAGGAAAGAAAAGCTACCTCATCACGCTGATGTATCGTTCAGCCGAGCGAACATTGACCAGTGAAGAGGTTGACGCCGCCCAGCAATCCGTGATCGCCGCGTGTCAAAAACAACTCGGAGCCACATTGCGAGCCTGAAATGAACGCCGCCAGGACGATTTCGAACTTTGGCAGCAATGTCCACTTCCAACCGGCGGGTTATTTTGAACCGCAGGACGAAGCGGAAGTCATTTCCATCCTCAATCAGTGCCGAGATCAGCAGATTCGTGTCATCGGAAGCCTGCATTCCTGGAGTGAACTCGTTGTCACCGATGGTATCGTGCTCAACGTCACTCGCCTGCAGCAGATTGACTTGCAACCTGATGGAGAATCGGCCTGGGTCGGTGCCGGGTGTCAGATCAAGACCGTCATCGCTGAGCTCAAACGGAAAGGACGAACGCTGCCGTCGCTGGGGCTGATTACCGAGCAGACGATTGCCGGCGCAACCTCGACGGGAACTCACGGCTCAGGACGTCACTGCCTGTCGAATTACATTCAGGCTGTTCGCGTTGCGCGATTCGACCCGGCAACCGGTCAGGCGATGATCGAACAGATCGAAGCTGGGGACGAGTTGCGAGCGGCGAAATGCGGCCTCGGCTGCCTGGGTGTCATCGTCAGTCTGAAAGTTCAATGCCGCGAGCGTTACAGCATCGAGGAACATATCCGGGAGTACCCGTCGCTCGAATCCGTCCTCGATGCTCAGGAACAGTTTCCTCTGCAGCAATTCTACCTGGCCCCCTGGCGCTGGACTTTTCTGGCTCAACATCGCCGCGAAGTTCCGCTGAAGCGGTCGCTTCTGGCTGGACTGTATCGGATCTACTGGTTCCTGATGATTGACCTGGGGCTGCACCTGCTAGTCCTGTTTGCGCTGCGCATCGTCCACAGCGGCAGTTTTGTCAGGTTTCTGTATCGCCGCGTGATCCCCAGGACCGTCATTCATAACTGGAAAGTCACGGATGAATCCTCAGCAATGCTGATCATGGAACACGAACTGTTTCGACATATCGAAATTGAGCTTTTCGTCTTACGAGATCGCCTGGAGCCTGCGTTGAATTACGTTCGTGATGTCCTGACAGTCGCGGCCAATCCATCAGCGAATTCCGCTACGACGTCAGCAACAATCCCTGATCAGGAGGGATTGGAGGCACTTCGCGGGATTTATTGTCACCACTACCCGATTTGTGTTCGGCGAATTGTCTCCGACGACATGTTGATCTCGATGGCGAGCGGCGGAAATCAGGACTGGTACGCCATCAGCATCATCAGTTATGCCCGGCCGACGGAACGAGCCGGTTTTAAAGCGGTCGCCGCTTTTCTGGCAAAGTCGATGTCGAGGCGATTCGGGGCCAGACCGCACTGGGGCAAGTATTGTCCGCTTCCCGCAGAAGATCTGGTGGGGCTCTACCCGGAATTCGGACGATTTCGCCAGATTTGTGAAGACCGTGATCCTCAGGGGCGATTTCGAAATCGCTGGATGACGGAACTGTTTCACGTGACCTCGACATCACCCGAATCTTGAGGTTCGCGCCCACATTGTGCATCCTAGATGCCCGTGGTAAAAGGGGTCAGACCCTTTGGAGGACAGCCGATTTGACTTGGAAATCGTTTGCCCTGAGAGGGTCAGACCCCTTTTACCACGGGCTGCTAGATTCGTATCCAGTTTCATTGTGGCGTCCCGCGGGCACCTAACTTCAGCGTCGAACCCATGTTTCAACGCGACCGGACATGCGACCCACACTAACGGCGTACAGATGTCATTCGCTTCGCGTTATTTTCAATTCCAATCCTCATTCGGCATTCCGCTCACAGGAATTTTGACATGCAGTCAGTCCAACTGATAGAACGTCTGATCAACCTCGTTGATCCCGCTGGCAACGTATTCCTGAACATGTCTGCGGACGAGGCGTTAGTGCGGGTGGCGTCTGGCGATCCGGAACAAGTTCGCCAGATTGACGGACAGTTCGCGCTGATTCACAAGACTGGCAAAATTGTCCGGATGGCCCGTTCGATCGGCAGGCCGCTCCGTTATTTCATCGCCAAGCAGCATGCGGGCCCGGTCCTCGTAATCGCCGAACGGATCGATACCATCCTGCAATGGCTGAAAGGGGAAGGTCTCGATGGGCAATTCCACCCGAGCTACACTCGAATGGTCCCTGCTCATCATTTGATGGAACTGGCGTTGGTCGGGTGTCCTGATCCGAGTCCAACGTACCATCGATTCTTCAATCCTCAGCGCAATGTTCTTTCAACCGATCTGAACGAGATTGGCAAGGCGTACATCGGAGCCCTCGCTCGTGAACTCAATCAGTGGCTGGACCGAGTGGGACCAAAGGAACCAATCGGCGTTCTATTCTCGGGCGGGATCGACAGTGGTTCGGTCCTTCTGACTCTTTACCACCTGATGTTACAGCGAGGCGAAGCACCGCAGCGTCTGAAAGCATTCACGCTGGATGTCGGTGGGGCAGGGGAGGACGCCCGCCAGGCACAACGATTCCTCGATGAACTGGATCTGGGATATCTACTCGAGCGAATCGAAGTCCCCGCGTCCGCAATCTCGGTCGACGATGCCATTCGAGTCCTCGAAGATTACAAACCGCTCGATGTGCAGGCTGCGGCCATGACACTCGCCCTGTGCCGAGGAATCCGTGAGCGATATCCCGATTGGAAACTGCTGGTCGATGGTGACGGTGGTGATGAGAATCTGAAAGATTATCCGATTCACGAGAATCACGAACTGACAATTCGCAGCGTGCTCAACAATCAGATGCTCTATCAGGAAGGGTGGGGAGTCCACGCGATCAAGCATTCGCTCACTTACTCCGGCGGTCAGAGCCGCGGTCACGTCCGATCATCGGCCCCCGTCACAGCTCTCGGATTTCAAGGTTTCAGTCCGTTTGCATTGCCCAACGTGATCGAAGTGGCCGAAGGGATTCCGTTCATTGAACTGACCGACTGGAAAGAGGAGCGTCTTTATGCATTGAAGGGCGAGGTGGTTCGCCGCGGCGTCGAAGCCATCACGGGAATCACCATGCCGGTCTTTGAAAAACGCCGTTTCCAACGAGGTGCCATCGGCGAGGCTGCTTTTGCGAATATTTTCCCATCAGATCCACTCGAATACCGCCGCCGTTTCCTGAAACAGTTCGCCTGAGACTTCACGAGTCTCAAATTGAAATCATGCGATTGATCTTTTTTCCCCCTTCGTGCGCTCGTGTCGTACCTGGTCAACAATTCGTTGCAAACAACGCATGCCAGAAGATGGTGTACCACGAAGGACACGAAGAGCGCGAAGACGAATGACGGACTTGATCATTTGAATTCGGACTTCAGTACTGCCTACGCTGCCTGAAGTTGATGAAATCGGAATCGAGAGCCGATCAACTTCAACACCAGGCTCAAATTGAAATCATGAAATTAATCTTCCCCCCCTTCGTGCCCTTCGTGTCCTTCGTGGTCAACAATGCCTTGCAAAAGAAGCATGCAAGAGGATCGTGTTCCACAAAGCGCACGAAGGTAATTGATCTGCCTGCCATCGAAAGGTGTTTCGGCTGCCCTATGGCCTGAGTCGACAAGTTCATGACACAGCGCCGATCAGAAATCGGAAAGCAGTAACATTGGAGAAAGCGTTTTTGGTTTCCGATGCTGAAATCCTGGCGGCGCGTCCGCCGAAGGTGGCGCTGAACCCCTGGGAACCGTCGGCATTCCTGGTCGAACCCGAGTGTTCAGCAACAGGCTCTGTCGACCCCGTTGCCACGATCTTCCTGACCAACAAGGAATGTCCGTTTCGATGTTCGATGTGCGACCTGTGGAAATATACGCTCGATGAGCGTGTTCCTGCAGGGGCCATCCCAGCTCAAATCGACTACGCGCTACAGCGCCTGCCGACTGCAAAGCACATCAAGCTTTACAACGCAGGAAATTTCTTCGACGGGCAAGCAATTCCTCCCGAAGACTACGGTGCCATAGCGGATCGAGTTCGTCAGTTCGAAACCGTGATTGTTGAGAACCATCCCCGTCTCACCAATGAACGTTGCGTCCGCTTTCGCGACCTGCTGGGGACTCGCCTGGAAATTGCACTCGGTCTGGAGACCATCCACACTGAGATTCTGGCGTCATTGAACAAGCAGATGACCGTTGCCGATTTTGATCACGCGGCGGTATTTCTGAAACAGCACGATATTGATATCCGAGCGTTCCTGCTTCTGAAACCACCCGGACTCAGCGAGCGAGAAGGGGTTGAGTGGGGAATGAAATCCATGCAACACGCATTCGATATGGGAGTCCAATGCTGCAGCTTTATCCCAACGCGAGTGGGAAACGGCTACATCGATCGCCTGCAGGCCAATGGACGGTTTCAACCACCGACAATTCGCAGCATGGAGATTCTGCTGGAGCAAGGGATCGCGTTGAAACGAGGACGAGTCCTGATGGATTTGTGGGACGTCGAAAAGTTTTATGATTGCCCGGACTGCGGTCCGGCCAGGTCCGAGCGGATCCGCCAGATGAATTTGACGCAACAGATCGCTCCGAAAATCGACTGCATCTGCCAAAGTAAAGTATGACTATGATTGAAACCGATATTGTCATCATCGGAGCGGGCTTCAGCGGCAGTTTACTGTCGCTGCTGCTGAAACAGATCGGCTTGCGATCCGTGCTGATTGATCGCGGCTCCCATCCGCGGTTCGCCATCGGCGAATCTTCGACTCCGATGGCCAACCTGATCCTTGAAGGATTATCGAAGCGGTACAACCTGCCTCAGCTGACGCCGTTGTGTAACTACGGCAGTTGGAAACGAGCCTATCCTGATATTGTCTGCGGCCTGAAACGGGGATTCAGCTATTTTCATCACGATCTGGATCACGACTTCTGTCCGCGGCCCGATCATGGCAACGAACTGCTCGTCGCAGCCAGCGCCGGCGCAGATGATGCCGACACACACTGGCTGCGATCCGATTTCGATCAGTTTCTCGCGCATGAAGCGGCTAGAGCCGGAATCCCTTATTTCGATCTGACAACGCTAGAAAACATGTCTCCCCGTGGGACGGGCTGGGAACTGTCGGGGACACGTCACGGCGAATCACTCACGTGGTCAGCCGATCTGGTCGTTGATGCTTCGGGTGAAGGTGGATTTCTTGCCCGCCAACTCGGAATCGGGCCGCACCCTGAGGGCCTGAAGACACGATCCCGCGGATTGTTTTCTCACTTCAAACATGTGAAGCGATGGAACGATCTTTACACCGCTCGCGGTGGACGTGCTGAGGATCATCCGTACCCGTGCGATGACGCGGCACTGCATCATGTATTTGATGGTGGCTGGATGTGGGTTCTGCCGTTTGACAACGGTGTGACCAGCGCTGGGTTTTCACTGAACCCGGAACGCTTTCCGCTGGACAGCACAGTCGCACCCGAAGCGGAATGGGAAGCGATCATGAAGCGACTGCCCGCCGTCGCAGAGCAGTTCGCGGATGCCGAACCCACCGTTCCCTGGCGTCAGTCAGGTCGGATGCAGCGACGATTGCAGACATCGGCAGGCGCCAACTGGGTGATGTTACCGAACACGGCAACGTTTCTGGATCCGCTGCATTCCACCGGCAACGCATTCACGCTGGTCGGGATCGAACGTCTGATGGGAATTCTGGAACGATCCTGGAAGCAGCCCGCATTGGAAGAAGACCTGAAGGCCTATGACCAGATGCTGCAGCGCGAGTCCGAATTCCTCGACCTGATCGTCAGCGGCAGTTTCCTGGGATTTCGCGAGTTCGAACGGATGATCGCTCTGTCAATGTTCTATTTCTCTGCTGCAACATGGTCGGAAACCGAACGCCGTGCGGGCCGAGCGATCCGAGGCTCAGCCTTTTTGAGTGCGGACCATCATGGCCTGCGATCCGCATTGGAGCGGGCCGTTCAGGAAATCGATTCTTCATTGCCGAGCGATCAGTTCACAGAACACATTCGATCTGCGATTGCGCCGTTCAATCGCGTCGGCCTGTGCGACCCAGCCCGGTTGAACCAGTACCCGTTCATCCCATGATGAAGGCATTGGTGCGGGGTGCCACCAACTAACAACTGCCCGCCCCCGCGGGCAACGCTGTGAGGCATTTTGCAAGTAAAAGTCGATTTTCATGAGTGGAGCGGCGACGGCAAGGCCTGCGTCCTCTCCAGTTCGGAGTGCTTGATATGACGAGATCTGGTATTGATCCTTGTGATCAATGTCTCCAACTCCAACGGAGTTGTGTCATAAAGCCCAGAGTTGCTCACGAAGTGAGCTACCCTGGGTTTAGCCGATCTCAACGGTGTACCCCATCGGGCCCATCGGGCCAACGGGGTTCCGTCATCATTCTGGACATAACCCATTCTGGGTAAATGAGTCTCCTGCATGCATTCCCTGGGTAGCCGCGAAACGCGGCAACCCAGGGCTATATGACGTAACTCCTTCGGAGTATTTGTGACGACACGTCAGCCGAAATCAGTCCCATTGACCTGACACCAACGGCCCTTCAGCCCCGCGGGACGCCAAACTTAAGTTGGATTCGCTTTAGCAGCTCACTTCACGACAATGAACTGCTTCGACATATAAAAGAAGGGGGCCGGTGGCCAGTCGAGTCGAGTCACCTGTTCCGCCATCTGTGGTTCTTCGGCATTGTCAACGGTGACAGAGACCGTCATCGGTTTGCTGTTCATCTGTGCATAGACGATCTTCATCCAATGCACTTCGTCGGACAACTTGCTGTTTCCCAGAAATGCTTCAACCTGCGGCCGAATCTTGTTCAGATCAACCTGCTGCTCGTTCGAATTTCTTCGCAGAAAAATGTCCCCCAGCAAGACTTCTCTTTCTTTCCCCGCGATCATCATTTTCGTCGACGTCAGATGGGGATCATCAGAGTTGATGAAGCCCTTATACACCACGTGAAATGTCGTCAGGACGAAATTCATCAACGAATCGCGAATTGCATTCTCGCGAGAGTCACCAATTCCTGCGATGAATTCCACAATGACGCGTCCAGACGGCAATTGAATCCGGAACTCCGTTTCCACAACAAATCGGCTGTCGTTCGATGGCTTCACGCTGTAGATCGAGGCACTCAACCGCGTCGCATTGCTCGCAAGACCGACACCTTGTTCATCGGACACGACGTCGTCATGCCCGTGGTCCTTCAACCACTGTGAGAAGAATTCCACCGATTCTGGAATCGGTTCATTCACCTGGACTGGAGCAGTGGCAACCGGAAGGCTTTTCGTTGATTGGCCACAGCCAGCAACAAGGATGACGAGACCAATCAGGAAATACCGCATTCGGTGGCTGCCGATCGAGAGGATGCAAAGTCACAACAGGAACGTGTTGATTGAATTCAAAGAATCGTCGACCTGGATAACCATTGCTATTCACGACGCAATTGCGTCGTCAGCCCATACTGCAATTCGCCAAGCTGGAATCGAACTTCGCCGAACAGCGCCGTGTGTTTTCCAACGGGGATCGGAACCTCCCCGGTATAAGCATCGTTGTTCTTCTTCAGAGGTTGAGAATTCCAAACCGATTCGCGGAAGTCTTTTGTCATTGATTCAGCGGTCCAAAGATTGACGGCAACCGGGGCGACCTTGGATTGAATCATCAAACGCAGTTTGCCGACGGCCTGATCGTGCTTCCATTCAATCGCGGGAAACGGCTTTTCCATGGCGACATGCTGAACGAATGCTGAAAGACTGGCAATTGCTTCTTCACGGCCCCCCTTCAGACTATGACCTGCGTTGGGGACATAGCGGATATGCTTTTCCCCTTCCAGATCACTCCAGTAATTGTTCAGTGCGTCGACAGTCCAGTAGCGATCATTGGTACCGTTGATGATCAGTTTTGGAAGCTTCAACTGGCGTCGATACGTGTAGGGGTCGACCCAATGCCACAGCGAATCGATCTCGGCATCGTCGTCCTTCAGCCTCTTGATCAACCCCTTCCGCTCATAGTCGATAATCTGCTCGCTGTACGCTCCCCACGTTTCGAACTGATAGTCCATCTGCTTACGCATATTCAGCGTGTCGATCACGATCGGAGCAATCCCTTTTACGCGAGGATCGGTGGCCCCGGTCAGCCATGTCGTCCAGCCTCGCTTCGACGCTCCAGAAACAACAAACCCTTTGACAGGCTTCTTCCATTCCTGCTGAGCGAGTTGTTCGATGCAATCCATCGCCTTGACGGCACTTTTGACCATCGGAAAGAGCAGGGGCCAGCGGTCATCTTTGGTAGCCAGATGAAACAGGAACGTGTCAGTGATGAGGTCGTCCTCAAATCGCCCGCCGAGCAGCGGCTGATTCGGAACCTGATACAACATGGCAACTCGCGTTCCTGACAACGCGGCAATAGTCTTCCCCATCAATCTGTCATCGGGCTTAGGACGATTCCCGTTACTGCCTCCGCCGATGTACAGAAGCACATGATCAGGATGCTTCAGTTCACTCGGTTGAAACACCAGCAGATCATGCTTCCAGGTGATATCCTGCCACGTCTGCGACGTCAGTTCGATATCAAAGATGATGTCGCCATCTGTTTCGTGACGGTCAATCAACTTCCAGGCAAAACTCTTTTCAGGCTTTGCGACGAAATCACGCAGCGTTGTCGGAACTTGATCGGCATTCTGAGCAAACACCGCCTGGCTGAGGAATGTCACCAGACAAAGAGCAAGCAGGCGCATTGAGGTCGTCAGCATAATGTTCCTCGGAGATGACTTGTGAGAGGAAGGGCGATTCAAATTCGGCGTACGGATATCCAGCGACGACAAAGCAACAAAATAAACCGCGCGTTTCATCTACGGTCAGGAATGTCACTCAGATCATCAACCGAGGAAGCCTACTGAGATATTCCCACGGGTTCCATCGAACTGGATCGCAATTCGATCGGATGTGACTGCAATTGCGGATAGGTTCCAGCCTGGCTCGGCAGACTTGCCAATGATCCATCAATGAACGAGTGATGCCAAAGCTGCGTGGAAACGACGCCAACCAGACTCATTTCAATCGATGTACGAAGCAGCGAACCGCGGCGCAAGCTGCGAACATCGGATCGCCACTTCGCGACGTTGGCAGGATTGAAATAACCAGCACGGCGCAGTGATTCTTCGCTCAACAGTTCCTCGACATATGTCGGCCCGGCTGAACCATTCGGGCAGAGTGATTCCCAGGGAGTCAGGAACATCGCTTTGCGACGACGCGACATCTGCTTCGGCAGCCACTTGTCCGCGACCGTGCGAAGCAGGAACTTGTCACGCAAGCCTCTCAATTTCCAGCGAGGATGCAGTTTCGCGCAGAAATCAAACAGATCTTCATCCAGGAACGGGTGACGCATTTCAACCGAAGCATTCATGCAGGCCCGGTCACCTTTGGAACTAAGCAACATACCTGACAGGAGAGTTCGCGAGGTGAGATACAAACCTTGATTCAGCGGAGCCCATTGAGACATGCGATCGCGGTTCAGACCCATTTCGGCGAATGAAGAATAATCGACGATCCGATCCTTCATCTCAGCACTGTAGAAATCAAACCGTGGGGTAAACACGCGGCCAAACGCGTCGAATGCAGCGTTGTAGCGCCCACCCAGCGACTGCATGTGGCCGATGATATCCTTCCAGGGATAGTTCGGGGTGACGAACCGCGTGTAAAGGCGACGCAATCCATTCGTCAGACCAGGAACGATATTCAGCCGCTCCATCATCGAACTGGTTTTGAACCAGACATAGCCAGCCAGCAGTTCGTCAGCCCCCTGGCCAGTCAGAGCAACCTTGAATCCGTGTTCGCGGATCAGTTGGGACAACTTCAGAACGGCAGCCGACGCGGTGTCGATGACGGGCGCTTCTGCGGCACGGATCAGGGCAGGGTACTGTTCGAGGATGTCGTCATTCGTGCACCGCAGCACGACGGATTCGCACCCCATATGTTTGGCGGATCCCGCAACGTCACCGGTTTCGTCGAGTCGAGGGTCGTCGACAGAAATCGTAAACGTTTTGATTGGCCGCCCCAGCACATGATTCGCCATGGCGACGACGATTGTCGAATCTACACCGCCGCTCAGACAGCCAACCACAGGGACATCGGCTCGCAATCGCCGGTCAACGGATTGCACCATCAGTCGTTCAAATTCTTCGACGATAGCGTCGTCACTCAATCCAGACTCTTCCGAGCCAGCATCGGGATAATCGATTTCCCAGTAAGTCCGATCTTCGATCTGGGCCGTTCCGTCGACGGGATTGCGCTGGATCGAAAGATAGTGACCGGGCAGCAGAGTCTGGACACCTTCGAAGCAGGTCGCCGGACCAGGAACGGACATACAGGTGAAGATCTGTTCGACACCTCGCCAGTCTGGTGTCGCGCTGACCATTCCAGAAGCGAGCAGGGCTTTGATTTCGGAGGCAAACAGCAGCCAGCCATCCCGAACGGCCCAGTAGACGGGACAAATCCCAAATCGATCGCGTCCAATGACCAAACGCTGTGCGTGCTCATCCCAGACCGCGATGGCAAACTGGCCTCGCAGTTGATTCCACAGACCTTCCCCGCGTTCTTCCCACAGGTGAACGACGTTTTCCAGGTCGGAGTGCGTCGAGAATCGATGGCCGCGGCTCTGAAGATCCGCTCGCAAGCTTTCGTAATCAAAGAGCTCGCCGTTACCGACAGAAATGACCGATTCCGACTCATTCTTCAACGGCTGCTGACCGTCTTCCAGCCCGATGATACTGAGGCGACGATGCCCGAACCCCAACCCGGGGCGAACCAGCAAGCCACTGTCATCCGGACCTCGATGGATCAATGTATTGCACATTGACCGCAAGGTGTCGTGCGAGACCGAGCGATGCCCATTCAGATCGATTAAACCTGCAATGCCACACACAAACACAACTCCAGAAGGGAGTTCCCGAAGACCGGAAATGACGCTCGTCTCGAAAAAACCGGGGAACTGCTAAGCAAATAGTCTAACGAATGTCGTACTCGAGACAACAGTTTTGAATGGGACAATGCAGGCACGACCTAAAGATCTCGTGCATAATCAGAATAACCCGATGCAAACCGTCGAATCACTGCGATATCCCGCGGATTCACACGGTTTGACGGTTGTGTGGTGTCGTTCCAAGTCAAGAAAACCGAACACCAAGCCACAACCGAATGCGAGTATGTGACTTAGGACGAACTGCCACGAATCAGCGATTGCCCGCCAACTCGCGAGATTCTTCCCATTCTTCCATGGTCATCACAACTTCGCGAGCCTGGCTGCCGTTGTAGGTGCCGACGATGCCATCTTCGGCCATCCAGTCGATCATGCGAGCACCACGTCCATAACCCACCCCCAACGCACGTTGAAGGAGAGAAACACTGCCACGTCCCTCGCGAATCACAATCTCGACAGCCTGATCGTACAGGTCGTCGCGATCTCGTGGTTCACCAGAACCTTTGCCACCCTTCGGTCCGGACGAGACGTTTAAGGACATCAGTTCCTGATCGTACTCAGGCTGCTGATCTGCGAAGAATTCGATCACGCGATTGACTTCGTCATCACTCACATATGTCCCCTGAGCGCGACGCAGGGTGCTGGTACCGGGAGCCATGTACAACAGGTCACCGTTTCCGAGCAACTTGTCAGCCCCCATCTCATCCAGCACAACGCGACTGTCGACGCGGCTGGCAACCTGGAACGAAATTCGTGCGGGAAGATTCGACTTGATCAAACCCGTAATGACATCGACCGTCGGCTTCTGTGTGGCCAGAACCAGATGGATCCCGACAGCACGAGACTTCTGTGCCAGTCGAATGATGTGAGCCTCAACGTCCTTGCCCGACGTCATCATCATGTCTGCCATTTCATCCGCGATGATGACGATGTAAGGCATCGTTTCGGGAATCAGATCGGCTTCGTCGGAATCGGGATCAATGTCCAGCTTCCGCAGGACTTTTTCTTTACCTAACTGGTTGTAACTGTCCAGATGCCGAACGCCCACACGAGCCAGCAGGTCGTATCGTTCTTCCATCTTGTCAACCGCCCATCCAAGAACCGCTTCCGCCTTCTTCATGTCGGTAATAACCGGGTGCATGAGATGAGGAATCCGGCTGTACGGGGACAGTTCGACCATTTTCGGATCGATCATCAGCATCTTGACCTGTTCGGGGCTGCGGCTGAGCAGCATCGACAGAATCAATGTATTCAGGCAGACACTCTTACCCGTACCGGTTCGCCCGGCGATCAACAGGTGAGGCATCTTGCACATGTCGACGACGAGAGGCTTACCGCTGACGTCTTTGCCGAGGAAAATGGGAATTCCTTTGCCTTCAAAATCCTGGCGACACGTTTGAATAAGCTCTTTGAGGCGGACCATCACGCGCACATCGTTGGGAACTTCCACCCCGACGGTGTTTCGCCCTGCAATCGGAGCGACGACGCGGACTGAGGGAACTCGCAGAGCAATCGCCAGATCATCCGCCAGCGCGGTGACCTTGGACAACCGCAATCCCTTTTCGAGTTCCAGTTCAAACTGCGTAATCACCGGTCCGGTGTCGATTTCGACAACCTTCACGTTCAGCCCAAAGTCCTGAAACGTTTGTTCCAGAGTCGCCGCGGCAATCTGAGCTTTGCTGGCCAGAATGTCGTAGGGAAACGCTTCTGCATCTTCCAGCAGGGAATCGTCAGGAAGCTGAAACGGTTTGGGGTCAGACGGAGTTTCCACTGGCTTCGATTCGACGGTTGATGACGCTTTCATTCCTACAGGAGGATTGACGCGGATCGGGGCTCGATTCGAAGCGAGAGTAAAGGTCGTGCAGTCATCCGTCACTGGTTCCGTCGCCAATGGTTCAGCAGGTTTGTCGGCAGTGATGGAAACGGCAGACTGGGCAGGAACCGGGATGTCCGCAATCGAAGAATACCATTCATTGGATGGAACGGGAGCCGATGAAATGACTCGTGAAACACCATCGGCAACGGCAGGTTCGATGACGGGTGTCGAACGAAGTCCGTTGACCGACGAAAGGGCCGTCACAGATGGAGAAGTTCTTGGTCGAGCCCCAAATGCGAGACGGCTCCACATCGTCACAGGAAGCACAGCCATACTTAAAGCGGTACGAACGAGATGCTGTTCGCCAGCCAGCAGAAGTCCGGCAACAAACATGGATGTCAGCAGAATCAGACTTCCCAGGCGAGTGATCCCGCTGTCCAGCAGAATCGTACCCCAGGCTCCGACATACCCACCCGCTCCTACCAGCGAGCCGCGAATCGGAACTGGCAGCATCCACTGAGCAGAAATGCAAATTGCCGCCAACATGACGGCGGCCCCCATCAACTTCAAAAGAGGATCGCCGGCCGAATCGCGCGCGAACAGCCTAATGTCGGTCACAACAAGAGCGATCAAGACGAAATACGCACCACAGCCGAACGCGGCAAACAGCCATTGGGCAAGGCTCGCCCCATAGATTCCTGCGAGATTCAGCGGAACCGCATGAGCAGGATAGATCCCGACTGCAGGAGGATCTGCCGGGTCAAAACTCACCAGGCTCAAACCGACAAATACCGCCATCGCGAGGACCGCGAGCGCGAGTAAATCGGTTTTCAGGCGAGCGTAGTCGAACATGAACCTCTCTCCAACGATGGCGAACGCAACTCAGAACAAAATCTCAGTTCCGACAGTAACGCTCACAACAACTTGGACGCAGAGGAAACCTAGCACCTGTCTTGCAGGGAGGTTGAAGAATGACAACATTCGACGTTGCGATTTGGCAACATCGTTGGGTAGCAGTAACGGTTGTATCGAATACGACAACCAACAGGGGGATGTTGGTCGTCGTGGTCACCCGTTTGCGTACTTGAGGTCAAGCCAGCACCGCTCATGTTTCTCGGCGAGACCCACGGATCAAAATCATCCGATGTGACGATCGGAGTTTTCGAATCTCGGGGGCAGCAGGCAAATAACTATTCAGGGATGTCTTTGCCGAACAGGATTGCATCGTCCGGCAGTTTCTGCCGAAACCCGTTCAGCAAGACACCCCAGCCACCCCAAACCACCAGAAACAGCCAGTCGCCGCTAATCTCCTGTCCGAATACAGCCGACTCCAGTTACTACGGAAGGGACTGCGCAAAGGATTGAGCGGCGATTTCTGCTGAAATTGCGTTCTCGCTTGCTGTTGCTGGCTCAACAGCAGCGACGATTTCCCTGATGAAAATGCCGGTTGCTCCTGCAGTTATTCGTATTGAGTCTGACTATGAAATCTCTCTTCCGTCTCTCGGCGTTGATCGTCGGTGTGGTTTTCGTAACGACTTCCGTCACGAAAACCTTCGCGCAACAGGGTCAACCAGTCTTCACCGAGCGATTTGCCTCCGTTTTCGACCCGCAAAGTCAAACGTACTTTTCAGTTCAGGGAACTGAAGGAAAGCAATTCGGCGGACAGCAACCCTATGCCGGCGTCGGGGTTTTCCATCACCGAGGTTCCATCTTCGAAGAGGTCACGCTGTATAGCGGCCAGTTCATGATGAACTACAACGGTATCACAGGGAACCCCAACGGGACCTTGGGAGCACAGCAACGCTGGATGACCGAATTGCCATTTGCAGATCGAGTCATTCTGGGTTTTGGTGGATACGTTGATTTCACCCAAAGCCGCTACAACAACTTGTTCCAGCAGATCGATCTGAATTTTGAACTCTACACCGAATCGGCCTGGTATGGTCGCGGTAATCTTTATCTTCCAATCGGTCCCACTCAACAGTACACGGGTCTGCAGACTTCCACAGCGGGTACTGGCGGCGGGTTAACTCTTCTGGGAACCACCGTTGGAACGGGTGGTATTAACCGTCAGTGGATGGACGTGGCACTGATGGGTAGCGAACTTGAATTGGGTCGAAAGATTCACAATTTTCGCGCAGAAGTCTACGGAGCCTACTACAACTGGAATGGACCGCTTGCTGGTTTCACCAACGGGGTGAAGGGTGGTCTGCGCGGTTACATCACGAACAATCTCTCGGGCAACGTCAACATTTCACACGACCAGTTCTTCGGCACGAATGTCTACGGTGGACTGACCTACTTCTTCGGCGGCAGTGGCGGAAACCGCCCGATGACGTTCGAGAACCTGATGACGTTGCCTGTGCAGCGCAGCCAGCAGGTCGCGATTGGCAACTACTTCCACGAAATCAACACGTTCCAGCCACTGCTGCCGAGCGGTGATGGATTTGTCGGCGATCCGCTGCACGTTTACTTCGTGAAAGAAGGGGGTACGGGGATCGGTACTCAGTCGGACCCTTCCAACGTTGCCGCTGTTCTGGCTCAACCCGATTTCAAAGACGGCAGTGTCATGGTCCTGCTCGATGCAAATGGCAAAATCACAGCACCGATCACGTTGAACCATTCAAACCAGCAGATCATCGGTGGTGGCAACACAGGCACCGCAAATGTTGATTTCGCCGATATCATGTTCGCACCTCCCGGCCAATACGTGCTCCATCTGTCAGGACTGGGAGGTCGTCCGACACTGATGCCAACCTCGGGCAATGCAATTACGCTTGATGACCGAAACATTATCCAAGGGTTCACCATTGACGGTTCGGGAGGAATCACAAACGGTATTTCAGGGCATCCTGGTTCAACGCTGACCGTCGTCAATGACATGATCATCAAGAACGTTTCTGGCACCGGTATCGTCATCAATCCTTCGATCAGTACGACAATCAGCAACACAACCTTCACCAACAACGGAACAGATATTCAACTGGATGCGTCCAATACAAAGTTGACCAACATCACCAGCACAGGCGCAGTCAATGGTTCGATCAGCATCGGTGTTGGTGGCGACATCTTCGCCTCCACGAACATCACAGATGTCACGATCACAGGCGCCGGTGGCTTTGGTGGCATTCTGTTGAATAACGGACTCAACGGATCCACGGTGAATATGCAGAACGTTACGGTCAGCAATGGCGACGGTCCAGGTGTGACGATCAAGAATTCCCAGGCAGGAAGCATTTACAACCTGACAGACGTGAGCATTCTGAATCTGAAGGACAGCGGCCTGGTCGTCAAAGACAGTGCAGGCACAATCAATGGAATCAATCTGCTGACGATTACAAACGTCTCCAAAAGCGGAATCGATATTTCGAACTCGTCAGGACTCACCACATCACTCGCGTCGGTTGCGATCAGTTCAGTGGGCACCCTCAATACGGATAATGGCGTATCGCTGTCTGATGCAGGGAAATTCTCGATCCTCGGTGGAACAATTGACAACACCACGGGCGATGGAATTCACGCGATCGATACCAGCCTGACAGTAACAGGAACGACAATCGGCGCGACTTCCGGGATCAGTGGTGATGGCATCGAAGTTCGCAGCAACAGCGTCGCAACGCGTAACATTATTCTGAGCAATAACACGATTACAGGAAATGCCAGCGGGATCTCAACTGTTGACAACGGCAACTCTGGCAGCCTGCTGCTGACTCTGGACGGCAACATCTTGAAATCCGTGAACGGCGGCAGCCTTGCCTTGAGCATTAAAGGCGGGGGATTAAATTCCTCAATCATTCAGTCCATGAATGGGGGCACGGTTCTGGGCGGAACGGGAGGCGGCGTACTGTTTGACCGCGTAACGTTCGATGCATCCGGCACAGCGCTTTCGGGAACGCAAATGAATGCGGGAACATGGACGGTTGGAACTGTTGGAGCCCGGGTGAATGGAGATGGGGTCCGAATGAACGGCCCATCGGGAAGCCTGATATTCCAGAATCTCTCGATTGCAAACGACAACGGTACTGGCTTGTTCCGAGATACTCAGACACTCGGAACGACATTCAGCTTCAACTCAGTTAACACGACAATCGACACAACAAACGGTTTGTCAACGGTAACGTTGCCTTGATGCCAGGTTGATGCCAGAGCCCAGTGAACCCAGTCCGAAGGGACTGGGCTCGGCGAATTGATGGACCTTTGGTCAGGTAGCAAGGCCTTCGCCTAATTCACCATGCCGAGGATAGCGAAGAGTCGTCGAGGTTGCCGAGTGAAACTGCGTATTGTA
>CAXBSB010000135.1:0-21594 GCA_963977965.1 uncultured Schlesneria sp.
GGAGCCTGATCCATGTAGGGGAGCAATTGAGCCAGCCAGCTTTGGCGCTCATCCGGTTTCAGCTTTTTGCTTGGAATTGTCCCCGATGGGAATTTGTTAAATGTGTCGTGAAAATTATGCATCGCCAGCCCGATCTGCTTGAGATTGTTTTTCGACTGTGTCCGTCGAGCTGCTTCACGGGCTTGCTGCACTGCAGGGAGCAGTAATGCAACGAGAACGGCGGTGACTCCGATCGTGCTTCCATCCACACCGCCGACCAGCGGAACGGCGGGAGCAGAACTGCGAGTCGTGATGTGAATCCCCGTCTCATCCACCACACACCATGCCACGTTGGGGAACAAAGGTCGCGTGACAACTTCAGCGGGCGGGAAATCAATCGGAGATATTGGCAGCTCAATCTGCGGTCCGCCAAAACTGCGTGTCTGCGACAGCGCAGATTGCCCCAAACCCAACAAGAACGGTGCGGCCGAGATCAGCGCCCGATAGGTCTGTCGGGGATACGTGATCGAAAACGACGAAATCTTCTTCGGAACTTCGGCCAGTACGGCTGCGGTCTCTGCGTCCGGTTTCCACGTTGGCAAGTCGCCTTTTAACCTCAGAGCGAAGGCTTCCACGGACTGTGATGACGAAGCAAGACAGAACCACTTGTCGCTGATCAGGAATGTCGGATTAAAGCCCCCTCCACCGATCTGCAGAGTGGTCAACGTCTGACCAGCCTTGTCCCGCTGAACCCCTGCGACAAAGTTCGGCGGAACCTCATCAGCAACTCGTTTCAACAACTTCTCAACGGTCGCTCGCAACTTCGGAGCATCGGTGACCTGTATTGCCAACGCATAGTCTGCCGAGATGATTCCCTGATTCGAATCCGAGTACAGACATTGAACCGGCCCAAACGATGCCAGGATATCATCGCGCAGATCGCAGCCCAGGAATTCCGGCATTTGCTCAAGAATTGAATCCAGCTGCTCGGAGGCGTCCGGCGGGCCCATCTTGGCCACGGCCTTAACGAGTTCCAGACTTTTATCGTAGACATTTGCCAGCGACAAACTTTGAGCGGCAAACCCGACATGACTGACTGGCAACGGAGGAAGATCGCTGAGCGACATCGTGGTCGCATCGGTCAGCGCCATCACACCCTTGCGAGGTCCTTTGTGTCCGATTTCAACGGTCGACACCAGGCTGCGACCGTTGTAGCCCGACTGAATCAAGAGCTGGTCGACCGCATCAACACCAATCGTTTCGAGAACTGATGTGATCGTTTCACCGTTCGGAATCGGGATCGCGCCAAATCGGTCCTTGAGGATGGTCATATTAAACCACAGGAAACCTGTCCGATCAAAATCAGGTTTGGCGACCAGCTTCTTGCCATGGTCGGTCGATGCGAAGTTTGGACTATTCCCTGCAGCGACATCGATCGCACCGTCCACGGCACCCATCCCGGCTGTCATGATCAAATGATCTTTTTCAGACCACCAGGCCAGTTCAATTCCAGGAGTCTCAGGAATCACGAAACGCGAAACGGATCGACCTTTGACCATTTCAGTCGTGACCTTGACGTCCGGCCCGAGATTATTGACGAATTGATCGAGCACTCCAGCGTGCGGTCCCGCGTCATGAGCCACAATGGTCAGCGATGGAATCCCGGGGCCATCTCCCGGCGGTAGCGCCAGCGAAATTGTCAGACCGTGATCACAGACAAACTGCACGATTTCCATCGCAGCATGCGAACGATCATCCGGGACTTGTTCCAGGATTCCGTGTACGAGCTTTTGCAGCACGTCCAGGAATCCCGATTTTCGGAAGGCCTCATAGGCGGCTGTCTTTTCCCACGCCGCCTGATGACGCGCATCACCATCCGAGGAAATCAGCAGAACTGTATCTGCCGGAATCAACGCCATGGGAGTCGAAACCTTGGCAGCTTCCTGTTTGGCTGGGGCCTTGGCCGCTTTCGGCTTTTGCTGCGCCCACAATGTCCATCCCGTCAACGCGACGCCGACCAGCGACAACGCGCAGACCAAAGATAACCGTCCTGATCGGCTCATCGAGTCTCTCCGTATGTTTCGAATTTTAGTGGTAGCAACATTCAGACCGTCAGGCACCGACCGAAGTGAGAACTCACGTCGAGACTGCGGTGCCCGGCAGGATTCCATTCTCGCATATTGCGAGAATGGAATTCAAACGGCTAAAGGAGATCTTTGTCCGGTTATTCACCACGCAAGCGTTTTCCCAGCGTGTTGATTGCATCGCCGCATTCCTTGCGAGCGGCATTGAATCCCGCGACAGTCACTTCGGACTGCTTCAGATAGTCCAGAATTATGGCTTCGGCTCGAGCGATTTCCCTGCAGACTTCAGGAACTTCCGAAGCAATTTCAGTCGGAATCGTCGTCACGCCGTTCAGGTCACCGTGCAACAAATCACCCGGATAAATGATGATCCCGCCGACGGTGATCGGCACGTTGATCGAAATGATGTGACAGTATCCGTGAGCAGCAATCGCACCATTGGTGAAGGCGGGAAACCCCAGTCCTTCGACCTGTGCCAGATCGCGACCGGTACCTGACGTGATCAGCCCCTGAGCACCAAATCGTTTGTAGGTCGTACACATCACTTCGCCGAAAGTCGCCGATGCACAAGGTTCATCCAGGTCCTGAAAGACAATGACTGGAGGGCCAGGGATTGCGCCGAAGGCATCAAGTTGTGCGCCAATGCTTCCATAGGCATCGCCACCTCGCGGGGGAGCCACGCTACGAAATGTCGATGTCAACGCGTATCCGACCATCGGTGGAAATGCCGGAAAGCAGGCCTTGATCGAGGAATTCATGTACCCGGTATTCCTCGGACGCAGATTCCACAACTCAACAGCGTTGCAGATCGTGGGTGAATCAAACTGGCGAAGTTCAGCAAGTTTCTCTGGCGAAAGACCGGCGGCCATCGTGTTCCTTTCGGGCATGTCATACAGGATCGGGAATAGTGCGGGTCGCACTTCCGTGTCGCGTCGAAACAAGGGTCAGACGCTGCAGCTTGATGCCCACGGGACGCCACACTGAAACGGAATGCGATCTAGCAGCCCGTGGTAAAAGGGGTCAGACCCTTTGGAGGGCAGTCGATTTGACTTGGAAATCGTTTGCTCGGAGAGGGGCTGACCCCTTTTACCACGGACTGCTCGTCTATGGATGATACGACTTCGGAGGCATCGCTGGAAGGAAGCCGATTTTCGCGGAATCGATCAATTCATTTCCCAAAGCCGGTCAAGCTGCGTTAAGACTGAAATTGACGCGGTTATGCCTCAGCGACCGCTCGCATGGTTTCCAGTCCGCGGGCAGCGACGTCTTTCGGGTCTTGTGCCCACAAGGCTTCGTTAAACAATTCCAGCGACAGCCAGCTACGATAGCCAATCTGCTTGAGCAGACTGATCCACTCCTTCAGATCAAGGTGCCCTTCGCCCGGTAAAACTCGGCTGTGATCATGCTGTTCCAGTCGCGGAGGCGATGCCGGAGTATCATTGAAATGACTGATCGCAACCTGATCTCCACGCAACTTGCTCAGGGAAGAAAACGAACCTCCTCCGCGAAAATTGTGGAACGGGTCAACGATGATCGTCGCCTGGGGATGACCACTGAGCGTCATGATTTCCAGGGCAGACTCGATCGTATTAATCTGTTCAACGAAACCCAGGTATTCCATCGCGGGCTTCACCCCGAATGACAGCCCCAATTCCACCAGTTCGCGATAGTTTCGTGCTGCCAGAGCAACATCGACCTGACCTCCAGCCGGGCTGGCAATCGCATGTACCGCGCCCAGGTCAGCCGCCTGCTGCAAGCGCCGCTTGCATTCTTCCAGACCGGCAGCATGTTCGGCACCGGTTGTGTCACACCAGCCTCGCAGGTAGATCGTTGTCGGCAGTGCCAGGCCCGCGTCAGACAGAGCTTTTTTAATGTCGCTCAGGGGACGTCCTGATGCCACAAACGCTTCGATTTCGTCATGCCACAATTCAATGGCCGAATACCCCACTTCGCCTGCAATTCGAATCTTGTCCATTAACGGAGTTGGTCGGATCGTGCTGGCGTTCAGGCAATACAAGAAGGACGACATGAGCTGCTCCTGAATTGAAGTGAAAGAAACCGATCGGGGGAAAAGCACGACGAGCGAGAAATCCTTCTTACCCAGACTGTTCGGGAACCTCGACATCCCTGTCGATCTGATATTTCATTCCACCGGACTGTCCGGAACCCAGGTGGCAGGATCGGAGGGGACCTGCTTTCCCGATACCATATTCTTGACCTCGTGGGGAGGATCCGTTTCCCCACCGATGATCCAGAAATAAGGAATCCCTTTTCGAGACGTGTAGCGTAATTGAGAATCCAGCTTTCCCGCCTCGTAATGGGATTCGACGTTGAAGCCTCGTGACCGAAGAGTCTCAGCGGTCTGCTTCAGCTTTTGAGGATCGGTCCAGGGAAGGTAAGCAAGAAACACCTGGGTTGGGGTCTTTGGTCCCAGCTTGATTTTGCCTTCGGCCAACAGCTTGGAAAAAATGCGAGTCAGGCCGATCGACATCCCGATCCCGGGGAGCTTGCGGTTCAGGAAGTTTCCCACCAGATTGTCGTACCGCCCACCCGAACAGATCGTCGGATAGGACGGATAGTCCGTCATTTTCACTTCGTAGACAGTCCCGGTGTAGTAGTCGAGACCGCGAGCGATCGACAGGTCGGCGATCACGCGTCCACCGGCAATGTCGCTTAACCCTTCCACGACCGTTTTCAGTTCCGACAGACCTTCATCGAGCAATGGGTGCGAAACCCCCAGCGCGCGAATCGCTTCGATAAAACTGAGATCTGTGGTGCGGATCTGAGCCAGGCTGAGCAACGTGTCGGCGGTCGCTTCCGGAACCAGATTCTCTTTCAGCAGAATGCTTCGAACGCCATCTGGTCCGATCTTGTCCAGCTTGTCGGCGATCCGGATGATCCCGATCGGATCTTCGATCCCCAGGCCGCGATAGAATCCTTCCAGGATCTTGCGATTGTTGACATGCAGGCGAACGGGGGCGACCCCCAGTTTGTCGAGTACCTCCAGGATGACGCGCGGCATTTCGGCGTCAAAGTGCATGGAGACTCGATCGTTGTCGATCACATCGATGTCGCACTGATAAAACTCGCGAAACCGCCCTTCCTGCGGTCGTTCCCCGCGCCAGGCACGCTGGATCTGATAGCGTTTGAAGGGAAAAACGAGTGAATCGTAGTTCTGGGCAACGTACCGGGCCATCGGAACGGTGAGATCGAAGTGCAACGCAAACTTCAGATCCGCTTCCGCTCCGCGTTCGGCCAACCGTGTGATGGCATAGATTTCCTTGTCGGTATCCTGGCTCTCCCCTTTCGAAACCAACGCCTCAATTTCTTCGACGGAACGAGGATCGATCGAACAATAGCCGTAGCTTTCAAAGGTCTGGCGAATCAAGTCGAGCCACTTCATCTCGACCAGGCGCGCTTCGGGAAGCCACTCGGGATATCCACTGAGGGCGCGGGCTTTGATTCGTTTCTGCATTCCTTGTCTTCTCGCCTTCCAGGTCTTCGATTTGGGACATTCTGCGGCCGAACGAGCCATTATCACGAAGTCGGCAGACAAGAGCAAACCTTGAAAAGTAGGCTGAAGCCAGTCGTTTCGCACCTTTCGCAGATCTCAATCAAGGCGAATCAAAACGGAAATCCACGCTACGGAAACCCCAAAGGAACAATTTTTCCGTGCCGTGAAAAGCCACAAACAGTTACATTCACTGTGGTTACAACACAGTATTGAAATAAATACACGACTCACTCAGCAATATTCTGTTGACGAACCACCTCGCCGGGAATAAATTACTACCAGATTGGTGATTATTTCGTCGATAGATCTGGTGTGGTGAAGAACGAGCGGCTGCGAGCACCGATTGCTTGCGACTGCCCCTTCTTCGAAAGCGAGAACGCCTCCGCCAGGACATGAAAACTTGATTCCAGGCCAGCCGAAAAGTCGCCGGTCGGAACGTCGGGATTGTCCAGCAATCCCCAAAGTTTGAGGTACAATCATGCCGTCAGAACAAGAGTGGTTTTACGATGTTGGCGGGTTCGAGATGGGACCCGTCTCGTTCATCGACCTGTTGGCGCTCGCCAGATCTCAGCAGATCGCAGCCGATGATCGCGTGAAAGCCGGAGTCAACGGCAAGTGGCGGACTGTCGGTTCGATCGGCCGACTGATGGCAGTTTTGCCATTTCAAGAGGCGAAGGTTGAGGTCGCAACGACGCCGAAGGTGAGTCGAGTCGACACTGCCGGCCACCCGCGTCAGGCCCCCGCTGCTCATCGCACAAAGGAGTCCGTGTCGACAGCCGAAATCCACACCGTCAAAACATCTTTGACTGTGAACACGGTTTCAGCCCACCCCATGAAACGGACCACTCCTGCCCAGCAGCCATCGCCTCAGGTTCCTGACACAAACGAGTCCATCTTGCATGCCATCCGCAGCAAGTTGTCGTCGAGAAACCTTGCCAGCTTAAATCAGTTGGAATTCCACGTTGACGCAGGTGTCGTCACGATCTCGGGAACGACGAGTTCCGAGGGCGAGCGTCTACTGGTCAAACATCTGATCCAGAAGACTTCCGGCGTTGTCCGAGTTGTCGATTCATCCACGACTGCCACCAGTCACCCTGAAGCACGCAACCTCAGCACAACGCGTCCAGCATTAACCAGCAGAGCACACGGCGGGGGAGTCGCATCAGGACTCATCGCAAATCTGCCGGCATTCAGAATTGTTCATGCCGCATCGGTGGCTGCAACTGTCGGCCTGGTCGGGCTGGGCTACTGGTACTTCAGCACGAACCCTGCCCGGCCCGTGGCGGTCCACCCCGTCCGCGGCAAGATCATCATGAACGGCGAACCACTGGCCAATGCATCAATCGTCCTGCATCGCGTTGGCAAATCGAAGCTTCCCATCAATCTGCACCCGCGTGCCAAGGTGTCTGAAGACGGAACTTTCTCGTTGGAAACTTTCGATCGCGCAGATGGTGCTCCTAACGGCGAATTCATCGCGACAGTTTTTCTAACCAAAGACGAGGATGTCAACGGCGAAAAACTGCCGGTGCCAAACATTCTTCCGGTCGTCTACAGTCGACCTGAAACATCCCCACTCAAGATCCAGATCACATCATCGACGACTGAACTCAAGCCTTTGGAACTCACTCAGAACTGAATCTGTCCGATGTGATCGCGAGTTTCCAAATGGCATTGAAAGGAAAGTGTGAACAAAATGCAAAACCGATCGTTTCCCTCTCGCCTGTTTCTGGGAATTGCTCTGGCATGTTCAGGGGTCCTGGCGGGTTGTTCGAAGGCAAAGCAGCCTTGGGAAAAGGTCTATCTGGTCTCAGGGGTTGTGCAACTCGACGGCAAGCCGATCGGCGGGGCCTTGCTGACTCTGGTCCCTCAGGATCGCCAAGTCCCGGATTCCGTACGCCCCACGGCCACTTCCAACTGGGACGGGACGTTTGAGGTGGGAACCTATTCTACAGGTGATGGAGCTCCCGCTGGCACCTACAAGGTCATCGTCCTGCGATTCCCTGTCGTTGGTACTCCGCAAAGCCCGGCTCCGGGGGCCAACGATCTTCCGTCGAAATACGCGAAGTCAGAGACCACCGACTTGTCCGTTCAAGTCAAAGCAGAGGCAACTGAACTGAATCTGGAATTGAAGAGTTGAGTAACTTTGGCTCCGTGCATCATGCGAGTCATGAAACCTGCGACGGGCATGTTCAAAAGGCAGAAACAGACTGCCAGGGAGGGCAGCTTATGTTTCGATGTCGTCAATAACTTTCGATTGACTTCAAATGATGGTGGCTGGCGCGGGTCGTCCGTGTCGCGTCGGAACATGGATGAGACGCAGGAGGCCACACTTAAGTTGGATGCGATCTATACATGCCGGCGGCTGTGTCGCTCGTCGGCATTGGATTCAAAATGAAATGCATAGCGGTGATTGCCGCTCAAACAGGAGAAAAGAAGAGATGACTCGCCTTTCCATTCGAAATCGTTCCACCACACGTCGTGGCGGATTCACATTGATCGAGTTGCTGGTGGTGATCGCCATTATCGCAGTGCTGATTGCATTGCTGTTGCCTGCCGTTCAACAGGCCCGCGAATCAGCACGGCGGACTCAGTGCAAGAACAACCTCAAGCAAATCGGCCTGGCCTTCCACAATTTCGAAAGCACCTACAGTTACCTTCCGACAAGCCTGCGACCGTCAAACGCTGGCTCGGTCCGATTTTCGGTACTGACGTCGCTGCTGCCGTTCATCGACCAGGCCCCCATCTACAATCTCTACAACCAGAACATCAACTGGAGTGCAGGCAGCAACGTGGCACTCAGCCAGACCAAGATCAACGGATTCGTCTGCCCATCGGATCCTGTCGGTGGACAACTGGATGGAATTCCTGACGTTCCTGCCTCGTGGGCTCAGAACACCGCGGCCTCCAGCGATTACTCGCCGATTTATGGAATCTCCCCACTGGTTTACACTAATGTGCTGGGGACGGCCGTCCCCGCAACGTACACGGACCCGGCAGACTCCACGCAGGTCTACGTGGCTGGCTTCTTCCCCAAGAATGCGACGGTCGATCCTGCAACCGGATCGCATGGCAAAGTGGGACGGAAGTTCGCCAACGTCACAGATGGTTTGTCAAACACGATTGCCATCGCTGAGTCTGGCGGTCGACCAAGTGTTTATCGCAAAGGCAGCAAGCAGTTCGGCAGCCTTCCGACGAACCGCGTCAACGCCGGTGGATGGGCTCGTCCTGCGAGCGACATCATGATCTATGGCGAAAAGCCCGATGGATCAGACCTGTTGGGGACCACCGCCATCAATGCCACGAATGGATATGACGTTGGGGCCTCTGGCTACCCGGTAACGGTCGCTCCCTATGTCTTCGGCGTGCATGGAACAAGTTCGCCCTACTCATTCCATACGGGTGGAGCCCACTTCACGATGGGAGATGGATCCGTCCGGTTCATCAGCGAAAACATCAGCTTTTCCGTCTTCATCAGCCTCACCACCCCAGCCGGAGGCGAAGTGATCGGTGAATTCTAGTGCGGGTCGCACTACAGTCGATGCCTGAACGTGATGCCCCGGGAAGGATGAAACCTTTCTGGGGCTTCTTTCTGCGCATCGTCGGGAACCCCGAAATGTTCGGCAGCAGTTTTTTGACTCATTGACAGTTCGGAAACCTCCGATATATTTTATTCTCAGAGGAAGAACAGATGGCCACCACACCGCGAATGACGAATCTGGAAGCCTTGGGACAGGCCGCAGAATGTCTGCGCGTGTTGGCTCACCCGCATCGATTGCGGATGATCCAGATGCTGTTACAGGGAAATCACACGGTGACGGAACTGGCGGAAGCGTGCGAACTTCCAACGGCGATGGCATCGGAACACCTGCGACTGATGCAACGCTGCGGCTTTCTTTCCAGCCAGAAGGATGGCCGAAAAGTCTATTACAATGTGGTGGAACCGCACTTGAAGCAGATCCTCAAATGCATTGAAGACCGCTTCGACCCGGCCCGTAGCAAGTAGTTTTCTGATCAACCTCGTTTTTTACACCAAAAGATCGTCGGTTTCCGACTGATCTAACAATATCAAGTCCAGGGAGTCTGCTATGACCGTTACGACAATCGCACCAAAACAACTGCACGACATCGTTCAAGCAGGAACCGCCGTTGAATTGATTGATGTCCGGACTCCCGTGGAATATCGCGAAGTGCACGTCAGTTTCGCTCGCAATGTGCCACTGGATCAATTGGATGCCGCCACGTTGACCGCAGGTCGCAGTGGCTCAGAACCGCTCTATGTCATCTGCCGATCAGGAAGTCGCGGGCAGCAGGCCTGTCAGAAGATTCTGGCAGCGGGATACACAAATGTTGTCAACGTCGAGGGTGGAACGCTCGCGTGGGATCAGGCGGGACTTCCAGTGGTTCGCGGCAAGAAGGCGATTTCGCTGGAGCGGCAGGTTCGCATTGCAGCCGGTCTGCTGGTCCTGACCGGATCCGTGCTGGGGGCGTTTGTCAGCCCTTACTGGATCGGCTTGTCCGGCTTCGTCGGTGCCGGACTGACCTTTGCAGGGATCACAGATACCTGCGGGATGGGCATGATCCTGGCCCGCATGCCGTGGAACCAGGTCTCAAATTCAGCGACCTGCAGTCAGTGAGATCTCCAGCGTCACCACTGACCAAGACTGACTCACGTTGCATCTGCGGCCTTGGCGAAAGCAAAACGTTGAGGCTGTGCCACCTTGATCCAGTCCGATGCGGACATGATGATTGAATGGGTCAATGAGCCCGCGTTGAAGGCCACCCGGTCATGTTCGATGCCAATCATGGCATCGGCGAACAATTCAAATGGCAGAATCGGATGCCCGAACGGTGGGACGGACCCGGGCACGAGTCCCGTCAGATCCAGCAGTTCCTCGCGCGTGGCAAACCGGGTTTTCTTAACATTGAACCGAAGGCGAATCGCTGTCGAATCGAGTTTTCTGTCCGCAGGAATGACAAACAACCGGAAGATGTCGTCCGTCTTGAGCAGCAATGCTTTGGCTCCGACACTCAACGCTTCACCGCGCGCGGCTGCTGACTCTTCCGACGTAAACGTCTGCGAATGCTCTTTTTCGACAAAAGTGATTTCGTGATCTGCGAGCAGTTTCCGAATGCTGACCAGCACAGCGTCAGACATCGAAGGACTCCATTGCCGGGACAACTTAAAACAAGGCACCAACAAAAAGTTCCCCCATCGAAACAGCAGTCTCGACGGGGGATTTTCAATTGTCACAGAATACCGTCAATCGACGACTATCGCTTTTGAACGAGGATATTCGTTCCCTTTTTGTTCGACAGTACGATGTCTGGCAACTTGTCTCCGTTGATGTCACCAACGAAGAACTGAGTGCCAATTCCGGTGTCGGTTCCAGCTTCAATCTTGTGCCGGATGAAGGTCGGTGGGGACTTGTCGCCTTTCTTGACTTCGTACCAGACCATCACAACTTCGCCCAGCGCATCGGGGTCACCCTTTGAACCATGAGCGTAAAAACGCTTCCCGGTGATCAGGTCTTTTGTGCCATCGCCGTTGATGTCCTGATAGTGCAGCGCATGCGTCTGTGAGTAGCTCTTATCGATTTCGTGCTGCTTAAATTTGCCATCGCCTGTGTTTTCAAACCACCAGACTCCGTGAGCATGCGCGGAACTCATCATGATGTCGCTGTCGCCATCGCCATCCAGATCATCGACGTGCATGTCCGCAGCCGCGTGTGAGCCCCCTTCTCCGTTGGCACTGAGGGTGTGCTTACGGAATGTCCAGGGACCTTCCAGCTTTGCAGGCTGCTCCCACCAGCCGGCGGGAATCACGATGTCCTGCTTACCGTCGCGATTGAGGTCTCCTGCGCCCAGTCCGTGGTAGTAACGATGAGCCAGACCGCCAAGTTTTTCGCCGCTGACCTGTCGATAGTCCCACTTCTTCTTCGCCATTTCAGGCGATGGAATTTCGAGATATCCCATCATCTGTTCGGGTTCCGAGGTCATTACCAGTTCTGGTTTGCCATCCCCGGTAATGTCCAAGAACTGCGGCGATTCGCCAGCCGCACTGTGCCAGATTTCGTACTGGTTCCACGGACCAGGCTTATTCTGTGGATTTTCGAACCAGTGACACGGAACCCCTGGAAAACCAATGACGATGATGTCCTGCCAGCCATCGCCGCTGATGTCGTATGACCACAAGGCGAAGTTGTTGCTGTAGGATCCGTCAGCGACGTAGCGACGAATCCCTTCAGGTCGCAACGGTCTCATCGTCCAATTGCCAGCTTTGTACAGATTCGCATCAGCAGGAGCTTCGTACCATGCCTCGCCATTGGAAATATCCAGGCGTCCGTCCTTGTTGAAGTCTCCGACGGCAACCCCTTCGGCCCGGAAAGCGTCTTCAAACTTGATCCGTTCCCATTTGACGGGGGTTTCCTGGCCCATGGTCGTGCTGGCCATGCAGATCGCGCAGCTTAAGGCAGACAACCAGACAACAACACGCGGCATGTCGATCTCCTGTTAATCAAACGGCTCGGATGCAAAATCAATGGAGAACCAGTTCACAAGTTTGAATCTGCTTTCCGACATCTCGCCGGAAAGATTGGTCCATCGTCACTTTACGATAGCCGCAGCAGCAGACGTTCGCGACCAAACCAAGAAGTTTTTTTCGATCTGACAGATCCCGTGTGATTTACAACACGAAGCCCGATTGCTGGAAAGCCCTTTTTGCGATCGATTGAATCATTGCCTGATGTCAAATCCACTTTTTCTTCAACAGAAGCATTTTGACCAGTTGAGTCAGTGCCATGTAACAGATCATCGAAACGACCAGCAGCGGCCAGTAAAGCGGTGGCAACATCGTGAACCCGAGTGATCGCCCCAGAGCGGTACAGGGAATCACGACTCCGATGGCCATGATACAGATCGAAGTGACCATCAGCGGCCACGAACTGCGACTTTGCAGGAAGGGGATCTTGTTGGTCCTGATGATGTGAATGATCAGGGTTTGCGTCAGCAGGCTTTCCACAAACCAGCCGGTCTGGAACAGACTCTCGCTGGCACTGCGAATCTCGGGTGTCGAGACATTCCAGCAATGAAACACTGACAGCATGATGAAGTACGTCGTGTAATCAAAAATCGACGAGCAAGGGCCGATGCACAGGATGAAGCGAGTCAGTTGACGCATGTCCCATGGCTTTGGCTTTTCAACCTGTTCGGGGTCGACATCATCCGTGGGGATGGCGCTCTGGCTGATGTCATACAACAAGTTGTTGGCCAGGATCTGGATCGGAGCCATCGGCAGGTAGGGAACAAACAGGCTCGCCCCGAGCACGCTGAACATGTTTCCAAAATTGCTGCTCGCCCCCATGCGAACATATTTCAGAATATTGGCGAAGACCTTGCGTCCTTCGACGACCCCCGCTTCCAGGACCAGCAGCGACTTTTCGAGCAGAATCATGTCTGCCGATTCTCGTGCAATATCGACGGCCGTATCGACGCTGATTCCTACGTCAGCGGCTCGCAGCGCCGGAGCGTCATTGATTCCATCGCCCATGAATCCCACTGTATGGCCGCGTGACTGCAGCGCGCGAATGACGCGTTGCTTGTGACTCGGCGAGACTCTGGCGAACAACGTTGTTTGAGTGGCAGCAGTGGCGAGTTGTTCATCCGTCATTTTCTCGACATCAGAACCCAGCAACACAGCCTCGGTCGAGATCCCGACCTCATGGCAGATCTTCTTTGCAACGAGTTCATTGTCACCGGTGACAACTTTGACAGAGATGCCGTGCTCCTTCAGAGCTTTTAATGCAGGCAGTGCCGTTTCCTTGGGAGGATCCAGAAACGCGACGTATCCATTCAGGATCAAATCTTCTTCATCCAGTTTCGAATACGGTGCAGTCCCGCGCGGCGCGACGTCTTTACTCGCCAGTGCCAGGACGCGAAATCCATCCGCCGACAGGGATTCGTATTCTTTCTTTAACTCATCGATGTGCGAATGATCCATCGGATAGAGTTGTCCGTCGACGACAAAGTTACGACAGCGTGGGAAAATGGCTTCAGGAGCCCCTTTACTGATAATGCGATCCTGTCCCTCAGGCGTGCGGACGACGACCGACATCACTCGGCGCTGAAAATCAAATGGGATCTCATCGACCTTCGCAAAGTCGGGAACTCCCGCATCGGCATGGGTCTCGGTATGAGCCAGGATGGCACGATCGAGGACGTTCTTCAGACCGGTCTGGAAGTGACTGTTGAGGTACGCCAAAGCCAGCACGTTGTCATCCTGTTTCAACGTCACATCGCAATACCGTTCCAGGATGATTCGATCCATCGTCAGCGTGCCTGTCTTGTCAGTACACAAGACATCCATCGCGCCGAGGTTCTGGATCGAGTTCAATCGTTTGACGATGACTTTCCGGCGACTCATCGAAACCGCCCCCTTGGAAAGACAGACGGTCACGATCATCGGAAGCATTTCTGGAGTCATTCCCACAGCAACGGCGATCGCGAAGAAAAACGCTTCGGTCCAGTTCCCTTTGATCGACCCGTTGATCACAAAAACCAGGGGAACCATGACCACCAGGAACTTCAGCATCAACCAGGTGAATTGCGAAATGCTTCTATCGAAGGCAGTGGGCTGTTGAGGCTGCGTCAGTGCTGCCGCCATTCCGCCCAGCAAGGTCGCTTTTCCGGTTTCAATGACAATCCCATGAGCGGTCCCGCTTTCGACACTGGTTCCCAGGAACGCGATCCCGGTCAATTCAGTCACAGTCCGATTTGCCGTCGGTTGCTCGTGCTCGAACTTCTCAACGGAAACGCTTTCACCCGTCAGGATGCTCTGCGTGATAAACAGGTCTTTCGCTGCGACAATCCGAAGATCCGCCGGGATCATGTCTCCTGCCGAGATCGTCACGATATCACCGGGTACCAGTTGAGAAACGGGGATCTCACGCGATTCGCCATTGCGAAGAACTGATGCGGTGACAGAAATCATCGCCTTCAGTTGCATCGAGACGCGGTCGGCCTTGGCCTCCTGAAACAGTTTCAGTCCCATCCCCAGCAGAATCATCAGCGTCATCAGGGTTCCGGCCCCGGCATCGTTCGTCGCGAATGAGATTGCAGCCAGAAGCGCCAACAACAAGACGAGTGGGTTGGCGACCGCGTGCCAGACCAGTATGAACAGGCTGATTCCCTGATCTTGTGCGAGGCGATTCGGGCCATGTTCCTGCAGTCGCTGTTCCGCTTCTTCCGATGTCAGCCCTTCAGGGCGACTTGCCATCTTTACAAAGACGTCGTGCGGGGCCATTCCTGCAGTCTCGACCAATTGAGTCGAAGCCTGAAGACTCGGCGTCTTTACGACGGTGGACAGATACCGGGGAAGAATTGATCTGCTCCCACTCAGGAACTACCGTGTCGAATGCATCACATGCAATAGGCGAGAACTCCGATGCGGAATTCGTGGTGACTGTAGCACGGTTCACCAAGTGATGCGCCACAGTTTCGCGATGCCTCTCGCCAAACACAGCTTTTTCAATGGGACAGGTTAGACGGGATGTTTGACAGACGCCAGATAACGATTCAGAATCAACGCGACCGTAAATGCATTCTGTCGACGACTGACCTCCTTTCAATTGTCGTTTACTTCCAGCAGGAGTCCTTAAACATGGCATCTCGTCGTTTGTGGCTCGTGGTCGCATGCATCGTCGTTGTTGCGATCGGTTGTTCGAAGGCACCTACTGGCCCCAAAAAGGTTCCTGCGGGAGGTAAGGTGACTTACAAGAACCTTCCTGTCGAAGGAGCCACCGTTTCGTTTCTGGGCGATGGCAAGACCCCCCCAGCCGTCGCGATTACGGATGCTGCGGGAGAGTTCATACTGACAACCAACCAGTCAGGTGATGGTGCCGTTCCAGGGACCCATCGTGTCACCGTGACCAAGATCGTTGGTCCACCCGCCAAATCAACGGGAAGCATGAGCATGGACGATGCAGCCAAAGCGGCAAGCAGTCCTCCGGCCAAGCCGGTTTCCATGATTCCAGAGAAGTACAGTTCGGTCGATGCGTCTGGCTTGCAGTTCACAGTCAAGGAAGGAGATAAAAACCATTTCCCGATCGAATTGAAGGATTGATCTCCGAGACCTGAAGTTTGGTGCGGGCATCATCCTGCAGCGACTAACCCATGTTCCGACGCGACACGGAATTGCCCCCGTACTATGATCGCCATGAATCTGGCTTTTTGTTGATTCTCACGAGGTGAGCCGAGCCGATTCGTGCGGCCGTGTTCACCTTTTTCATTGTGCCTCATTCGAACTGGATCGCGGAGAATCTCGTGAAAATCGTCGAAGTTGAAGTCGTTCCGTTGACCGGTGCCACTGTCGATGGAGGCTGGCCTCAAGGGCATGAGCCTCAAGAGAACCTGCACACTCTGATTCAGATCCGAACCGACAGTGGTCTGTACGGCTGGGGCGGATGTTTCACTTCGGGGACACTCGTCGAAGGGGCCGTAGCACTGTTGTGGCCATTGCTCAAAGGACAGTCGGCGGTCGAGCCCGAACGGGTCTCGGAAGTTCTACGCCAGGCCAGTTTCTGGCAGGGTCGCGGCGGTGCTGTCGAGCATGCGATCAGCGGCATCGACATTGCTCTCTGGGACATCATGGGAAAAGCCTGTGGGCAACCCGTTTCACGATTGATGGGTGGAAACTACCGCGACCGCATTAAGCCGTATGGCTCGATCCTGTTCGATGAACCGGAACCCTTGAGACGAATGCTTGAGAGCGTCGTGGCACGAGGATTCAAGGCAATCAAGATGGGCTGGCGGCCGTTTGGTCGTCGTGATCGGAAGTTCGACGAAATGATCGTCCGAACCGCTCGTCAAACCGTTGGGGACGGTGTTGAACTGATGGTCGATGCTGGAGGAAGCGAACAGTTCTGGCCTCATGGAACGAACTGGGCGCGTGAAACCGCCAAAATGCTCGCCGACTTCGACATCACGTGGTTCGAAGAACCGCTTCCTCCAGACGATATCGAAGGATACATCGAATTAACGCGAGTGTCGCCGGTTCCGATTGCCGGATGTGAAGTGCTGACGCGCCGCCAGTCGTTCATGCCATGGATCGAACGACGCGCCGTCGACATTCTGCAACCAGACTGCACCAAAAACGGCGGACTGTCCGAATCACGACGGCTGGCATGGCTCTGTTTTGACCACAACGTGACACTTGTTCCGCATGGATGGAATACCGCAATGGGACTCGCTGCAGACCTGCAATTCAGTGCTGCCATCCCACGGGCTCGCTACGTCGAGTATTTGACACCCTGTGCCTACATCGACGACTTGACAACAGAACCATTCGTCATTGATGCCGATGGCAACCTGACCATCCCGACTCTACCCGGCCTGGGCGTTGATATCGACCTCGACAAACTGAAGCGATTTGCCGGGAAACGGACGACCTTTCGATAGGTGACGATTGACAAGGAGAACGCGGTCGGGCGTCACCGATTTACCACAGGGGACACTGAGGAACACAGAGGCAGATCTGTTGCATAAGAATCGCGTCGCCTCCGGCAGTTTCAATGAGGTGGCACGGCGTACCCGCACGCCGATTAATTGTGGCGTCTGGCGGGCATTATACTGCAGCGTCTGACCAAGGCTCGCAGTGAACCTCAATGGCGCGTTCGACTACTCGATTGTCGAAGTTCTCCTTCGTGCTCTTCGTGTGCTTCGTGTTTGATCACTCTTCCTTCGCAAGAATTTGTTTACCACGAAGCACACGAAGGAGGAATGCTGCGCTAGATGTGTGCCAACCCCTGACCTCAATATGCTCATCAGCCGGTACGAGCTAGTGCGCTAGTGCGGGTCGCACTTCCCTGTCGCGTCGAAACCATGGGTTATTAGACGCCGCAGTTTGATGCCTGCGGGTCGACACACGTAAACGGAATGCGATCTAGGAAAGATCGCTCTGGGTCATTCGCGAGACGGTGGAAAGCCGATTGCCGCCAGGGCGGCGAGGTAATCTTCAGGGAGATTCAAATTCTGCAACGTCGAAAGCGTTGGATCGACGGAACGCAGATCTTCGACAGGGATCTCACGCGTGCGAACTTCGTCGAAAAGAGATTTGAAACTCAAGCGATCAGCGTCCAGCAGCGTGTGTATCTTAGGCAACACCGAAACTCGATAGACTGCCGACAGCGGATGACGAAACTCGCGTTCACGTGGTACCACGATGTCGTGGTCATCGAGTTGTTCGAACAATCGCCGGGCAAACTGCGGAACCAGCAGCGGGACATCGCAACTTGTCGCATAGACAGCGGTAACTTGTCCGTTCAAGACCCGTAATCCGGTGGCCAACCCTTCCAGAGGTCCCCGATCTGGTCGCGTATCACGGACGATTTGCACTGCAGGGGGCAAATCGGGGACGTTCTGTCCGGCAGCAGCAACAACCACGATCTTCGACAATTCAACAACTTCAGCGAGCAGTCGCACGACACGTTGAAGCATGCATTCCGGCCCGAACGGAAGCGTTGCCTTGTCTCGCCCCATTCGATTGGACCTGCCTCCACACAAGACGATCGCCCCGTTGTTCATGTCCTTTGCCACGATTGTCCTGTCCTGAAACCACTGAACAAACACCCCATCAAGTTCTCGTCATGGGGTTCCCCCACGTCAGGCGCAACCACATGTCATCGCAGTAAATATGATCGCAAATTGGCGAAGTCGGCCATTTGTCCGATTCAGCAATTGTACGAAGTCGCCGCCCGGGATAGTGTGTCGAGATCATAAAACGGAAACCATGAGGATTTCTCGGGGAAGGATCTCACTTTCATTCCCTGGAGATTCCTGAGTTCCCCGGATTGGTATTACCAATTTTGCAGGCCAATGGTCAGTCGTGGCCGATCGATAGATTCCTGATACTTGAAAGAAATGCGCGGACATGGCGCTTCGGCTTTCCTACTTTGGTGAAACGTCTCTTCCGGTCGAGATCGAAGGTTTCACGCCCGATTGGGCCTGTGATAAGTCACTCGCCGAGATTGCGAAGTTCGAGATTTTCCATGGCAACCAGAAGTTGCCGCTGGCCGAGATGTTTCGGGTCTCGGGCGATGCAGCCGACAAACAGTTCGACTTCGAAGGAAACCTGCACGGAGTCCACTGGATCGGGGCTCAAATGGCCAGCGGATCAATTCAAGTGCACGGGCCAGCGGGGCGACATGTCGGCAGCGGGATGAAGGGTGGATTGATTCAGATCGACGGCGATGCTCGCGACTGGGTTGGTGCTGAAATGCAGGGTGGACGGATTCATATCCACGGGAATGCAGGACACCTGGCCGGGGCTGCTTATCGCGGATCTGCTCGAGGTATGACCGGAGGAATGATCCTGATTGATGGCAATGCGGGAAATGAAATCGGTCATACGATGCGACGCGGACTGATCGCGGTCGGCGGAACTGCAGGTGAAATGGTCGGATTCAATATGATTGCCGGGACGATACTGGTTTTTGGTCAATGTGGAATCCGCCCTGGCGCCGGGATGCGACGAGGAACAATTGGGTTATTCGGTCCCAATCCTCCGCGGTTGCTTCCCAGCTTCCGCTATGCCGCCACGTTTCAGCCTCAGTTTGTCAATGTTCTGCTGCGCGAGCTGAAATCACATCACTTCAGAATTGATGAAACATTGTTTAGTGCCGAATTTGATCTGCATCACGGCGATCTGGTTTCTGTCGGCCGTGGTGAAATCCTGTTTCGTCACGCCGTCTAAGTCGCGACAGAGGTTCAGGCATGACCACCGCAGTCGAACCATCTGATCATTCGATTCCGAAACGCCGGACGTGGACTCGATTCCTGATCCGGCTGGTGCTGATTTACGCCATCGTTCCTTACATGGCTGTTGTCGTCCTGGCGATTCTTGTCCAGCGTTCGCTGATCTATCGACCGACGAAAGTGAAAAGCCTTTCGGCAGAGGAATTCGTCGATCTCAATGCCGACGATATCCAGATTCCGGTCGATGACAATCTGAGACTGAACGGGTGGCACTTCCCTGCGGACCAGACTTCGCAGCTTGAGCAGAAATTCCTGGTGATCTACTTTCCCGGAAATGGCGGCTGTCGCAAAGATCGCCAGTCCGACTGTCGCGAATTCGCGGAACTCGGCTGTGATGTGATTCTGTTTGACTACCGTGGCTACGGCGATAACCGAGGTTCACCGAGTGAGGATGCGCTGTCTGGTGATGCTCGACGCATCTGGAAATTTGCCACTGAGACGCTAAAGACTCCCGCTGACCGGATCGTGCTGTTCGGTGAGTCGATGGGAGGTGCCATGGCGACTCGACTGGCGGAGGAACAGTCCCGAGCAGCAACGCCGCCTGCGGCCTTGATCCTGAATTCAACGTTTGCATCACTGGGTGAAACCGTCGCCTGGCACTATCCGGCATTTCCGTTTCAGTACTTTTTGTGGGACCGCTATCCGTCGGTCGAACGGATTCAGCACGTCACCTGCCCGATCCTTCAATACCATGGGACGGCGGACGAAATCGTTGCCTTTGAACACGGTCAACGACTGTTCCGGGCCGCTCCTGCTAAATCGGCCCAGGGGATTCCCGCCGAATTCATTTCCATTCCTGGCGGAATGCACAATTTCATCTCGATATCCGACTTGCGAGTTCCCATCTCGCGCTTGTTGAAACGGATTGGCGACGGCGCCACCGAATGACTTAACCGCCGATGCATCGCTGAGAATTGATGATTGAATTCGGTCCCGCCTGGGAACATCGGAAAACCACACATTTGCGACGGGACAAGCATAAAAGTTTGCCAAATCACGTGATGTGGAATGCCGTTCGTGACAGCAGCAACAAACTTCCTGAAAACAACTACTACCCGCGACCGATATTCAGAGGTAGAATGTCTCACAGCCGGGTTGAGTCCCGGATTTCATCTCCAGCTCAGGTCTTGAGCACTTGAATTCGCCTGCGTTCAGACGATCGTTGACGCCAGCGAGTGGGGAGTTGCTATTCATGAAGTCTCTCATCGTAACAAGTCTTGGCCTGTGCCTGATGATGTCTGGCGGACTTTACGGCCAGGAACGTGTGACGGTCGTCCAACCTGTTGAAGCGGAACCCGCGCAAGCCACCACGATTCCACAGGGTGCGAATTTTGTGATTCAGGAGGGGGAATCGGTTCGAATCATCGTTCCGGTAATGGATCCAGTTCCGTCCGTTGCCGATCCATTTGAAGCTCCGGTTCCAGTTGCTGTTCCCGCTCCAACGTCCACACTGCGCCGCTCCGGGAAAACTCGGATTGCTCAACCACTTCCCAAGGAATACGAGGCTCGCGACAAGAATGGTGATGGACAGATCGGCCTGTACGAATGGGATCGTGCGAAGTACGCCGAGTTCATGAAACTCGACAAAAACGGTGATGGCTTTCTGACTGCTCTGGAATTGGGAGCAAAGGGGAAATCCCTTGTCGTTTCGAGGGTAAAGTTAGGAACCGACAAAGAAGCCCTGCCGAATCCCGGCAGCCTGACAGCCTATAATCAGAAGATCGGCGAATCCTTCAACTTCACAGTCACGGGTCAACTGGGCGGTTCCGTCTGGGGAACTGGTACCTACACCACGGACAGCAGCCTGGCGACGGCGGCCGTCCATGCGGGTGTTCTGGCCAGCGGAGAAACGGGCGTTGTCCGAGTCACAATCGTCCAATCGCCCAACCAGTTCACGTCAACGACTGCCAACGGCGTCACCAGTGGCCCTTGGGCGACATTTCCCGCAGCGTATACGGTCAGTAAGTAATTCAGTGCGGGTCGTGGCGTCCCACGGCCATCGTGCTGTAGGGGCAAACCCATGTTCCGACGCGACTCGGAAGTGCGACCCGCACTGGAGCGCATCTCAGTTAAGTGTAGCGGTACCCACAGTGGCTAAAGTGGCTTCTGGATTCCATGAATCGACTATCTTTCCCAGCTTATTGCTGCAGTAAAATGCGATGCGATCCAGATAGATAGTTGTCTCCGTGAAGGGGGCGTCAATTGGTAATG
>CAXBSB010000136.1:0-21557 GCA_963977965.1 uncultured Schlesneria sp.
ATGGCATCGAGATTGTTAAAAACTGAAGTTATGGAGTCTCGAAACATGGGAAATGGTTACTCCATATATGTTATGTGATGTTTAGTATGGCCAGGGGTTCAGCGAGTGAATTGGTGAGACCGAAAGGATGCCAAACCTGACATCGGATGATAGATCAACCAGTAGTGGTCGATCTATCGTCCGCTGTCAGGTTCGAATAGACTTTGCTGCGGCGGTTCAGCGAGTGATTTGAGTCGTGAATAAGTGAGGAGGCAAGGATGCCGGACCTGACGAAGAAACTTAAGGTGAAGTTGTCTGCGGCGGAGCGGACCAAATTGGAGGCGGTCTGTCGCCAGATTTCCGTGGGGGCGGCAAAGCAGCGCCGGGCTCGAGTGTTGTTGATGTCGGATGCGGCGCATCCGGACGGTCGGCGGCGCGATTGGGAGATTGCAGAAGCGGTCGGCCTCTCCGAACGACAGGTAGTTCGCATCCGTCAGCAGTTTGTACGCGAGGGTGCATCGGTATTGGAATTGAACGTACGTCCACGGGTCGCGGGTAAACTCGACGGGAAAGCCGAGGCCCATCTGGTCACGCTCTGTTGCAGTTCGGCTCCAGACGGTCGCGACCACTGGACGCTGCAGCTGTTGTGTGACGAGTTGGTCCGGCTGAAGGTCGTCGAGTCGGTCTGTCCCGAGACGGTTCGGAAGTGTCTCAAAAAAATAAACTCCAGCCTTGGAGAACCGACCGGTTCTGCATCCCAGAAGCGGACCGCGCCCGTTTTGTGGCGCGGATGGAGAATGTCCTCGACGTCTACCAGGAAACGTACGATGCGCGGCACCCGCTGATTGGCATGGACGAAGCCTCGCGGCAGATTCTCTCAGACCTGTTCGAGCCGCTGCCGATGAAGCCCGGCGCACCGAAGCGGGTCGATGACAAGTACGAACGACACGGAGTCCGCTCGCTGTTCATGTTCTACAACCCCGTCGATGGCTGGCGGCGCGTCGGTTGCCGAGACAGTCGTACCCGCCAAGATTGGGCGGAGGAAATCCAGCGTCTGCTTGACGAGGACTACCCCGAAGCAGAGACCGTCACACTGGTCTGCGACAACCTCAACACACACGATTACGCCAGCCTGTATCAAACCTTTGACGCCGAAACCGCCGGACGGTTGCGTCGTCGCCTGCGACTGGTCTTCACTCCCAAGAATGGCAGTTGGCTCAATGTGGCCGAGATGGAACTGAGCATCCTGTCCCGCCAGTGCCTCGGTAAGCGCCGCTTCGCAACGGCCCAAGAACTCGACACGGCCATCGCCCACTGGGAGTCCAATCGAAACCTCCTCCGTCACGGAACCAACTGGCGATTCACCACCGCCGACGCCAGAATCAAACTCAAATCCCTGTACCCAAAGCCTGACATCGGACGATAGATCGACCACTACGCCGCTGTCGATGTTTTAATTCAAGGATTCGACGCAGGTCTCCACAATTCGCCGTTCTTCGCCCATTGTGACGGATAACTTCCGGCCGCTAGGATAGCAGGCAATTGGCGAAAGCAATCAAGGAAAGCACGATGAGTCAGGAACACAACCCGGAAGACCCTCGCGTGACCATGGCACGCCATCGGACAGATATTGCAGGGTTTCGCACCGAATTAGCCATGGATCGGACGACGCTTGCCTGGATTCGGACCACGCTCTCGATCGCGGGGTTTGGATTCGGAATGGTCGGTTTCTTCCGTACGCTCGAGGAACGGAACCCGACGGCCGAAAGCATTAAGCTGCATCATGGAGCCATACGATTTGGCATCGCTCTCATCATCCTGGGTTTGGTGGCAACAGTCCTCGCCAGCCTGTCGCATTGGCGTTCACTTCAAAAAATACGACGAGGGGAACGCCCAACCCCGGCAAAGTGGCCGTTGAGTGTTGCCATCGGCCTGCTGCTGGCCATCCTTGGCCTGATTGGCCTGTTCGCGATTTTCGTATAAGCCTCACTAAATCTCCGCTGCAGTCAGGGCAGCACCAACAGCAGCTTCCTCGCGATGTTCCGTGAAGTTGATCGGAAGACCAAATGCCTCAGAAACGATTTCCGATAACAGCGGATTCTCACGCAAGCCGTTCCCGGCAGCGATCAGCCGACTCTGGGATCGACCCGTGATCCGACGAATGTCTTCGTACCCGTTGCACAGTGACCGCCCCATCCCTTCCAGAACGGCTCTCGCAAGATGGCGCGCCGTAAAATTCTGCGGCGACAGCCCTGAAAGAGTCCCGCGCACCGTTGGATCAAGCCGCGTCCCTGCAAACAACGGCTCGCAGCGCAGACCTTCGGCACCCGCGGGAACAGATTTCGCCAACCGGTTCAATTGTTCATACAGCGGAACAGGCGAATCGTGCTGAAATACAGATCGACCGACATCCCGAAAGAATTGTTCCAGTACCTGATAAGACCATCCACCCGCCAAACCAACGTTTGACAGCAGATTTCCACCCCCAGGAAATGGTCGCAATTCGATCGGTGGTACAAAATCAAGCTGGCTGGTAAAGACCGCCACCTGGGCTCCCGTTCCAACATTCACCAGAACACTGGTGTCGCGATCTGTCACACTTCCCAGGAAACTGGCCTGATGATCTCCAATCGCCGCACAGATCGGAATCCCTGCGGCAAGCCCGGTCTGCGCAGCGATTTCTGAAGTCAGGCGACCGATGGGTTCAGAGACCTCGCGGACTTCCGGGAAAACGGAGCGAGGCAACCCGAGTGCACCAATCGCCTCATCATCCCAATTCCGCGTCAGGACATTGAACACGCCGCTGCTCCCCGCGCAAGAGGGTTCCGTCACGGCAGGCGATCCTGTCAGAATGGCTCCAAAATGATCCATCACGAATAACGCGCGTGAGTGGTCGGGCAGCAACTGGTGAGCCTTCAGCCAAAACAGCGTTCCAGCCATGAACCCCGGTTGCAGTCGGCAACCGGTTCGTTTCCAGACATCCTCTCCCAGCAGTATTCGGGTCTGCTGAAGCCAGGAGACATCGGCCGAAGGAACGAGGTCGAGCGCTCTGCGATCCTGCCAATTGATGAGCGGTGAAATCGGCTTGTGGTCAGTACCGACGAGCAGCATTCCATGTTGCTGGCCTGTAATTCCAATCGCAGAAACGGCACGAACCTGATCGGCCAACTGTCCAGCAACCTGCTTCAAGCACTCAAGCCCCTGCTTAACAATCCGGTCCACATTCCATTCTGATCGACCAATGACTCGATCCGCGTCACTGGTCACGTTGGCGTCGTTCAAAGTTGTTCCGACGGCTAAAACCTGTCGGCGAGTTGTTTCCATGGCAACGCAAGTGATTTTCGTTGTTCCCAGGTCAACTCCCAAGACAATTGACATCGATTTTTCCTTTGTGAAACTACCTCAAAACACCGTTTTGGTGGAGTCGTGTTGATTCCCGGCGCGAGTTTACGAAAGCTATACTGGATGCATGTTTTCCAGAGATGATCATCCACGAGAATAACTCATGTCACAAGCCATCGTTGATCCAGCGGAATTGCGTCGCTTTGCGGGAATGTTGCGAGAATTTAACAATGATCTGCAATCTCGCCTCAGTTCCGTTTCAGGACAACTCAACTCGCTCAGCCAAACCTGGCGAGATCAGGAGCACCTGAAATTTGCAGAAGAATTCGGACAGCACCTGAAGTTGCTCTCCCGATTCGTTGAGGCGAATGAGAACCATGTGCCATATCTGCTGCGAAAGGCAGAACGCATCGAAGAATACATGCAACAGCGATGACACTGTGAATAAGTATCCACGAAGCGTTATTCATTCGTGAAAAACAGAAGGGCAAGGTAAAAAGTTCAATGGTCGGCGGACAAGCAAATGTTCAGTCGCTGGATGCATTACGGGACTTGCGTCTGTCGCTGATTACGTTTGGCGAACGAGTTGAAAATGCACTCGGCGAACTTCGGTCGAAGATCGATCGAACGATCGCGTGGTTACAACAGGATCGGCCGATGTATTGGCGCGAGCAGGAGCGACGTGCGTACGACAGCGTTGCCAGCGCCAGAATCGCATACGAAACCTGTCGCCTGCGAACCGTCGGAGGTCGACACGCCGAATGTATCGAAGAAAAAGTGGCATTTCAGCGAGCCAAACAGCGGCTCGAATTCTGTCAGAACAAGATGGAAGTCGTCAGACGCTGGACAATCGAAGCGGGTCGGCAAGTCGATGAATACCGTGGTCGTTCGGGACCGCTTCAACGGCTATTGGAAGATGAACTGCCTAACACGCTGGCAAAGTTGTCTCGAATGATCGAAGCAATTGAAGTTTATGCCAGCATCCAGTCTCTGGACAGCAGTGAGGCATCCGATTCGGGCGATCCCGGAAACGTCGTTCAACCACTTGAAATCCAGACGTCTGCCAACGAGTCGACCGGCAATGAACAACCCGAAACACACACCTCCGAGGACTGAGTTGAATGGCTTTAGGAAGTCTGATCGACGGAGCGGGCCAGATTAAGTCGGCGACAGATCGCCTGGAAGAAGCTTGGTTACTGACCAAATCTTCCTGGGACGATCCCGTCAGCCAGGCTCTGGAATCCGAACAACTTGCTCCACTTTTTCTGCAGGTACGCCACACTCTGGATGCGATCACTCGATTGAACAGTGTGCTGGTTGCTGCGTGCCGAGAATGCGACGACCGTGAATGACAGGGGAAGGGGAGAGCACTAATTCGTATTTCCGCATTTATGGCTGCGAATGCAATTGGTAGTCTAAGACTCGCAATCAGAATCGAATGCCACGAAAGACTTTGTGCGTTCGATTCAGCGCAATCTCAATTACCAACTGTCATGAAGCCGCTTCGCAAATGGCATATCACTTAAAGCGGATCAAAATCTTGAACACGGATTTGACCATTGAAAACGAGCGACGACTGGTCCGCCGTTTGTTGGACCTCGTCGCTGATCGTGCACGTCGTGAACAGGAAATCGAGTCGACGTACACCAGTGAGATCTCTGGCGAACAGCAGCAATACCAGCAGGTTCATCAACTGCTGACAGAGACCTACGAAAGCGAATTCGCGGCAAACCAACAGAGATTCAGCGACGAACAGGCAGCCATCGAAGAGAAATGGACGACCGAACAGCAGCAGGTTCAGTCAAAGTACGAAGAAACGCTGGCCACTATTGATGAACGATGGCAGGTCGAGACGACGGCCGCTCAGAAGGAACACGACGAAGCAGGATGGCTGCTGGGATCGCTGCTGGATCGCGATACGGAAGATAGTCCGCTGGCTCGTCTTCAGGTATTGCAGTCTGGGCTGGCAGCCAGTCGCATGGAACTCGAAACCACCATCAAGACGCTGGATGGCTGGTACCGGAATACAACCAGTTTCCTGCAAAAGTGCCGGATACTGGGTGAAGTTCATGCTCCAGCCCCTTCAGCGTTGCCATTGGATGTCACGGGCCTGCATCAATTATGCGTTGATGCGATGCGGCAGGTCGACACGATTCAGCAGCGAATCAACAAACGCCTGCTGCCGAGATTCTTCAGTGGTTTTTTACCCGTCGTTCTCTTCGCACTTTGCAGTGCAGGGCTTTCCGGCCTGATCTGGCAAGTGATTCCACCGTCACTGATCGGGTTAAAAATTGACCCAGCCGCGCGCGACTGGGCCTGGATCGCCTGGGGAGCGGGATCAGCGTTTGCCCTTGTGTTTCTGTTTCTGCTGCACCTGTTTGCAGGACATCGAGTCCTTGCCGATTTTGAACAACTGCTTCAATTGACCGTGGATGCCGATGCCAGTTACCAGCGTTGGCTCGTCATTTCAAAACGTGAGTGTGATGACCAAGAGGCTGATCTCGTTCGACTCGATGAAGACCGTGAAAAGAAACGCGAAGCTGCGGTTGCTCATTCCGACGCAAAACTGAATCAGCGGTTAAATGCTGCCAATTCGCGCCGCGAAGCAGAAATGCAATCGGCCCACGCCTCGTTTCCTGTCAGGCTGGCTGAGATCGAACGAATGCGAAACCAGGAACGAACGTCTCTGGAAGCTCGCACATCTGCCACTCGCAATGACCTGATGCTGCGACGCGAGCAGGATTTTCGACATCTGCAGGCGGAATTCGACGAGCGAGTCTCGTCCAGCCGACAATCGTATCAGCAAGGCTGGGGACAATTGATTCGCGACTGGCATGGGGGGTTAAAGGACCTGGGTGACATGGCCGACGCACTCTGTGATGCCGCTCGGCGAAACTGCCCGAAATGGTCGACAGTCGTCGGAGGATGGCTGGAAACACGAATCGCTTCCACAGACGAAATCCCTCAACCGCTCGACGGAATACTGTCTGTCGGCCGACTCGTGACAGATCTGGCCATGCTGACAGGCGGAATCTCTCCAGACCATCGCCTCCGAACAGAACGAACGCGATTTGAGTTTCCACTGCTGTTGTCATTGGCGGGCAAGCCCTCACTTGTGATCCGCTCCCGTGGTGACAGCCGCGCAGAGGCATCGCGACTCTTGCAATCGTCGATGCTGCGATTCCTGACCTCTTTGCCACCAGGAAAAGTACGGTTCACGATCATGGACCCGGTGGGACTGGGAGTGAACTTCGCATCGTTTATGCACCTGACGGACATCGATGAGCAAATGGTCACCAGCCGGATCTGGACGGAACCGGCACACATCGAGAAACGACTCGGCGACCTGACCGAACACATGGAGAATGTTTTGCAGACCTATCTGCGAAACGATTACGCCACGCTCGATGATTACAACCGCGAGGCCGGAGAAGTTGCTGAACCGTACCGCATCCTGGTCATCGCCAATTTTCCGGCCAATTTCACAGAACTGGCACTGCGGCGACTGGCGAGTATCGCCGAAGGCGGGGTGAAGTGCGGTGTCTTTGTGCTGATGAGTGTCGACGAATCACAGGATTTGCCACGAGGCTTCTCGCTGGCCGACATCGAGCAGCATGCGACCGTCTTGCGACTCGCAGCGCCCCGTAAGCCAATAGTTCCGAGGGACTCGCTGAACGATCTTTCTGGCTCGACCACTGCCATCGACGCCACGACGATTTCTGAGAGTGGCCTTAACGCGGTAGCAGCGTCGCAAACCGATGAAACTCCATTCTCACCATTCCGACTGGCTGAATCAGGGATGAGTGACTGGCCACTGATTCTGGATCCACCTCCTGAACCAGATGAATTCGGACAAATCGTCCGGCGAGCGGGTCAACTGGCGAGATCTGTTCGGCGTGTCGAGGTACCGTTTGAACGCGTCATGCCGCCTGCGGATGCGTTCTGGACTTCGAGTACTCAGTCAGGACTCGACGTTCCGATCGGTCGGGCCGGGGCAACCAAACTGCAAAACCTGAAACTGGGGAAGGGGACTTCCCAGCACGTTCTGATTGCGGGAAAGACAGGCTCTGGTAAGTCATCGCTGCTGCATGCCCTCATTACGAATGCTGCACTCCACTACAGCCCTGACGAAATCGAGTTCTATCTAATCGACTTCAAGAAAGGGGTCGAATTCAAAACATACGCATCACACCGGTTGCCTCATGCACGTGTCATCGCGATTGAAAGTGATCGGGAATTCGGAGTGAGCGTTCTGCAACGACTGGACTCGATCCTGAAGGATCGTGGAGACCTGTTCCGCAAGGCGGGAGTTCAGGATCTGGCCGCCTATCGCGAAACGTGCCCAGACCTGCCGTTACCGCGAATTCTGCTGATCATCGATGAATTCCAGGAGTTCTTCGTTGAGGATGATAGTCTCTCTCAATCCGCTGCCTTGCTGTTCGATCGCCTGATCCGGCAAGGTCGTGCGTTTGGCGTCCACGTGATCCTGGGAAGCCAGACATTGGCAGGCGCATACTCACTTGCGCGAAGCACTCTGGGACAAATCGCGGTACGCATCGCTCTCCAATGCAGTGATACGGACGCTCATCTGATTCTCAGCGAAGAAAACACTGCTGCCCGACTGCTGTCGCGACCGGGTGAGGCCATCTACAACGATGCGAACGGCCTGGTCGAGGGGAACCATCCTTTTCAGGTTGTCTGGCTGGACGATTCTCAGCGAGAAACGTATCTCGGCTGGATGCAGGCCTGGGCCGAGGAATTTCATCAACAAATTGCTCAAGAAAACCCGTCACGTCGATGGCCGGATGCGGTGGTCTTCGAAGGCAATTCGGCCGCAGACCCGCTGGCCAACGAAGAAGTCCACTCAGCAATTCAACATGTCGGTCAACCTGTGACAAATTCGGCGGATGTGCAACGCGGACCGCAGACCCGTTCGTTGTGGCTGGGCGAGGCCGTCGCTCTGACGGGTGCAACGAAATTACCATTCGGCCCCCGCGATGGCGGTCCTACATTGATCGTTGGACGCGACGAAGACTCGGCGCTGGGAATTCTCTCCACCGGGATTCTGGGATTGGCAGGGCAGGGGAACGCCAGCTTCGTAGTCCTGGATGGCAGCCTTCCCGACAGCCATTCGGCTCGAGTCTGGCAGGCTCTGGCGGAATTCGTTCCGGGACTGACCGTCTTTAATCCACGCGATTCCGTCACAGCACTCCAGAACGTTGCGGAACAACTGCATTCGCGACCGGATGCGCTCGAAGACCCCGTCTTCGTCATTGTCTTTGACCTGGCGCGATTCCGCGATCTGCGGAAATCGGACGACGAATTTGGAGGGTTTGGCGGATTCGACAAGCCGAAAACTGTCAGTCCTGCTTCCCTGTTTTCTGAGATCATCAAAGACGGCCCCGCATCAGGTATCTTCCCGCTAGTTTGGGCCGACGGTTATCAGGCCTCCTTGCGATGGCTGGGACGTGAACTGATGAATCGATTTGAACATCGAGTCCTGTTCGCAATGAACGCCAATGATTCCAGTAACTTGATCGACAGTCCTGCCGCTGGCCGATTGGGTACAAATCGAGCGTTATTGTTCCGCGGCGATCTTGGCACAGTCGACAAGTTCCGTCCATACAAAGCTCCTTTGCTTGGCTGGTTACACGAACTGCGATATGCCCAGCACGAATCCGTGGCAGCACCGCAAGAAGACACGCCGCCTGAGACTTCACCTGTTATTTCGCAGCCTGCCGATCAGACACCTGCAGTCGAATTGTCTGTCGTGTTTGAGGAAGCTGCTGACCTGGATTCGACGAACTGCATATCTGATGAATCCGAAGCGACAGGCACAGATTCCGTTGATGATACATGGACGGATATCAGCGAATTGAATGTAAATTGACGACCATCCGACCATCTCACTCGCAGTTGAACCAATTCACAGAGCCGGCACTTTTCCTGGGCAATTTTACAGCACAAGCATTATTCGCAATTCACCACACCCTCGTGATGCAGCCCGGCTGACCGCATTGAGTCGCGCGGGACGATCCCCGGAAAATGCACAGAAACGCTAGTATGGGTGGATTGTGCTGTCCTGGCCGTGTAGTATTTCGCACAGTTCAGCCCAAAGGGGCTGGGATGGACCGCTTTGTTTTTATGGAGGAAGACTGATGAATCGTTTGATGATTGTAGCGATCATGGCAGGATCGCTAATCGGCACCGAAATGCGAGTTGACGCCGCGCGAGGATGCAGACCAGCGCGTCGCCAGTGTGCTGGCGTTACTCACCAGCCATGTGCACCGGCCGCAGTTCGTGCTCCACGGTGTAACGGGGCTGCACTGGTACACGGCGAATCCTGTTTTTGTGCATTCTACCAATTCATGCCAGGCGCGTATTACTCGATCTTCTGGGTCGACACCTGCGACAACAGTACCTCCACATGGGGGATCATGTATGGTAGTTACGACACCAGCAATTACGACCCCTGCCCAACCTGCCCAGCCGCTCAGTGTATGTTCGTAAACGGGAACGCGGCCCTGGACCCCGGAAGTCGATACCCGCGAAACTTTAAGCAGGAGCGCCTCTGGAAGTGGAACGAGAAACTTGCCCTGAAAGATGGCTCGACAAAGCTGAAAAAGAAGGACGGAACGGAATGGGTTGCATCGTTTGAGTCTAAAGAAATCGTTGACGGACGAATGCTCATCAGTTTCATGTCCGGCAACACACAGCACTTCGCTCGACTGGACTCGTTTCGAGTCGACGTTCAGGAAACGTCAGGTGGAGCTACAAAAGGCTCTGTCCTTGACGCCAATCTCGGGCGAGAAATCGAGCAACCCCCAGCGGACCAGAAAGTTCGTGACGTCACCAACCAGGTAAAAATTGTGGCACCTCACATCGCAGAAGTGAAAATCGGCACCACAACTTACGTCGTTACAACAGTCTCACAACTGCAGCCGTAGTTGTTGAACAAAATCGCTCCCCGGTCTTACTGCCGGGGAGCCTTGCTTCTTGCGCATCGAAAACCGACGTCTTTAAGCTGTGCATTAACAGGCCCATTCACCCGAACCAAAGACCGATGATCTTCGCTAAGGCGAACAAGTTCCGCTTGATCCACGAGCGGAATTCTAAGGAGCGGTGGGTGGTTCGAGCCGGTTTCAATTTTGCTCGTTTTCAGCAATGAAGTGAATTCGGCTCCATTCGAACGAAATTCAAAACCTCTCCCCACCTTGATTGCAGCGAACTCGATTTCGTCTGCTGTTGGTAACCGCTTTCCGATGAGCTCTGCATAAAGCACAGCGTGATTGTAAGTCATCGGCCACACTTCATTAGAATTCGTCTTAACACTTCCGCCATCTCGAATAGCGAAATCGAATTGCGTTTTCGTCACCTCGAATCGATCAAGATAAAACTCATGTTCATCGGTGTAGTACGGCATATTGTCCGTCACATCCCGCAAGGGAATCTTGATTGGATGTAGACTTATCGCCCCGCTTTCGCTCCGCCGCCAATAGCGATGATAAAACGGTTCAGGCAATTCACCGTCGCGCGGTATTCGTCGAAAGACCTCGTGAAACCGACCATCTGGTAGTTGCGCAACCACCAGATAGTCACCGGGTGGAAGCCTGTAATTAAATGGCGTTTTTCCCCGAGGACGAATGGCTTTTTCGTCGACAATTTTTCCCGTTGTCGCATCAATTGGGAATAGTCGCAACTCGGCGCCAGGAGGTTCGGTCGCCAATTCCACTTCGGGGAATGCAGGGGCGAGTCGTGTTGGAATTAGTGCTGCCGCGGCAGTACTGGCGAGGCCTGCGAGGCAAACAAGGGCGACAGTAGAATTCTTTCGCAACCAGCGCAGCCCCTTCTGCAAAGCGGTCGTTGGGCGTGCGACCGTCGGCTTCCCTTCCAGGAACAGGGTCAAATCGTCCGCCATCTCCTGAGCTGTCGCATATCGATCAAGCGGATTCTTGGAAAGTGCCTTCAGGCATATCGTTTCCAAATCCTCGGGCAGGTCCGGTCGGATCATGCGAGGACTGACCGGATCAACATTCAGAATTTGATTCACAATGTCAGGTATCGTTTCGCCCGTGAACGGACGCTGGCCGGTCAACAATTCGTACAGAATCACACCCAGTGAAAAAACATCGGACTGATTCGTTGCATCATGAATTTTACCGCTGGCATGCTCTGGCGACATATACGGCAACGTGCCAACAAGTTGGCCCTGAAACGTAGTCATGGTCTGTGCGTCTGCTGCGATTTTCGCCAAACCAAAGTCCGCCAGATGGGGCTGACGGTCACGATCCACCAGAATATTGCCGGGCTTCAGATCACGGTGGAACACTCCACGCCCATGGGCATGTTCCACAGCCATCACCGTCGCTCGCATAAACTTGACGATCTCGTGCATTGAAACGAAACCATCGGCACTCAAAAACGACTTCAAATTGTCACCAAAGATAAACTCGCTGACGATAAGAATGACACCGTCAATCGTGTCAACTTCGTACAGCCGCACAACGTTCGGGTGATTCAATGCTGCTGCTGCCCTCGCTTCACGATGAAACATGTTCAATGTGTGCTGGCTGAAATCATCCTTACGTGGCATCTTAAGAGCGACAATGCGGGACAACTTGGTGTCCAAAGCGCGGTACACAGAACCGAACCGACCATTCCCGACGAGCTCGAGAAGTCGGAAGTGTCCAATCATCTTTCCCTGCTGAGACCCCGACGCGCCGTGAGGCTCCAACGGCCTGGGACTTCCACATGTATGACAAGATACGTCTTGATCAAGCGTCTCATCATTCGTATTCAGAGGCGAATTACAGTTGCGACAACGTGGCGGCTCAGGATTTTTACGGTTTTGCTGTGAATCCATGACCGATCCTCAATCTTGAATAAGAATGGAACTAAGGCCCAAGAAATCTAAAATAGACATGGACCGTGACGATCTTGCGGACTAATCCGATCAATATCCTCACGCAAAAGGCGATGGAATGCAACAGGAAAAACCAGCGGCGCATTTTTTTGCCACACCAGCAGCAACCTGACGTGCAACAGGTTCGATTCTCCCTCGCGACCGACGACCCTAGCCGACGAGTTGAATTCATCGCTAACCGCGTCCGGAAAACACGTTGCGATCGGTCTGTTAAGGACCCAAATCAGCCCTGACTAAGATTTCTGAACCTTGTGCGCCAATAGGTAGCTACCGACGCAACTACGGAGAGTTGCATTCCATCGGAACGGGTATAGCGACCTTCAAACGCTTCGCATGTGCTAATAATTGCCCCCAGGTTCCAGCATCAATTTCTATCCCGGTGCACATGCGTGTTTTGTGAGTCTGCTGACTATGGTCTCCCGGCAGCCGGATATTCGCGGTCGAATCGACCAGACGCGATGTCCGCGTAAAATCACATAATCCTTGGCTCTGTTCGACAAAGTGCTCCAGACCGCAGAACTTGCCTGGATCGAAGGCCAGCAATAGAACGTTGTTACAGTCCAGTTCCCCAGATGGAGCAGGGGGGCACTGGCCGCCGCTCAAGCCACCCACCAGAACATCGAGGAGCAAACCCAGTCCGAATCCTTTGTAGCCCCCCATCGGAAGAATGGTTCCAGGAGGATCTGCAAAACGGGTAGAGGGGTCGGTCGTCGGTCGACCACTGGAATCCTGCAGCCAACCTTCAGGACAGGAACGCCCTGCATTCTTGGCAACGCGAATTTTGCCATTTGCAACGACACTCGTCGAAATGTCGAGAACCAGTGGCTCTCCATCGGTGGGCACCCCCAGCGCAATCGGATTGGTGCTGATACGAGGATCGATTCCTCCCGGTGGGGCAACGCACGTCAGCACACCGTTGTCATTCACTGACATCAGGCCAGCCAGATTTCTGCGAGCCAGAACCTCAACCCACTCCCCCAGTCGACCGACATGCCCACACCTGCGAATCGTTCCGCATGCAATCCCCTGAGACCGGGCCATTGGTTCCAGACGATTAATCAAGCGGCGCATCTGGACTTGCCCAAAACCAAACTGGGCATCGCAGACCAGCATCGACGACGTCTGATTGAGAACCAGCAACTCTACGCCAGCACGTAATGAACCGTTCGTCAACGATGGCAGGTATTCAGCAATTCGCATGATGCCGTGAGAATCGTGGCCGCACAGATTTGATTCAACCAGGCTCGACGCGACGATCTGCGATTCCTCACCATTCACCCCTGCTGCTTGAAAAAGGTCTGCCGCGAACGCACGAAGTTCAACCGCGCATACCGTCACAGTGCTCGGATTACCTGACATAAATCCACCTTGGAATCGACTATGGCTTTTCACATTTTGAGCAACGAACCGAAATCGTCACGATCACGCTTCAAGTTCGCCCCGATTGTCTCCGTGAGTGCCGTCGAAGAGAAGCCTCCCGAAGTCGATAAGGAACTTGTGCCTCTCATCGAACGCGATCGTTTTCCTTTCGCGATACTAAATCAGACGAAAGAACTGCGATAGCGAGCACCGCGACATAGCCTTCAAGATCCGATGTGATTCGACGGATGATTGATCACCGACCACTCGCAACTACAACTTTGCGATTAAACCAGGGTTTGCCTGGTAGATGACCCGGAATTCAACGGAGACTTGGCCCAGGTTCGGGGTCAATTGTGACAGTGGCAACTAATTCCAGTTGATTTGAATCGATTGGAGGATTGACCAGAACGATTGATGCGAAATCCTTTTGTGCAATTCGATCGTCTCGATAGATCGTATCCCGGTAGCCCCCCCGAGAAATCACGAGTTCATTGAGCGTCCCGAATTGTGAAGTATCGCTCGTCAAACTGCCAGGAGCAAAAAAAGCCTTCGGATTTACGCGTGCGGGGCGATACCGAATTTCCTGCGAAAGTCGGACCAGAACTGCCCCAGGCCCGGGAAGCACAAATCCTCGGTAGTTGCCGCCTCCGAGGTTTGCAGCCGTATTGACTGGCCAACGAAACTCGTCTCGTTGCTTTGCAATGTGCGGATTGGGTTGAATATCGGTGTACCAGACTTCCGCTGTCACAGGTCGATTGTGCTGGTCGACCACTTTCAGCAGAAATGGAATTCCACGCTGGCATCGAATTGTAATTTCGTCCTGACCAACCGCCATCGCACTCGCAGACTGGTAAGGCAACCCTGGTGTTGTGACAGCAGCAATTTCTACGTCGTGACGGGATGGGGAAATCCCCGATACCGTAAATCGTCCTGCTTCGTCGGTAGTCCATGGGTATACGCTGGGCGTAATCTCAGTGACGGCATTCTGACGTGGCCCTACCCACATTCCTGCGATGGGCTTTCCGGTTTCGTGGTCGATGACCTGGCCTTTGATCGTTCGACCAGGTTTCACCCCCAGTGTGAACCCTGCACCATGAATCATCGATAGAATCTCGGTCTGTGATATGGAATCCCCCAATCGAGTACGGACATCAGGTGACTCGCGCGTCATCACTTCCAATTCCGTGTCGACAATCGTCGGTCCTGAAACCATCAAGCGAACCAACCGATCACGTCCAATTCCAGACAGCGTGAATTGCCCATTACGGTCAGTTCTAGCTTCAGCCTTGAGTCCCGGCAGCAGCAAAGGCTGATAGAACGAACGTGCGTATGCAATCGAATTGAAGTGGCTCGCCTTCACTTCCCAATCCAGATGGACATCAAGATCCTGTTGAAGCGGGATCATAACTTCGACGACTTGAACTCGCGCTCTTTCCAACGGACGCCCATCAGGGCCGAGAAATCTTCCATGAATCGGAACGTCATCTTTGGCGAGTCGCAGTTCGATCGAGGTCTCTTTCGGCGGGATCGTCTGAAATCCACCGTGACGTTGCCCAACGGTCCGGGACCAATCTGAAGCAAATCCCTCGGCACTCGCAATAACCAAACCTTGTTTCCGCTGAACTTGTCCCCGATCATCGACGTATGTCATGTCGGGAGCATCAAATTCGAATTGTCCATCGGCATCCGATTCCGCCCGGACTGCTCCAATTGAACGGGCCTTCAGGCTGAATGGCAGAAGATAGATGCAGGCCCCTTTGAATGGCCTTCCGTCAACGCCACTCACCGTACCACGGTAGCGTGCGGCGGCCGTTCTCGTACCAAGACCAGGAACCGCATTGAGGGCCTTTTTCGGCGTCAGTTTGATCTGTTTAAGTTTTTCACGAATGACCTTTGTACCATCCCGAAAGAATGGCATAAGCTTAATTCGTTCAGCGGGAGCCAGAAGTTCATAGTCCGGATGACCACTCACGCGCCATTCCACTTCGAAGTCTTCACGATCGGTACGTTTCAGAACTTCTTCCGGAATCATGAAGTAGATTCTGCTCGGCGACTTCGGTCCCCAGAACATGTCTGAAACAATCTCTTCCGGCTTTTCGCCAGCCTTTGGCTTGAAGAAACGGAAATTCACCGTAGTTCCTGCGACTGGATTACTTGTCACCGCATCGACAATCTCACAGTCGATGGTTTCGTTGGTCACCTCAAATGGAGTGACTCCTGTCTTGAGTTCGCCAATATAGTCACCCTCCAGGGGGGCCAGAACTTTGTCCTTACCGTCCTTCAACAGGAAGCTGTCTCCAAAACGACCGCCGAGCTGTAACGAATACTTTCCGGCCGGCGCGACGAGCGTTCGATTGGTGACGTGTTCAAACTTTTCGGCTCGCTCTTTCGAGATGGCAAACCCAATGTTACCAGCGTCGAGATTGAGGATTTGCTGAGGCTTCAATGTCACGCGAGCGACTGGAGTCATGCCGCTGTACCAAACCGCGTCAACCGCGACAGGTTTACCTTCATGGTCTTTCATGGATGCGTTCAGTTCCGAAAGCCAAAGTGCCGTTGCGAAGATAATTGGCTTGTCGCTCACGTTCTGAACATGCAAGTTGAGTTTCGGTTTATCCCCGTGTGCATGAGTCGATTTTTGTGGAGCAAACGACATTGCCGCTCGCAACCCATTGGAAGGGATACCCCAAACCAATTGAGAAAGGAGACCTTTGTTTTTCCCGCCGTCGATTTCCGTTGTTTCTTCCTTCAGAACTTCCGAGCCTGTCTTTTTTTCGCTGGCGACATCGATCTGCACCACACCGGTGACGACATCCCCAGCCACAGCCTGAAGCGTCGGGCTATCCGGTCGATATTCCTTAATGCGAGTTGCCACGCGATCTGGCATCCCATGATACCGAACTACAATTCCGTACCGGCCATGTTCTAAAGGAAGGGTGAACGGCCGCAGCCATTCGGCAGGTTTGAGCAGGAATCGATGGATCGCTCCGGGGGCGAGCGGCATAACGAGCGTTCCGTCGAGCACCATGTCCTGGGAAACAACCTGCACTTCAGGTCGCTCGATCCGCTTGCCATTCTGATCAAACAGATCGAACGAAAACAGAAATTGAGCGAACCATTTTGAATTGCCTTTTCCCCTGGCTTCCCCATAAGAATCTCCGTACCGCGTATCGAGCACATGGATCGGCTTATCGCTGACGTTTTCGATTTCTATGACAAAAGCAGCATCATCGGGCTTCGCAAACTTTGTCACTCGCTGGGTCGGATCAATATTGTCCTCGCTCATTGAACTCAACACGGGGATCACGCGAGCTCGCAGGCCATTCTTTGCAGCTTCACCTCTTCCCAAGTCTGCAACTTTTTTCAGCGGGACGTGAGATTGCAGATCGATCACACCCAGATCAATTTCCTCGACTGGTTCTTGAGAAACGACCCCAGTGACAGCAAAACTTCCAGCTCCTGAAAAAAGCGGGCCTGCCGGACGGTTTTCGCTGATTGCGGCCTCCCCAGAAGCTTTCACCGAAAAGCGATATTCGGCGGCAGGGAGACCTTCGATGCGGAACGAGCCATTCTCTGAAATGGTAATATGCTTGCGAACGTAGGACTTCCCTTCATCTGAGTCCAGAAACTTTGACCATGGCCCCGACAGACCGTGCTTGAAGGAAGGAGCACTTGGTGAGACGTCCATTGCAACATGTGACCAATCGATCTTGTAGGGAAATCCTTCCGGCAGAACCAGTCTTCCTGTGACGGTTCGCCCTGGATCACCAAGTTCCAGGATTGTCGTTTTTCCGGGAGAAACAACGAAGTTCGTGCGAAGCCCACCCAGGCTGCTAACGAGTTTGCCATCATCACTTTCGACCGCACGCTGGCAAACTCCATATCGACAGGGCGGAAAGTCAGCCACTGAAAAGCGACCGTTTTCATCTGTAACCACGTCACCTGACAAGTGGACATGCACGTCATCGATGCGTGATGGATAAATCAAATACTTTGCTCCCACGACCCCCTTGTCACCTTTTAGCACGCGACCTTCGACCCGTCCCCAAGGTTGTAAATAGATGACCGGGTTTCCTCGATTCACATCAGAGCCATCATCAACGTCGGCAGATTTCCGAGCAAGAGAAGTTTCGGCATTCGATTGTTCGGCGTATCCGTTTGCATGTGCCACGACCAGCACTGCCGGATCGACCTCAGCAGGCAATACGAATCGCCCCAATTCATCCGTTTCCACAACCTTTCTGAGCAATGCTCCGTGATGCGAATAGGAGACTTTTCGCTCAGAGATGTTGATTTCATTGGTCCACGTTGCCAGAACAACTTGAGCCTTTGAAACTGGCGTGTCATCAGGCAGCAACACGACACCGCGAAGGATTCTGCGTTCCAGTTTTACATCGGTCTCAACCGATTCGCCTTTTTTAACGACTCGCGTCATAACAGGTTGATACCCGTCTGCCTCGATGCGAAGTCTGGTCTTGTCCCACGGCCGATCCGTTTCATAGACAAATCGACCATCAGCAAAATCCTTCAGGTAGTGAGTCTGCCATGTGAGGTTCTTACTGTCGTCCTGATAGACAGGCGCTGGAATCACGCGAATTCTGTCAATGACCTTTCCGGTTTCAGCATCGAGTACTCGACCCGAAATACGGATTCCAGATGTGGGAGCAGATTGATCGTCTGATTTCAAGACCTCGACCGTCGAACCTGTCGACTCTCGCATTGGCTGTTGAAGTTCGCCCTCAACTCCTGAGGTGTTTTCATAGGGTTGTGAATTGAGGTATGTCGTGAACCCCAGAACCAGTACCGTCGCCAGCGTGATCAGACTTGCTCCCCACTGAGATGATTGACGAGAATCCGCTGCTGGCCCCAAGGCGATGCGACGAACACGATGCAACAACGACCCACCATTGACAGCCAAGGTCATTGCGGGACTGGCTCGTAATTCCTCCATCATGGCAAGCGCACTGACATAGGTCATAGGGGTATCACACAGTCGGAGTGCCATATCGTCACAACAATGTTCACGCTCCGCACGGATCAGTCGCGACAGCCACCAGACGGCTGGATGGTAGAACAGCAGAGTTTCAATCGCTGTCTGGATCAGGTTCACCAGATAGTCGTGCCGCCGGATATGTGCCAACTCATGTGCCAGAACCGCGTCCAACTGTTGCGGCGTCAGATTTGTGAAAAGCGCCAGTGGCAGCAGAATCACGGGATGAATCCAGCCGATCACAGCGGGAACCTCAACCAGCACCGATTCCACCAGTTTGACCGTATGCGTTATTCCGAGCTGAACCGCGAGAATCTTCAATCGATCCTGCAAACCCTCAGCAGCGGGAGTCACCCCAAGTTGCTTCATCCGCTGCACAATTCTCCAACCCACCAGCAACCGGAGCGACAGCATCAGCACGCCTGCCAGCCAGGCACTGACCAGCCACGGCAAGGCATGCAGCAAACTGCCGTGAATCTGCTGTTCCCAAGACATCCGGTTTGCTGTCAACAGCCTTTCTGTCGAAACGATGGGAAGAATCAATTCGGTTGTGGCGGGTTCAACAACGACAGATTCCACTGTCTCGTCTTGTGTTGGACCCATTGGGCCAAATGCAACCGAATCCGCCATACGAGGCCCATCCGTAATGGGGATTTGTTGCAGGCCAGCCTCAACGGCGACGGGCTCGACAACTTCTGGTGGACGTTCTGTGGCTGCAATCCACCACCAAGTCCCGACGGAACACAACACCATCGCAAGTAGCGTTGCACATTGAACGACGTACCGCGTCTGTGCAGGGGCCCTTTCCAGGACAACCATTGCGAACTTCAGCAGCAGGGCGAGGACCGATCCGTGCCATACGAAGTGGACCAGAGCCCAGCCCAGGGATTCTATGACACGCGATTCCAACACATTCTGAAGAGTAAGCATCAGAAAACCCTCGCACTGTCTGATCGAGAATGACAAATCGGAAGTACAGTTGACCTGTTACTTCGCCTTCTTTTCCATCTCGTCGATCAATTTCCGGATCTCAGCCAATTCCAGGCGAGACGCCTTTTTCGACGAAAGTGCCTGTAGAATCAGTTGCTGTGCTGATCCTCCGAAGGCACGTTCCAACAGGTCGCTGACGAGTTGTTTCTGGGTCACTTCCGCAGCTGCCACCGCTGAATAGATATGTGTTCGCTGAGTATCATCGCGTTGAACCAGACCTTTGTCAGTCATGATCTGCATCAACTTCAGCGCCGTGGTGTAGCCCGTCCCACGAACTTTCTGCAAAGCTTCGGTCACATCACGGACGGTACTGGGGCCGCGTTCCCAAAGCACGCGAAGAATTGCCAACTCGGCATCCGTCGGCCGAGGGAGTTCTGGCATGGCCATTTGATCTTCCTGATTTGAGACTTTCCTGCTGGCCCAGGAAACGATATACGAAGACATTCGTAATGTCAACGAAGATTTTCGTACTTTATTGGTAATACGCCATCGCTACTGATTCTCGAACAGCAAAACAGTGGGTGCCACGACCCTGAAACCTGTGACCCGATCCACACATCGGTCCATGGTCGCCTTGTAACTCATGACAAAATCCAGCCCAGTCACCTGAAATTACTGATTCGTTGTGGCACAATTTCGCTCGCCATCACATATTCGATTCAACCCTCAATTGAAGGCCACTCTCATGAAATCCTGGCTTCCGCTGGCATTGGTTCTTGCAGCGACTAACCTTCAGGGACAAGAGGTGAAGCGAGATATTCCCTACGCCGATCCAGCCGTAGAGCGACAGGTTCTCGATATTTACTCGCCCAAAGTCGCGAAGAACCTTCCCGTCGTCTTCTGGATTCATGGAGGAGGCTGGCAGGGGGGTGACAAATCCAGCGTGCAGGAAAAGCCCAAAACCTTCGTCGATCGTGGTTTCGTCTTCGTCTCAACGAACTACCGACTTCTGCCGCACGTCGAAATGGAAACGATCTTTCGTGATGTTGCCAAATCGCTGGGCTGGGTCCACAAGCATATCGCTGAGTACGGAGGCGATCCTCAGCGAATCTATGTCATGGGACACTCGGCCGGCGCTCAACTCGCCGCCCTGATGTGCATCGATGAAAGGTATCTGAAGGCCGAAGGCGTCCCATTCACTGTGCTGAAAGGTTGCGTTCCTGTCGATGGCGATACCTATGATGTTCCAGCCATCATTGAAACTGCGGAAACGCGACGTCGCGTCCACGGGCAGCCCCAGGCCAAGTTCGGCCACCGCGAAAAGTTCGGAAACGATCCAAAGAAACACATCGATTATTCGGCCGTGACTCACGTCGCCAAGGGCAAGAACATTCCACCATTCCTGATCCTGTACGTTGCCGAACATCCCGATACCACAGCGCAGGCGCTACGGTTGGACCAGACTCTCCGACAGGCGGATGTCCGGTCAGTGGCTTTCGGCGCCAAAGAGACGACACACGGCAAGATCAATTCGAACATCGGCCTGCCGGATGACACGACGACCAAGGTTCTGTTCGACTGGATTGCGGGGAAGTAGCAGCGAGTCGTCAAGGAATCGCGTTGGTTGCCGAAATCACTTTCCCTGCGCCTTCGGGTGCATGCGTAGGGAAGGAGATCTGGTAGATTGTCGCACGTATTGTCCGTGATCGCTTCATAACTCGCAGATTCTCTGAATCGGTCTTTCCCGGCCCAACGGGACAGGAGTTCACCCAGCCCGGCCCTCATTGGGCCGGGAACCAGTCGCATCTTAAACTCTTTCTGAGGCCCAACGGGCAACGCTATGAGGCGTTTTTGCAGGCTAACAATTGGGATTTCCATGAGCAGAGCGGCGATGGCAACGCCTACGTTTTCTCCTATTCGGAGTACTTGATATGACGAGATCTGGCCTTGATCCTTGTTATCAATGTCTTCAACTCCAACGGAGTTGCGTCTTAAAGCCCAGGGTTGCTCACGAAGTGAGCTACCCTGGGT
>CAXBSB010000137.1:0-21548 GCA_963977965.1 uncultured Schlesneria sp.
AGCTGGATGCAGATATTGGGAGATCCGAGCCGATCGATGCGGCCAAAGCGCTGAATGATCCGCACAGGATTCCAATGAATGTCATAGTTAATCAGCCAATCGCAGTCCTGCAGGTTCTGGCCCTCGGAGATGCAGTCTGTGGCAATCAGGAGATCGAGCACACCTTCTTCCGCCAGCTCTTCGGGGCGCTCCTTGAGTGGGGCATGCTCCAACTCCCGCGACCAGAAAACGTCATCCTCGGCCACCTTATTCCAGCAGGTACGGGTTTCAGCGTGCATCGTCAGTCGGAAGTGAAGATCAAGCCAGAAGCCTTGGCCGAGATCTACGCAGAGCGCGATCGCATTCTGGCCGCTCGAGCCAACCTGTTGAACGAACCAGGCCTCAGCAACAAAGACAACGACTGAATCTGAAGTCGAATCGCAATAAAAAAAGGACGGGCAGAAATGCCCGTCCTTTTTTTATTGGGCTTCCGTCTTTGCAGAGTTTCTTGGCTGCGTGTGTACAAAAGCAATCCACACTTGAATTGCAGCATAAAAATAATGCCTATTCACAGAGAATATGCTGCAATTAAAAACCCTAGTGATCATAATAGCTCCACTCGAATTCAAACAAAGCATCCTGTGAAACGTGTTGTATCATTCTGTGGTGTGGGCAGGGAGGTCCCCAACGTGGAGTTGCCATGCGCTACATCATTTGCATATGTCTCACGTGGCTCCTGTTTGATGAATCGGTTGTCGCTCAAGAATCGGTGGAGGCGGCACCTGACGCTGAACTGGTAAAGCGGGTTCAGGATCGAACATCGGATGTGACCAGTGCAAAGCTGCAGTACCTGCACTTTCATTTCGGGCCAGTCGTTCACGAAAGTCGTGGCATCCGGAAATCCTCAGAGGAGATTGAAAACCTCATCACAACTGCGGACCTGGCGCACGGCGATGACGAGAAGTTTCTCGGTTTTCTAAAGTCTTATAGCGGAATAGCACTCCAAGATCCGAAATTCGCCGGCCCTGACGGTAAGCCGCTGACGCTGCGAGGGCAATTTCTGTTTACCGGCCAGAAGACTCGCGAGCAGCAGGATGGTCGTGTCCAGACATTCGATGGGGCAGATATGGTCTCCTCCGATGCTGTCGACAATCAGGCCTTGATCGGACATCCGTCTCATGTCCGATTGCGTCGAATGACCCTTGATGACTTTTGTACGTTGATGTCACCAGAACAACTTGGCGGGTTCGTTGTCGTGTCAAAGGACAATTCGGTTGTCAACCTGAGGGCGAGGAACGGGTTAGCAGAAATCGTTCTGGAACAGGAAACTGGATTGCTGAGGCGATTAAGGGAGTACACGCAAGATAATCGCCTCAAGCTTGAGATTATTCAGGTGGGAACTTTTCCGCACCCGGCAATCCCATTCCCGAAGGCAATTATTCACGTCAATTACTCAAAAGAGCAGATCGCACAAAAGATCAGTGCATCTGTCGTGGTGAATGCTGAATTCAATGTCGAGATCCCTGACGAAGCATTCCATCATGCCGTTCAAGCGGGAGTAAAAGTCGTTGATCTGCGACAGAACCCAGAAAATCCAGAGATCGGCTTCACGGCAACGCCTGTTTCAAACGTGCTTGCGGGATACGCAAAGCGAAATGAACGGAGCCCTCATGACACGGGTCGCGGCTCAGGCACATCACGTGGATGGATTGCGCTAAACCTGGCATCGCTAGCCGCAGTCGGGCTTCTAATATACCTGACGACGCGACATCGCAGCGCCGAAAGTTGATTCCCCGTGGCGCGTTGCTTGTATGGGGTGGAAGCATCGCGCCGATAATTCTTGCCGCCCAATACGCAGGGAGAGAGACATGTATGGAAATCGGTTGATTCTACGTCGTCTGCTATTCGGAGTAACGGGAGTATTGTCGCTGTTGATGGTCGCGCAGTTTGCCGAATCGTCAGCCGTGAACAATAAGTGCTGTATTCACCCATGGATTTCAACCAGCATCGGAGGTGGCTGTTACTGTAACACCTCCGGATGGGTGAATTCATGCGATGATCTGGCAACCGCTCCTTGTAGCGCAACTCCAGGGTGGAACCAGGCAAAAAACGGGTTCTGCGCTTCGAGAACCGGACAGAATTGCGATCCAGCCGGAACGACCACACTCACCGAGAGTAGCGGTTCGTATGCATGCGAACGCTATACAATTCTTTCATGTTCAAGGAACAGCGATTGTGGATGCCGGTTTTCAAAAGACTGGTTCCCCAATACTCGAGCTGCCACTGTGAATGAATGTAGCGGAGACGAATGCAGTCTTTAACTGTTGATACGGCTGCAACGCCATAGTCGCATCGCAAGCTGCCTGTCCGACGTTGAACGCGCGGCGGGCAGTTCTCTTTCGCGAGAAAGCGTGCAATGGCTCCACAAATCGTAACCTCGATCTTTGTGATGGGTGCGATTTTTGTCACCAGATCTACCGTTGCAAGTGCGCAAGCGTCTGGCACACGACAGAACGCCCCACTCGTGAAAGATTCGGTGCTTTGCGGCACATGGCAATCCGCAGACTGATGGAGTCAAGCGATTGAACATTGAGCGTGCTGGCGACTTTTATCACATTCGTGCATGCGGAGTTTGCCCACCGAAGGACTGTGACTGGGGAACGACAACACTTCATGTGCTTGATGAACCACCTGCAGTTATCGCCAACGACTGACCAATCAGTTACTCCATGGTGGCTGAAATCGTGCACGTTTTTTGGCATCGCCGCATTTGCATTACTCCTGACGAATATGCGCATTTTCCGAAGGCGAGGATGATATGTCTTTTCGACGACTTGAAAGAGAATGCAGGCTCTTGCGACCCCCGTTGCTGCACATTGTGATACTGTCGTTTGTTGTGTCAGGATGTGGTGGTTCGACAAAGTCTGCCCCCGGTCCATTATTGAATGTTGATTCGCCGAGAAGGCATTTATCACCGCTGGTCATGAGCGAGGTTCGTGAAGTTGGGATCGGTGAGATCGCGGACGTGTTTGAACTAAGGAACTTAACTGCGGGAGTACTCAAGGTCACGCTTCTTTCAAGAAACTGTACCTGTGTCAGTGTTCAAGCCAATGGTCGAAATCTGGATTCGCACGAAGAACTGGTGATACCTGCTTCACAGATTCGGCCCATCACGATCACGCGTCCTATACCTGCAGGTGGCGGAATTTTGACGGCAGATGTTACTCTGCAGGTGAAAGAAGAAGCGAAATCTCGAAAGGAAACGATTCTGCTTTCTGTCGATCGCGAAATTATTCCTGATGTTAACTCAGTCCCGTCGGTTATTCGCGAGGTTTTCACAGAATCAAGCTCTCCTGAAGTCACACGGTGGCTCGATCTGTCAGCAGCTTCACGAGATCAGGACTGGTTGCAAAAAGCCTCGCTGACGTTTGAGGACTTTCCTGATGGCATCTCTCTCGGGGAAGTGACAGAGATTCCAAATCCCCGAAAAGTTAATGACGGGATTTTCCGGAGAGACTGGCGAATCAAGCTTTCCTTGACTCGCGATTTCTCTGAATCCAGCCCCAAAAATATCTCAGCGATTCTACGGATAATGGTCCAGGCGAGTGAACATCCAGATCGCGTCGTCTCACACGACGTTCCCGTATCAATCCTTTTCAAGAACTCTTCGAAATCCCTGGCTGGTTCCTGATTGCCGGCGGACTGACAGGAATTCATATCTCGTCAACGCCCCACCAATGTGTGAATCACTTATTCTGCGACTCCTGCGATTTCAGTAAGTCGCGAGATCGCAGCCAGTCTTCACAACGGCTGGGCCATGTCGAAACGACGTGTTCGCTGGCTCGCAAGCCGAATCCGTGGCCTCCCGTTGAGTAGATATGCAGGTCGGACGGAACGCCTGCTTTCTTCAATGCCAGGAACAGTTGCAGACTGTTTTCGCACGTGATGCCATCATTGATGGCGTGTACCAGAAACATTGGTGGTGTGTCTTTGGTGACGGCCAGATCGGGTTTCAGCTTTCCCTCCACGTCTACGAGATATGCTGGATAGACGAGCATTACGAAGTCGGGACGACATGACGACTGATCCAATGGATCAATCTCGTCATAGAGCGTTGTTACACTCTTGATGGAGGCGTTTGCTGCGGCGGATCCCCCTGCCGAGAAGCCGAGTAAGCCGATTCGATTCGGTGCCAGGCCCCATTCTGCCGCTCGACTGCGTACCACCCGGATCGCTCGTTGAGCATCCTGCGCTGGTGCCAGCCAGGGCGACTTATGATCGCTGGTTGGACTGCGATATTTGAGGACGAACGCGGTCACTCCGATCGAGTTGAACCATTCGGCGACTTCCAGCCCCTCTTTATTCCAGGCAAGAATTCGAAATCCACCGCCGGGGCAGATCACGACCGACGTTCCGTTTCGCTTCTCCTTTGGCGGAAGGTAGACGGTTAGCGACGGCTGGCTGATATTCGTCACACGAGTTACCGGAGGGATTTCGCCCGGTTTGTTGGGATGAACGAGTTCAGGCCCCAGATCGATCACGTCGCCTGGTGGTTTATCCGGCCAGACACGAATCACATCCGGCTCAGCCGCGCCGACGCTTTGAATCAGGATCGACAGCACCAGCAGCAACATCGTGGTTTTCAATTGGGGATTCCCTGAAATCACTTCGAATTCATCAATCCAGTGCGTGTTGCACTTCCGATTCTGATCGTTGATGGCAACCCACTTCGGCTCATCCACCCTTCTTCTGGATCTTTGCCCACTCATCTTTCAACGTTACGGTCCGGTTGAAGATGATTGCATCGGGCTTTGAGTCTTTGTCGACGCAGAAGTATCCGAGTCGCTCAAACTGACACTTGTATCCAACAGCGACCGTTGCCAGAGAGCGTTCCAACTTTGCTTTCGGGACCACAACCAGCGACTTCGGATTGAGATGACTCTTCCAGTCATCACCGTCGGGAATGTCTGCCACATTTGCGATTTCGAAGAGGTGATCATAGAGCCGTACTTCTGCGGTGACGGCATGCTCGGCTGAGACCCAGTGGATCGTCGACTTCACCTTACGCCCATCAGGGGCATTGCCGCCGCGAGTTTCGGGATCGTATGTGCAGCGAAGTTCGACCACTTCGCCCGTGACAGGATCTTTCACAGCTTCCTGGCAGGTGATCAGGTATCCCCAACGCAACCGCACTTCGCGACCGGGAGCCAGTCGGAAGAACTGTTTCGGGGGATTCTCCATGAAGTCGTCCTGTTCAATATACAGAACTTTGGAGAAGGGGACCTGCCGCGTCCCTGCCGACGGATCTTCGGGGTTATTGATCGCTTCCAGTTCTTCGACCTGACCGTCGGGGTAATTGGTCAGAACGATTTTGAGAGGCTTCAAGACCGCCATCGCTCGCGGTGCCGTCTTGTTCAAGTCAGCCCTGATCGCATTTTCCAGCACGACGACATCTGTCAGGCTGTTGAACTTGGTGACACCAATTTCCTCACAAAACGCTCGCATGGCGCTGGGAGTGTAACCACGACGACGAATCCCGGCGATGGTTGGCATCCGCGGATCATCCCAGCCACTCACCGTCCCCGTCTCGACCAGTTCGAGCAACTTTCGCTTGCTCATCATGGTATGCGTCAGGTTCAGGCGGGCGAATTCAATCTGCTGAGGATGGTACAGGTCGAGTACATCAATCAGCCAGTCGTACAGCGGGCGATGGTTTTCAAATTCCAGCGTGCAGATCGAGTGAGTGATCCCTTCGATCGAATCACTGTAGCCGTGAGTGAAGTCATACAGGGGATAGATACACCAGGTATTTCCCGTGCGATGATGTTCCGCGTGGCGAATGCGGTACAGCAGCGGGTCTCGCATATTCATATTGGGATGAGCCATATCGATTTTGGCTCGCAAGACGTGAGCTCCGTCTGCAAATTCGCCAGCACGCATCCGACGGAACAGGTCGAGACTCTCGGCGACGGGACGCTCCCGAAACCGACTGTTCTGACCAGGTTCCGTCAGAGTCCCTCGCTGGCTGCGAATCTCTTCGAGCGTCGAACTGTCGACATAGGCCAGCCCCTTTTGAATCAGTTGTTCGGCGAACTGATAGATCTGCTCGAAGTAGTCAGAAGCGTAGTACAGGCCATCCCAGTTGAATCCGAGCCAGCGGACGTCTTCCTGAATCGAATCGACGTACTCGACGTCTTCCTTGGTTGGATTCGTATCATCAAACCGCAGGTTGCACTTGCCGCCATATTTTTTAGCGGTCCCGAAATTCAGGCAGATCGATTTGGCATGTCCGATGTGCAGATAGCCATTCGGTTCGGGGGGGAAACGCGTATGAACTCGACCGCCAAACTTACCGCTCACATTGTCGGAATCAATGATTTCGTGAATGAAGTTCGAGTGAGAGACCGGTGCGGTTTCTTCCGTGGACATAAAAGGCTTTCCTTATTTGATTTTCGTGCCGGACCGAGCGTCATTCCGGCGAGGGGATTCTAATCAGAGAAGGCACTCCAGATGAAGGCTGGAGCGGCTCGACCGGGAACTCACCGGTTCAAAATCTCGACCTCGCGCAACATCGAAGTTCACTGTGGTCGCAGGGACTTACTTTTGAACGATGATAGCATCGCACCAGTCGGCATAGTCCGAGACATCGCCCAGTGCTCCGAATTCGACAATCAGTGTCAGCTTTTTGCCCCCGTCCAGCTTAACCGCGGGAACGACGACTGGTGCCGATTTTCCTGTCAGTTCGGGACTCTCCCAAATTCGCTTGCCATCCACTTCCACGACAAACCGGACACTGCCGTTGCCGGCCGCACAATCATCAATCCCGACGGTGGCTCGGAATTCGCGATCATTGGGTTGCACATCAAATGTGACGGCCGATCGACTGTGCATCCCCAACCCGGTCCCCGATTCGACTCCACGCAGCGCCAACGGTCCTCGTAAAACGTTGGCATTCCGCACGAGAGACCATTTGTGCGACAGGTACGGAACAAATGTGTACTGTGCCTCGTCACGATCTGCCAGCGGAATCACCTTCACTCCGTAAACGTTGCAGGAGACACATTCCGCGACCGGTAACAGGAATTCCTGTTTGGTGAATGTTTCGCACTTCATCCCCTTGTCTGTCAGTACTACGCTACGAGCAGTCAGCCGCGAACCATCGCGCAACGAGAGCGATAATCGACGCCCCTCAATGCGCGGCGTCGAAGTCAGTTCGGGATTCATTCGAATCGCCTGGACCCGGGCTCGATCCAGCTTCAGTAATCCTGTGGCACTCTTCAACTGCACAAACGCGCCATCGAGGCGTTCGAACTCTCCCTGGACTCGATCACCATTGACCAGGAGTACGACGTCGTTTCCCGCGGGAAGCGTCTGCAATTCAGCGAACAGGCGTCGTCGATCATCTGCAGCAGTGGGGAGTTCAAAAATGATGGACGCAATCGTTTCCAGCGGCAGCTTCATAGGTTGTCGAGAAGCAATTCGTTGCCATGTTGCGGTCAGTTCATCGTCAAACACCCCGACGGGCCGCGCTACCATCCGATCGCCATTGGCGAGAATGATCAGCGAGTCGCCGCTGGCAGGTGATGCTGACGGCCGATTGAAATTCATTGTCAGCAGTTCATCAATTGCGATGACGTCTGACTCTCCGACCACGATTCGATCGGCAGTCCATTCGGTTAATGCCACCGATTCCATCTTTCGCCCTTTGGCATCGATGGTGGTCACCGTTTCAGCAGCGGAAACGAGTACCGCCAGACTGAGCCAACAAGAAATCAATCGCAGAGAATCTCGCACGTGAACCATCTCCAGAACTGGAGCTACCGCTGAAATATCGGCAGGTAGTTGTTTGGCATCTGCAATACCAGGCATGCCATCGCCGTCGCATACTCACTATTGATCAGCGAATCAGGCCAGCTTCCATCATGTTGCTGGCGAGCCGTGAGTTCATCACGAATGGCGGGATACCATTGCCGCCAGCGGTCATCGCCTGCATGCCACATTGCCTGGACGGCATAGTACTGACCGTAAAAATAATGAGCGTCGTAACGCATCGCATCGCCACGCGGCGGAAATCTCAGCAGATAAGCGAGGCCTCGCTCGATCTCACGTCCTTCGGTCATCCCTGCCGAATAAAGGGTCACGACCCCCGCCGCGGAACGAGGAAAGTCGCTCTGTGGTCGAACGGCTAACTGGTAACGAAATCCCCCATCGGGATTCTGGCACTTCTTGACGTAGTCCACGCACTGATCGACGGTTGTTTTGGGAACCGCAATCCCGCAATTTCTTGCTGCTCGCAATGCCATCATCTGACAAACGGTGACAGAGACGTCGGCGTCCTTGTCTGTCGGAGTATAGCGCCATCCTCCCTCACGGTTTTGCGACGAAACGATAAGATCAACGGCTTTCTTCAAGGCTTCGCGGATGTCCTTACGTGGCGACATCCCATAGACCTCAGCCAGAAACAACGTTGCGAACCCATGGCCGTACATGGGACCATGCCCGGCACTGTCTTCGCGAATGATATAGCCATTCGGTCGAGCACACGACAGCACGAAATCGATCGACTTATCAACGTTCTTGCCGTACGTGCCACGGCCTGGCATATGTCCCGCGGAAAGAAATGCCATTCCGGCTAATGACGTGACGGCGACATTCCGGCGGTAATTGGTCCCGGATCCGATCGAACCTTCGGGATGCTGGCGGTTGGAGAGGTAAACCAGACCTCGATCGATCGCCTTTTGAGTATCCGGCAGAATCAGTTCGGCCGCCGTCGACTCCAGATTCCGGGTAGTCGTCGGACGCTGAGCAATCGCCCGAGCAGGCGAAACCTGCATCCCTGCGATCACAACGAGAATGACCAGCCATCGCCGATCAGTAAGGGACAACGTTGTAACGAGGTGACGGATCCCCCCAGTTGCCAGGCTGGAAGGCGACGGGGCCGCTGCGGGGTGGTTGCTGCCAGGCTGGTGTGACAACCGTTCCGGCCGCGGAATTGATCCCATTCGGGCTGGTGTAGGCCTGGGCAGGCGAAATTGTTCCTCTGGCCGCTTGCAGGTTACGGTAATCGAACTTGTATCGATCATAGGTCCGAGGTTCCTGGAACGTCAGCGGTCGGCTGAACGTCTCTGGCCCAAGTGATTCATCCGGATACGGATCATGTGTATCATACGAACGCGATTCGACACGCGGATCTCGAGCGCGGCAGGAGAGGAACCGGGTTTCCTGGCAACCCAATCCACTCACCGCAATCAAGACCAATGCCAGCCACCCGCGTTCCATCGCGTGGGTCTCCCAAATCTCCTGGATGCCGATCCATCGGCAATTTCCGCCGGTCGATTCTAGCGGAGACCTCGGGATTGGCATAGGCGGGAATTGCTCGCGGGGGTCCTTACGTCATATGATCCTGCGAAATAGCTGTTCACAAAACGCGATTGAGAAGCGAGACGACCGCATCATGGGATTTTTCAACAAGCTGAAACAAGGGCTCATTCGCACCAAGCAATTGTTGCAAACCGATATCCGAGACCTTTTTAAGTCGGGAGATATCCTCGACGAAAGCAAGCTGGAGCAATTCGAAGCCCGGCTGATCCGGACCGATATCGGCGTCGCCGCTTCTGATGCCATTCTCAGCGAATTGAGGGCCAAGCACCTGAATCGGACGGTAGTGCTGAACGAGATCTGGGAAACGATCAAAGAGACTTTGCGTAAAATCCTGCGCGGTTCCGATGACACCACCTGGGATCCCGCGAACCCTCTTTCGCCATTGCGGTTGTCCCCCACAAAGCCGACGGTGATCCTGGTGACGGGAGTCAACGGAACGGGAAAGACAACGTCGATTGCGAAAATCTCTAAACTGCTGCGGTCACAGGGTTTGACGGTGATGCTGGCTGCCGGCGACACATTTCGTGCGGCGGCTGTTGAGCAGTTGACGATGTGGAGTCAGCGGTTGGGTTGCCCGATTGTCACTCGCCCCAGTGGTACCGATCCCGCCAGCGTTGCTTTCGCGGGGTGCGAAGAGGCACTGAAAGAAGGCGTTGACGTACTGGTGATCGACACCGCCGGCCGCTTGCACAATCAGGCAAACCTGATGAAGGAACTCGAAAAAATTCGCCGGGTGATCGACAAAAAGATCCCCGGGGCTCCTCACGAGTGCCTGCTGGTGATCGATGCGACAACTGGCCAGAACGGACTCAACCAGGCCGAGCACTTCTCGAAAGCGGCCAATTGCACAGGGATCGTCTTGGCGAAGCTCGACGGGACAGCAAAGGGAGGCGTGACTGTCGCCATCCGACATCGAATGGGGATCCCCGTCAAATATGTCGGCGTCGGTGAACAGATCGACGATCTGGAATTGTTCAACCCTGACAGCTTCGTCGACGCCCTGTTTGATGAAGGCCAATAGCAGGCTGTTTGCAAACGTGACGATGACGAGAACGAACGATATACTGGCGGATGCGATCGATTCCAGGTTCTCAGCAACAACTCTTTCGCCGCGGAAGTGCATGCCGCGGAACGTGTTACAACAGGACATCAACCTATGGCGGCTTTGACAATGACACCCGGGGTGACTCGGGTCGGCTGGATCGGCACGGGAGTAATGGGGTCCAGCATGGTCGGACACCTGATGACAGCCGGATATTCCGCCACGGTCTATACGCGTTCGCAGAGCAAAGCCGACCCGCTTGTCGCTCGTGGAGCCAAGTGGGCGAGTTCTCCCAAAGCGGTTGCTGAACAATCCGACGTGATCTTTTCGATCGTTGGTTTTCCCAGCGATGTTCGCGAAGTGATGCTGGGCGAGAACGGTGCCCTTGCGGGTTCAAAAGCAGGGAATGTTCTGGTCGATATGACGACCAGCGAACCTTCGCTCGCCGTGGAGATCTATAACGCTGCCACGCCAAAGGGAGTTCACAGCGTTGATGCTCCTGTTTCCGGCGGCGACATCGGTGCGAAGAACGCCGCATTGTCGATCATGATCGGCGGGGATAAGGAAATCGTCGATGCACTTCAACCGCTGTTTGCGGCCATGGGGAAGACGATCATTCACCAGGGTGGAGCCGGTGCAGGTCAGCACACGAAAATGGCGAATCAGATTCTGATCGCAACGAACATGATTGGCGTCTGCGAATCATTGCTGTACGGCTACAAGGCAGGTCTTGACCTTCCGACGATGCTGCAGTCCGTCGGTCCGGGTGCGGCAGGAAGCTGGTCCCTGAACAACCTCGGTCCGCGGATCATGAATAACAACTTCGATCCCGGATTCTTTGTTGAGCACTTCATCAAGGATATGGGAATCGCCCTGTCAGAAGCGAAACGCATGGGGCTGTCGCTGCCTGGTCTGGCACTCGGCGAACAGCTCTACCTGTCCGTTAAAGCCAAGGGATGGGGCCGAAATGGAACTCACGCCCTGATGCTGGCTCTGGCTGAAATGGCCGGGATGGATTGGCGCAATCGGAAGTAAGAAAAACCTCAGTCCCTGAAGGTGCGTGCAGTCTTCGAAACGCACTTTACTGCGGGGACATTCGCATAACGGTGCGTTCCGCAGACTGCACGCACCCCACTAACTGTTGAGTTGAAGGCAGAATCAGCATGGCACGCAAGGGAGAACAGTTCGCAGGGCTGACCGTGGCGATCGTCACTCCGTTCAAGAACGGCAAGGTAGACGAAGTCGCACTGCGGAACACTGTGGACTGGCATGTGGCTCAGGGAACCAATGGTCTCTGTCCCGTGGGAACGACCGGGGAAAGCCCCACGGTCACCCATGATGAGCACAACCGCATTATCGAAATCGTCTGCGAGCAGGCCGCAGGCAGAATCAAGGTGATGGCGGGAACAGGTTCCAACAGCACGCAGGAAGCAATCGAGATGACTCGATTTGCCAAGTCCTGCGGTGCAGATGGAGCAATGATGGTTGCCCCCTATTACAACAAGCCGACGGGCGAAGGCTTTTATCAGCACTATCGTGCTGTGGCCGAAGCGGTTGACATTCCCATCATTCTCTACAACATCCCCGGTCGTACTGCCAAGAACATGGAACCGGATGTTGTCGCTCGCATTGCGGAAATCCCCAACGTCGTCGCGATTAAAGAAGCGACGGGTTCCATGGATCAGGCATCGCAAACACTGGCTCAAACGAATCTGACAGTCTTGTCGGGCGATGACAGCCTGACGCTGCCACTGCTTTCGATGGGCGGCAGCGGAATCGTGTCTGTTGTGGGAAACATCGTCCCAGGCGACATGCTGCAACTTCTGAAGGCCTGGAATTCCGGCAATGTCGCCGAAGCCCAGAAGTGGCACTTCAAGCTGTTCACGCTGTGTCGCGACATGCTGGGGATTGCCACGAACCCGATTCCTGTGAAGGCTGCAATGCAGATGCTGGGACGGGATACAGGCGAACTGCGTCTGCCTCTGACTCCGTTGTCAGAAGCAGAAGCCGCCCGGTTGCGAAAAACTCTGACAGCCTACGGTTTGCTGTAGACTTCCAGCGGCAATTGAAGGGCATCGCACGTTTTCAAGAATCCATTCGGAAACACCTGACATTTCTTTCCGTCGCCCTGTTGCGACGATTCTCGTGGTTTGATTGACGGAGAATTGACGATGATCTTCGGCTTCGGAAAAAAGCGGGATGATGATGACGACGACGATGATGAAGACGAAGAAGAGGAAGTCGATCTCGTCAATTTCCAGGGAGCAACCAACGGAAAGTCCGCCGACCTGGCAGCCAACGCACGGCTGGTCCAAGCCGCCCTGCTGCCGGCGCGTGAAATGGTCACAGAAGCCTTGGAACGACGAGCGGAAGTCCTGCGTCTGGATGTCAAAGGTGAAAAAGGGCAGGTCGCACTTTCTGTCGACGGGATGCCCTACGCTGGCAGTCGCATGTCGAAGCAACAGGCCGTCGCTGTCACCCAGATGATGAAAGTCCTTTCGGGGCTCGATGCCAAGCTGAAGGGGAAACATCAGGTCGGTGGCGTGAAGGCCGAGTTTCAGGAAATCAAATACGAATTGACTACTGATGTCGCTCCGCAGCCAGATGGTTCCGAGCGACTGACAATTCGTATTCGAAACCTGAAACACAAGCTTGACACGCCTCAAGACCTTGGTTTCAGCGAAGCCACCCGAGCCCAGATCCGCGAACTGTCATCGCGTCGGCACGGTTTGATCATCGTCGCTGGACCAACAGGCTCTGGCGTGACGACAACGTTGTACGCGGTCGTGCGCGGGATCGACGTTTACCTGTACTCAATCTACACCATGATCGAGCCAGGGACGCGTGAACTGATCAACGTCAAAGTCTTCGAAGCCAACGAAGGGGACGACACTGAAACCACGATCATGCGAATGATGCGTGAAGAAGCAGACGTCGTCGTTGTCAAACCGATCCGCGATGCTGATACCACGAACCAGCTCTTGAATCTCGCGGACCGGATCTGCCTGATCGGTGAAGTCGCCGCGAAAGATGCCGCAACCGGTATCTGCCAGATTGCGGACTGGTCCGAAGACCGCAAGAAGGCCAGCGAAGTTATTGATGCTGCCTACAGCCAGAAGCTGATCCGATTGCTGTGTACCAGTTGCCGCGAGGCGTTCCGGCCGAATCCCAAGCTGCTGGAAAAGGTCGGCTTGCCTCCCGAGACCAAGACTCTGTACCGCAAGGGTGAGCCGCTGGTCGACGAAAAGACCGGGGAAGAGGATCCGCCGTGCGAAAAATGTAACGGGACCGGCTATTTTGGCCGAATGGCAATGCTGGAAGTGATCGTCGTTTCCGACGCCATTCGCAAGATGATTGCCGAAGGAGCGTCCGCCGATCAGATTAAGGCCATGGCCCGTTCCGAAGGCTGCCTGACGTTCCATAAAGACGGTCTGCGGCTGGTGGCAGAAGGAAAAACCTCGCTCGAAGAGCTTCAGCGAGTCTTCAAAGCCTGATCTGAAAAGATTTTGTGACAAACGGGGCTGCCGCGACCTTTCGGCAGCCCTTTTTCTTTTCTGTCGGTGCAAGGCGGTGAGGCTTTGGTGTAACCGACAACAAATCAATTGCTTGCGCTGCCGGAACCCATTTCTGTCGCGAGTGTGCGGAATGATGCAGTCAACCTGATGGTTGAGGCTGAACCGACCATTTTCCGCGGAAACCTCGGGGTTCGCGTAAAACTTTGCCAACCTTAACGATTTCACCAAAGTTTCGGATTGTACCTGCCGATTTTGTTCATTGGATGGTACGCCGGACCGTACCGTTGAGAATTTCGTCGGGCAAGGATGCAGTCATGAAGCGGAACGCGAAGCGGTGTTGGCAAGGGTTGATGCTCACCTGTTGTCTTACACTGTCGGCACTCTCGACCGGGTGCTTTCAAACGACGATGAGTGGCCAGACCCTGCCGTCTGCGTATTACCTCGACGACGACGTTCAGTACTTCCCGATGGGACCTGAACAGAAGTTGTCGAACCAGATTCGTGCTCTGGAACGCGACAAGGCTCAGCGCCAGAAATCTCAGGACGATGCCGATTATTAGGCGTTGCGGGGTTAACGCGCTGTCGGATTGCCGGTACTCTGGCAGGTACTCAATTGCTGCTTGCGGTTGATACAGCGTTGGCCTGTTACCTATTGATTTGATTCCATGGCCCGCTCACAAGCGGGCCATTTTCATTTGATGTTGCCGCGAAATGAATGATTCAGTTCCTGACAAGCCGGAACGACGCCCTCGTTACCGTGGCACTCATCCCCGTCAGTTTGGCGAGAAGTACAAAGAGCATCAGCCGGAACGCTACGCTGAGGATGTCGCTCGAGTCGTCGCTCGCGGCCGGACCCCCGCTGGAACCCATCGGCCGATCATGGTCGCCGAAATCCTGGCAGGACTCGTACCCAGGCCGGGACAACATGTCATCGATTGTACGCTGGGATATGGGGGCCATGCCAGGGAACTACTGGCAGCCATTCAACCGGGTGGAAAGTTATTAGGGCTTGATGTCGATCCCGTAGAGTTGCCCAAAACTGAGGCTCGTCTGCGTCAATCGATCACGGATCCGCAGAGTCTGAGCGTGCGACGTTCCAATTTTGCAGGATTGTCTCGAGTCGCAATGGAAGTCTTTCCTGAAGGTGCCGACCTGATCCTGGCGGATCTGGGCCTCTCTTCGATGCAACTGGATGACCCGCAGCGCGGATTCACCTTTAAGCTCGACGCACCACTTGATATGCGAATGAACCCGCAGCATGGACAGTCAGCAGCAGCCTTGCTATCGAAAGTGACCGAAACGAAACTGGCTGCATTGCTCAAGGAGAATGCCGATGAACCTCGCGCGGTTCGTCTGGCACGCGCCATCATGCAGACTCAGCAGCGGATACCCATCGAGTCCACTCGCGCGTTAGCAGACGTTGTGCGTGACGCACTCGATCAAACAGACTGTGACGAAGACGAGATCGTTCTCTCCGTGCGCCGAGTCTTTCAGGCTCTGCGCATCGCGGTGAATGATGAATTCGGTGCGCTCGATTCGCTTCTCAGTCAGATTCCGTATTGCCTGCGACCGGGCGGGCGAGTGGCCATACTGACATTCCATTCGGGCGAAGATCGTCGCGTCAAGCAGGCCTTCAAATCCGGATTGGCAGCGGGGATTTACACGTCTGTCACGGACACCGTGATTCGGGCAACGCCTGAAGAACAACACTCCAATCCACGTTCGGCTCCAGCAAAGTTGCGGTTTGCCGTACGTTGAGCTGTCTGTCTGCGGCCGCTATTCTGCCGGACTTCAGAAGTATTTCTTGAACCATGAATAAGGGCCACATATTCAAGATGGACACTTCGATTCAGGCACCGACCCAGATTGTTTTCGACGCTGACGATTATTTGACACGCCACTTCACCGGACCACTCGCTGAAACGAACACGGTGCTGATGCGATTTCACGCGAGTCTCTACCAGCAAATTCGTCCCACATCGTTGCTGGAGTTTGGTGGCGGTCCGACGATTTATGCGATCATCAGCACCGTGCAGAGTGTGGAATCGATCCATTTTGTCGATTACAGCCCGAGTTGCCGTGCCGCGCTGCAGAAATGGAAAACGAACTCGCCCGGCGCCTTCGACTGGAAACCATACATCCGATATTCCCTGGAAGCCGAAACGGGGACCTCACCAACCGACGATGATGTCCTGCGTCGTGAAGCCCTGCTTCGCGAACGTATTCATACGATTTCCTCATGTGACGCATGGGCACAAGAACCACTCCAGGGAAAATCCTTCGCGCCCTACGACGCGATTGCCTCAAACTTCTGCCTGGAAGGGATCACGAACGACAAAGCCAAATGGTTATGGCTGAACGAAAACATCACGCGAGGATTTGAAAAGGGAACGTACTACATCATCACATGCCTGTGGGGAGTCACTTCGTATGTGCACGATGGAACAACCCATTCGTCGCTGCGGCTGGAACCTGAAGACCTCGAATCGTTGTATTCAAGATTGAATTACAAACTGCTGCGACTTGAAAAGGCCCAACTGCGTTCGGACTACGGCTATTTGATGGCGTGCGGGCAGAAGTTGTAGGGTTGCCGCTTGCTGAGGTACGGATGAACCTTGCAGTCTGAGGTACCACCTCGGATCGATGCCTTCATCGCTTCTCGTTTTTATTGGTGTTTTCGACCGGTTTGCTAAACGCAGCCTGCTTCTGTTTCCAATCTTTGATCTGGGCGCGGATTCGACTTCCCAGTCCAGAAATTCTGTGGTCGCCTTCGTCGATCGACGTGATTGTTCCCTGGGGATCGATCAGATACATCGATGGAAATGTCGTCTGGCACCAGAAATGGGCGATGTCGTCTTCCGCGGTGTCTCGAATAATTGGCCACGTCACATTGCTATCCTGGATAATCGCCAGCGCCGAATATCCGCCATTACCTTGCCCCGGAATGACGCTCACACAGACAAATTCTTCATCCTTCAGGGCATTCACGATTCTCGCACATTCCGCAGATAATTCTTTTTCAATGTTACTGAGAGTCAGAGTCAACAGCACAAATTTCCCACGGAATTGACTCAGCCGAATCGGTTGCTGATGCAGGTCGAGACCTTCGATTTCCGGTGCCTTCATCCCTTTCTGAAGGCGAGTCTTCTGGAATCGAAGAATCTCAGCTTGTTCTGCCGGAGTACGAATTCGCCATGTTGGGCGTTCCGTATTGTCGACGACCATCAATTCCGGATAATTTCGACCGGTCAGGCCTCTGAAATAACGGACAGGGGGCGTGACACCCGGATACCCTGTGATCACGCGTTCAAGTAATTCCAGGGCAGATTGATGAAGCCAGTCGGGATCCATTGTTGAAGCGAGCTTCAGGTTCTCGTTTCTCACTTCCCATGCGGGAGATTTGATTACGATAACGGTCCCGCTTCCCTTTTTCTCCTTCCGACTTTCTTCGGCTTCTTTGTCCGCTTGTTCCTTCAGAGATTTCAACAGGAATCGCTGCTTTGCCAGCTCCAGAAGCGATATTGCTCGTACATAGACAAACGGACTCTCCTCAGAGAGTGCTACCAGAAGTGGTTCGCAGCCAGGTAATCCGCTGCCCGCATCAAAGTCAGTAATCAACAGGTCGACATCCGGATGATGAAGATAATGGTCTTTCATGACTTCGACAGCCCGCAGGCAATCGTCTTTGACTTTTCGAGAAATTGTGGTTGCGTTCGCCCGGGTGATGAAATGCAAGGCACCAATTGCCATTCGAGTACCTCGGTACTGAGCCTCGAATTCAAGGCAGCGACCGGTCATGACTTGACGTGAGTCTTTTCCCTCTTTCATGACATTCTTGATTTCCAACTCAAGATCCGCGAGGGGCTGCCAAGCCGGGTCGATCGCTTTTAGGGGTGGCTCCGCGTCTCTCGACTTTTTCCTGGACGCAATCCGCCAATTGATCGTCAGATGTCCGCCGACATAACGTTTAATCACCCTGTGGTTTCCTTGCACATCTTCGTTGGCCACGTCGACGGGATCGGCGTGAACCATGTATCGCTCTGCCCCACTTCCCCAGCAAGAGATATGCACTTCATCGATTGGGAAAGGAACCTGTAGTTCGTAGTGCCCGTCCTCGTCCGTTTTAACCTCGCTGATGGTGACATAGGAACTTGAGATGCGAGGCGGAACAAGTGCCTGGACCTCAGCTTTTTTCACGGGGTCGCCGTTTTCACGTCGGACCGTGCCTGAGATCGTCCCGAGCGGTGAGAGCATCAAAGGAACCCAGACATCGCCGCTGCCGGGAAGGTTTAAGTCAACCGGGATCAGTTTGCCGGCCATTTGCTGACCTCCACTGCCGTTCACAACCTCCAACGATACTTTGTCAATTCCTTCGGCTTTCAGATCAACCAGTTCCAGTGTGAGTTGATACCTCGTTTGGCCCTCGCTTTTGTCGTCGGCGTTCGTAATCGTTGCTCGCAGGTAATAGTCGATTTCTACGTTGTGACGCTCCATCGCCTGAATTAACTCTCGACGTTGGTGGTCGGTGCGATCGGGCAGGTCGGGAGGTTCCAAATCCAGTTGCGAAAACACGTGCTTTCGATTCGCGAGTTCGAACGAGCCATGGTTCTTGACCACTTTCTCAATCGACTGGAAAATCTGGTCTCCAAGATCTCCAAGTGCCTCTCGGCTTCGATTCTGAATGCCTGGGAAGAAGACACGCTTCTTCACGGTTTGTTCGTTTTTCGATTCCGCATCTGCCTTTTTACTCTTGCGAGCAACGAATTGGTCAATTGATTTCCGGATCTGCGATTCCCATGTGACGGACTGACTGTTGTTGGGTTCATGTAACTGAATCCGCGCGGAACCGGTCATCGGCGGGAAGCAGTACCGACCAATTTCATCAGTAGAGCGCATGTACTGCAGGGGCATTTCACCGGTCCCATGTCGGCCGACGTGATACTCGGTCTCTACGGCCTGTGTATCGACGCTTTCCAGCGAGATTTCCTGATGGGAAATGGGTCGACCGTTTCGATCAATGAGCTGGCCGGATACGACCGCTCCACGTGACAGTCGAATATCCCGTACCTTCTGCGTCCCCGCCGGATACACCATTCGGAACGGTGCACTTCGATCGCTGGTAACAGTGAACCCGAACGTCACCCCCATGGGGATTCTGGTTCGTAACATGCCATCAGCGGAGCACGTCGCGAAATTGCTGTACATTTGAGGTGAGCCATCGTCGGCAAGGATCTGCACTCGCGCCTCAGAAGCAGGTTGCCCATCGGCGTCAAAAACGCGAGTAACGATTTCAATTCCCGGCAATAAGGAAACTGTACTCAGCGCGAATTTGTCCGCGGTCCTCTGAACAGCCAACTGCGACAGATCGATGGCTTTGTCGCCGACGTCCGTCTGAAACATGGCATGGTTCTGGTCGCCGTGTTTTTCGGAATAAGGGATCGCGACAACTCCATCCGAATCGCTCTTGGCTTCCAGGGTTTCTGGATCAAATCGAGATGGACGACGATCTCGATTGAGCCGTCTCAGCTTGATAGGAGTATTGGCGATCGGCATTTTCGTGCTTTGGTCCATCAGCCGAAAAATGATTCGCGGAAGCTTGATCTCGGGACGCAGGCTGGCCGCATCAACAGAAGGTTTCGCCGGTTCATCAATCGTTTTAAGTGCCTGAGGTTCGCCCTTTACATCGGATTTGACGCTGTCCGGTTCTGTATCCGGGTCAGGACGCGAAGCTACCCGCTTGTCATCGGTTTGCTTTTCAGGGGGGTGAGCCTGAACTAAATCGAGAAACATCGAGCCGATAACGAGCGGAATAATCACAGCACCGAGCGCACAAGCAACCGGTCGCGATAGTCGGACAACTGCTTCGCCTAAATGGTATTGAATACGAGTCAACCGTCGTGACAGACTGGACGTCCGCGACATCGCCAGCGCCAATGTCAGCGAAGGCTTGATTCGAATTGCTTTTGCAATCTCGATGAGGGTCTTCGAATAAGTTTCGTTGCCGAATTCGGCAGCACATTCGGCATCACACAACTCCTCCTGAGTCGCTTGAAGTGATCGTACGAGAATCCATGCGAGCGGCTGGACCCAGTAAAGAACGATCGCAATCTGACCGGCGATCTGTGCGATAAAGTCGTTTCTCTGCACGTGAGTCAATTCGTGCAAAAGAACGACTCGGCGCTGAAGCGCATCCGACGTCGCGATCATCGAGGTCGGAATAATCAACGCGGGTCGCAGACTGCCAAACGTTAAAGGAGTCGTAATGACCGATGACGACCGTAATTCGACAAACCGCGAAATCAACAGGTTCCGACGGTACTCGTGCAAATCATCAATCCAGGCCGACGATTCCACCGGCTCAGACGTACGGTACAAGTGGTGAAGCTTTGCAAACCCAAAGATCAATCGGGTCAATAGAACGACGACACCGAACAAATACGCCATCGTTACAGCGGATTGAAAAATCGCGCCACCACTTTGAATTACTTCCCGGGGCTTTTCCGCAAGTTGATTCTGCGAATTGATTGTGAATGTCGATGCGTCCGTGGGCGACGTTTCCGGCAACAATTGTGTCAGAATTGGCAAGGAAACGCCTATTGCGATCGATGAATCCTTCGTGGGGCCTTCATTATCGTCATCTGGAGTCTCGTCGAATCGTCCGACCACAGGCGACGGCTCAACTCGCAATTTGCTCGGGGAAAGAGCTGGTACATCAAGCATGGCGGTTTCAACGGCGGACGGACGCGGTGTTGATTCGGATTCCGCGCTCGGGAGTACTGGGATCCTGAGATGCGGTGCGAATGCGGCCAACGGTGCCAATAAAAGTCCAATCAGGCAAACCCGCAAGATCGCGGACCGAACTGCCAGAAAGCGGCGGGGAACAAAAAGCGTGGCTGCCATCGCAAGGATCAACAGGATTGATGCACGCCAGAAGAGGTTCCAAACAGGATCAAGATTCATGTCCGTTTCCCTTTTCGAGAGCGTGTCGAGCTTCGATCGTGGCTGGATTGACGAACCTGGTCTGCCAGGCGAGCCAATTCATCTGCCGAGATTTCCTCGTCCTCCAGCAGACGCAAGACGAGCGCCGAAGATGATCCCTGGAACAATCGCTTCAACAAGCTTCCGGTCGCCTGCGACTGAGCCGCTTTGCGAGGGACAACTGGCTGATAGACAAAGGCCTTTCCTTCAACAATGTGGGTGACGTATCCCTTTTCTTCCAATACTCGCAGCAACGTCCGCACACTGGAATCATGAGCCGCATCTTTCAGAGAAACGCGAATCTGTTCCGCCGTTGCAAAACCCGCATTCCACAGACATTCCATAATCTGCGCTTCACGCGGCGTAAGAGCTTCTGTCGAGGTCCGAGCCATAAACCACCTGTTAATGAATTAACACGAAGAATAACGCCCAGGAAATACTCAGTCAACAGATCTGTTAACGAATTAGCAGGTCTTCCGAGGCTTCTACGCAATCACCTTCGAGATCGCTCGAGAATTCTCAAGCCGGTCCGAATTTGATTGAACTCAAGTTCAGAATCCACAGAAATCTCGTGGGCAACCTCAAGCATCTACAGCTCAACGAAGGCGTCGTTCGCAACGAACGTTCTGCCTTCAAAATGACCTGCTGTGTAT
>CAXBSB010000138.1:0-21392 GCA_963977965.1 uncultured Schlesneria sp.
GGCGACGAATCGCCCTGCTGTCGCATGGCCGAAACTCGATGTGAGTGAAACCGATTCCGCCATCCATGTCTCGGCCGAGTTGCCAGGCGTGAAACAGGAAGAAATCGATATCGAAGTTCATGCAGACACCCTGCGGATCAGTGGCGAGAAGAAGGATGAGCGAGTGGTCAATGACCACAATTTCCACGCGGTCGAACGATCATTTGGGAAATTCGAGCGGACAATCGCACTGCCGGCGGAAGTCGACAGCAAGCAGGCTGAAGCCACGTTCAAGGACGGAGTTCTGGTTATCAACCTGCCAAAGTTGAAATCAGTCGCCGCCCAGAAGATCGCGGTGAAACCCGCCCCATGAGTTTTCACGCAGTAGATCGCTGAATCCGAAAACCTTCAGGACGAACCCCTCCGTCCGTTTGTTGAACCGCCGCCGTTGCACTGCAACGGCGGCGGTCATTTTATGATCGCCCAAATCACGAGCGGCGATAAAATCAGAGAACTCGCGATATCGTCAAATCGCACGCTTCAGCGAACTGGCTTTACTTCAGGATCACAGGGACGGCTGAATGGCAAAGACGGATCTCTGGGATGATTATGGCGATTCGATTCTGGCAGCGCCGTATTTGACGCTCGCGGCATTTCTCGGCCATAAACCCAGCATGACTTTTGCCAGGAAGAATACGGTTCTCTTTCCCGCCGAATCGGACTTCAAGGCTGATCGTGCCTATGATCCGAATCCTCACAAATTGAAACTCGCCACAGACACCATCAACAGCAAGTTCTTGATTCAATGCATTTCTACCTGGGGGGCTGAACCGCTGGTGCTCGCCGCTCACGTATGCTCGAAACTTCAATGCCATCATCAGCGATCGAGCTTACCTGAAGTCGAGCCGATACAAACGGAAGCAGCATCTGTTCTCCAGGAATTGATCGATTCACCATCGTCTGCAATTCATACCAAGGCGAACGCAGTCTTACTGAAGTGCCAGACTCTTTATCGTCAATATGCGAAGTCACCGGATTCAGTGAACGCGCAGCAAATCTGGTATGACCTCGGTGCCCCCTGGTTTGGACTGGAAACTGTGCTGGGAAATCTGGAAGTTCGCAGTGATTGCGGCGAAACGGAACCCGCCCCATCAAATTCGACGTGGTGCAACCGGGTAACCGTCTGGCCTGAGCGAGCCATCGATGCCGCAGCTCACTGGTCGTCACATGCCGTGGCTCAAGTAGCCGTCAGATCAGCACTGATTGAATGGGTTTCGGGCCACCTACAGATGATTCTTCCGTGAATGCCGTGCGATGGTTGCCGTCTTGCGAGCGATGCTGGCAATCAGTTTCTTGTCGGCCGGTCCCAACCGATGACCGAGGTATTCCCGTAGGAAACGGAAACGATCGGTGAGACTGGCTTCACTCGCCGAGTAGTTGAGTTGAGCAAGGTCTTTGACGATCCAACGAGTGGAAAGTGGCCGCTGCTCACGAACCCGCCCCAGATCAATAACATAGATCCGATCGAGCGGGATTTCGCCGCGAACAGCCGACCCCGGGACCAGCAAGTGACCCAGATAGTAGTCCTGGTGATGAAGCCCTGCCCCGTGCATTCGCCGAGTTAATTGAGCAACGTGCTCAACAATTGATCGGCGGTCAATCCCACCAGAATGAGCTGCATCGATCCGACGGATCGCAATCGGCCGACTCTTGCCTGTCGTCGACTCATCCGTGTCACTTCCCAGATCCGAATTCTGCAGCTCCGACAGCTTCGTACAATTCTCAAGTGCTTCAGTGATCAGGAAGGAGTTCGAGCCCTGCTGTCCCATGGCAACAGGAATCATGGTGGGAAGTCCCGCGGCATGAAACGCCAGCAAAGCATTCCATTCGTTGCGAGCCCCCAGGATTGGCCAGCGCAGGCTGAGCAGTGGCTTAATATATTCCTTCAGCGAAGATCTGCCGTGTCGCTTGATGTAAAACGCACGTTCACGGCCGGCATCTTCCAGCGTAAACCTCAAGGTTATGCGGTCGGTTCGCAACTTCTTGGCAATCGCGGCCTCGGCAGTGCGAGCCCAAATGACTGAAAAGGCTGTCCAGTGATGACGGCGCAGCAGATTGGCGAACGAGTGGTTCACCACCAGCTTTCCACCATCCCACGTTTCCAAATCGAATCGACTCAAGGTGACACCCGTCCGGCGATGAACTGATCGATTTACCCTGCAGCAGCTTCGGATGCCAGCACCGCCTGAACGGTCGCCACGATCTGATCGTGCAGGTGACCATTCGTTACGATCACGCCACGATTCTGATTGAGTTCCCCTCCTCTCGAAAAATCGAGAGGCTTACCATTGATATCAGTAACACGGCCGCCTGCTTCTTCGACCACAGCAACGCCACCGGCATGGTCCCAGATCTTTTCAAAATATCCGGTCTTGGTCGGAAGCCGCAGATAGGCGTCGGCGAAACCACGCGCAACCGTCGCATATTTGGCCTGGCTGTCCATGCGGACGGGCGTTGCTGTCAGGCCAAGTCTCTTGGCAACCTCAGCGGACTCGTTGTGAGAACTGTGGCCCGATTCCACCGATTCACAAAACCGCGCCAGCGCCGGATCAGTGGTTCCGGTCACACGAATAGGTTGAGGTGCGGCATCGTGATCGAGTGGAATGACGAACGCACCCTGACCGCGAACGGCGTAAAACATCGTCCCGACTGGCGAATCGTTTCGGTCAGACAGGGGCAGGTTCGGACAACCGAGAACGCCGACTTCGATGCGAGATTTGATGATCAGCGCCAGGGATACAGCGTACTGACCCTTACGCAAAAAGCCTTTCGTCCCATCGATTGGATCGAGCGTCCAGAATCGTTCGGAGTATTCTGTAGCACCCCCGCGATCAATCCAGTTGCAGATGTCATCTGTAGTCGCGTCGACTCCCAGATTCCTGACATGGTCGCAGACTGCTGCCAGAAACGGAGCATTTTCCGGCCAGCGCAAAGCAGCGGAGTCTTCTTCGGCAATGATCGGATCGGCGGGAAACAGATCTCCGACTGCTCGGCAAACCACGGCCTGGCTGCCAAAGTCAGCGATTGTGACCGGGCTTTGGTCTCGCTTGTCGAGCACTTCCGAAGTGATCGTTGTTTGCACGGTACGACACAGGCGGCTCGCCTGCCGCACTGCATTCAAGGCAACTTGAAGTTCGGTCTCAAATGCTGGCATCAGAAACTCGTTACAGGGAATGACAAACCGAAAAAGTGGCGGGAATAACTCCGCTGTCCCAACAATTCATCGGGATGTAATAGAAATCTGGCAGAAAGGGAATGTGCATTTGCCAAAAATCTACCGATCAGGGCCGAGAATGACCTTTGGGCACATCAATCACTGGTCGCAGAAGATTGTCCGCTCAGATGCAATGCAACGGCAGGCTGATTGTGACCGCACTTATTTCTGTCCGGTTGGCTCTTCCGGCGGAGCAAGTGCCTTTTCCAGTTCCGCCAGTAAGAGATCCAGTCGGAAAGGCTTGTAGAGGGCGAGTTTGAAGCCCATCTGCCGGGCTTTGACCATGCGGTGGGCACCGTCGTAGCCAAACCCTTTCATCAGGACGACAGGCAGATGCGGATGGATGTTCCGGATCTGTGTCAGAGCCTCGATGAGGTGCATATCCGTCATTTCGGCATCGAACAGAACGACGTCGTAATGAAACGTTCGAATCATCAACAATGCTTCTTCGCCATTATGGGCGGTTTCAACATCGCAACCATACCTGGCAAGCAGTTCGTGAGCGGCCTGACGCACCGATTCATCGCCGTCGGCCACGAGAACGCGTTTATGTTTCAGTTTTGGCCTGGAAGGGACCTGTGGCAATGCCGGAGCGACCGCTCGCGGAACCACTTTTTCGCCGACACCATGCAGCAACTGACGAATCGTCCGGGTTTGCTTCAGCATCCGCTGCAATCGACCCGCCGCTTCCGGATCAAATCCAACGTATTTCGTTTGCAGCCATGCAATGTCGTTCAAGATTTCGTCAACCGGCTTGGCTGCGTCCCTCAGCAAAAGGGCACTGCTTTCGTTGACCGTCGTCGCCCTCTCAAACACCAGAAGTTCAAGCGTGTTCAACGCAACGGCCAGATCGCGACAGAACAGTTCCAGAAACTGCTGGTCCTGCTCCGAAAATGCGTTTGGCTTCGTACTTTCAACGTTGAATGTTCCCAGGACACGGTCATGGTGCATCAGGGGAACAGTCAATGAACTGCAGGCACCGACTGCGCCTCGAAGGTAAAGCTGGTCTGACGACGTATCGCGGCAGAGGTAGCTTTTACCCGTCGCAGCGACGAACCCGGTAACTCCGTTTCCTTGAGGCTCCGCGTTCAACTCACGAGCCGCCGCTTCCGACGTCATTCCGACGTTCAACAGCGGTTCCAGACGGTTCGTCCGCTCGTTGAGAAGTCGAACTTCGATTGTTTCGAAATTCAAGACGTTGCGGGTGTGCTGAACGATCTTCTGTTTGAGCAGTTCCTTCCGATCGTCAATCTTCATCGACGCCAGATCTTCGGGCGCCAGGTCGCCCAGATCTTCACCCGCCTGGTGAATCGCTTTCAGTTTTTCAACCTGCTGCTGTTCAGCGGAGATATCTCGAACAGTGACAACCAGAAGTGACGGATATTCGGCTCGATCTGCGTAAACCGGAGCTGCCAGTACGTCCAGATACGTTTTGTCGCCGACTCGGTAAGTTGTCCGAGCGGGACTGCCAGCACCCAGCGCCGTGTGGAACGGTGAAAAGTCCGGACCGACAATCTGGGGAGATCCAAACGCGTCGTGAAAACTGAGCCCAACCGGGGAAACCGAATCGGGTTCTGTGCGTCCCGTTAATTCGTAAAACCGGTTGTTGCACCAGCGAACCAGCAAGCTGGAATCAAGAACGGCAACACCTTCAGGAAGATGCTTCAGAACATTTTCAAAGGCGAGCAGAGCGGGAAGTCGTCGCGCAGGTTCACCGAGAACGACGGCCCCCGAGTATTCTTGACCTGCGTCAAACGAATCACTGGGCCAACCTTCATCAGTCGCTGTGCAGACAATGCATTCCAGAGACTGGATTAACTCCAACAACGACCGGTCAGCATCATTACCGGAGCCGAGAACGAGTAGTCGTGGACGATTTGACACCGAGCCCCACTTTCCCTGTTGTGGCAAAAAACACGCTTCGGATTATAGGCACTCTGCCGGACCTTGAGCAACACGGCTTTCTGGTCAGATCGAACAGTAACGGCGATTCGGACAAAGTATTTTCGCAGGCGAAAAACATCCGTATTGACGCAAATATCCTCCTCTCCTACGATCCCGCGCCTCAACCGGCGACTTTTGCCGGTAGCGGCCAATTTCCTGCATTTCGGTAACAGACCAATCCTCAAAGAGTCGACCCTGATGACGATTCGCTCCTCTCTCACTGCCTATCGGCGAGAATCAATGAGCGTCCGTAATAAAGCGGGCCGCCGATGCTGGCTTGTGGCATGGTCACTGCTCGTATTCGCTCTTGGCTGTGCAAGTTCAGGACAGCATTACACAGCGAAAACCGTTCCCGCATCGCTAATTGCCACGAAGCGCGAGAATGCCCAGACGCTGGATCTGACTCGCCTGGCACGTGCCTCCAAGGATAGTGATTCGATTGACCGTGGTGATGTCATCGAAGTCTCAATTTCCGCAGGTCTTGACGAAGACGACACGATTACGCTCCCCGTGCGCATCAATGATGAGGGCATTGCCAATCTGCCGGAACTCGGACCAATCAGGCTGGCAGGTATGGAAATGGAAGCTGCAGAAGCTGCCATCGTTGCGATGTGTATCGAGAACAAGCTGTATGTTCGTCCCAACGTGACCGTGACGATGAAACGTCAGCGGATGAACCGCGTCATGGTCGTGGGGGCCGTCAAGAGTCCCGATGTTTATGAATTGCCCCGTGGTCGCAGCGATCTTCTTGCGGCGATCGTTGCTGCGGGTGGTCTGGAAAAAGATGCGGGTACCAAAGTCGAAATCCGAAATCCGCGACGTCCCGGTGGACGATCAACTCCGATCGCCTCAGGCTTGCAGCCGGGTATCGATACGGTCGGGCATTCGAGCGGCGATCTGTCGGGAACAACTCTTGCCAGCACCGATCCCGATATCATTCCTGTGATCGATGCTGATGGAAAGATGGAGTCGTACAAGGTCGATCTGGTCTCCGCCACCAAGGCTGGCAAAGGTGGATACATCATCGAAGATGGCGGCGTCATCAGTATTGAAAAGCGTGATCCGGAACCGCTGCACGTTCTCGGCCTGGTACGCAAGCCTGATCGGTACGACTTCCCGATTGCTGAGGAATTGCGAGTGACAGATGCGATCGCACTCGCGGGCGGAACGAGTATGCCTGTTGCCGACAAAGTCTTCATTGTCCGCCGTGTACCGAAGAGTAACGAAACCGCCGTGATTCAGGTCAGTCTTCGGGAGGCCAAGCGAAACGCCCAAGCCAACATGAGTCTGGAACCGGGGGATGTGGTGAGCGTTGAAAACACACCGACAACTGTCCTGTACGAAGCAATCAACATCGTCAAGTTCAACCTTTCTGCTGGGGCAACTCTCGGAAGCGGGTTTTTCTAAACGACAGATGGCGTGTGTCTGACCGGGGGGGTGACGGCGGGCCTGGTTCTCGACGTCTGGAAGCACCATGAGTATGGATGACCGTTCGCAGATTGAATCCGCTAGTACGGGAACGCACGCGCTGGCGGAAGTCATCAGATTTCTGCAGGTCGTTCGTCACCGAATGCGATTACTGACGCTTTGCGTCGTCGCAGGCGGGATTCTCGGTGTGACCTGGTATCTCGTTTCCCCGCCCAAGTACGAATCGTCCGCAGAAATCCTGGTTCTCAAGACCGAAGGCGGAGCGATGGATGGCAGTAACGCCAATGCCAACAATTCGCGGAACATCCAGGATGTCATGCCGACGTATCAGAAAATCTTGACCAGTGATGTCGTCCTCGAAGGAGCAATCAAGGCTCTGCCGACCAAATATCGAATCGACTTTAAAGGGCAAAAGAAGGCGAAATGGAACAAAATCCTGCGCGATTCGATCTCGGTTTCCTCCGCCCGTCTTACAAACGTTTTGAGCGTCCGATATACGTCGAAGAGTCCTGAGAGTGCCGCACGTGTAGTCGGGGCTGTCGTCGAATCGTATCTAACATTCATGCGTCAGACACATCGCAGTAATGCCAAGGATGCTCTGGACGTTCTGACCAAAGAAAAAGAAGAACTCGAACAAAAGCTGAACGAGAAGGAAGCGGAACTCATCAAGGTACAGGGCGAGGCTGGGATTCTTCTTCAAGGTGACGACAAGAACACCAACGTGCTGATCGAACGAACGATCAAGCTGAATGAGGCACTGATCGAATCCCAGAAGAAAACGCTCGAAGCGAAGGCACTTTTAACCGCCGTCAATCAGGCCTTGCAAAACGGCAGCGATCTGTCTCAGTTGACTCACCAGCTCACCGGTGACATGTATCGGGAAATTCTGCTGCGAGACATGGGGGTCAGTTCCAGTGATGCCTATACGATCACAAAATTCGAACAGCAACTGCAGGATGATCGCGTCGATCTCCGCAAAAAGTTGCAGACATACGGGCCCAATCATCCAACGATTCGGCAGTTGGAAGACCGAATTGCTTCCACTGAACGCTGGTTTACTGATCGTGCGAAGTTCGTCTCCAATTCCAGCAAAGAGATGCGCGAACGCGAAATGGGACCGCGGTTGAAGGTCATGGCCGAGCAAAACCTGTATCAGGCGAGTGCTCGCGAAGCAGAAACCCGCGCCGACTTCGAGCGCGAGATCGCACTGGCAACTGTCCAGAACAACGAGATGGTCCATCTGCAGATCCTGGAGATGGACGTCAAACGAATGCGCAGCTTCTACGATCTGGTTCTGGACCAGATGAAAAAGATCGATATGGGGGCCGATTCCGGTCTGAAAATCAGTGTCGTCAGCGAACCACAGATCCCGTTGACCAAGAGTGCCCCGCGTATTTCAACCACAGTTCTGCTGTGCCTGATCCTGGGAACGGTCACAGGGCTTGGTCTGATCTACGTCTTCGACGCACTGGATGATCGCTTCCGATCGCCGGATGAACTGCAATGGCAACTTGGTCTGCCACTGCTCGCCATGATTCGCCGCATGGAACCACTCGAAGCCTCAGGCATCGACTCGGTGGTCACTCACAGTCACCGTGATGGAATTGAGGCTGAGGCATTCCGTACGCTACGAAGCTCGATCACCTTCTCAAGTGATGAAACGACACGTCTGGTTGTGACAAGTACAGAACCGGGTGATGGAAAGACCACAACCCTGGCCAACCTGGCCGTTGCGTTTGCACAGGCCGGCAAGAAGACGTTGCTGATCGATGCCGATATGCGACGTCCTGGTTTGACTCAATTGCTCGACCTGAAAGGTCCACGCGGACTGTCACAGGTACTGCGCGAAGACCGGCCAGTGGGCGAAAGCTGTCTGGAAAACGTCTTCAACCTGGGAGTCGATGGTCTGGACTTTATGCCATCCGGTCCTCGGCCTGCCAATCCGTCCGAATTGCTTTCCAGCGATCGTTTCAGCGACATCATTGCCTGGGGTGAACAGATCTATGACCAGATTCTGATCGACGCGCCGCCAGTTCTGGCCGTGACTGACCCAGCCATCATCGGCCGTATTGTCGATGGTGCAGTGATCGTTATCCGTCCCGATAAGAACCGACGCAAGATGGTCACGCGAGCGGTCGACTCGTTCCGCGCTACAGGTGCCAAGGTTCTGGGGATTGTTGCGAACCACCTGCCGACCGGGCCGAATTCCGAATACGGTTATGGCTACGGTTATGGTTACGGCTACGGATATGGTTACGGCCACGAAGAAGCGCCGGAGGTCGGCCACGGGGACGAACCTGAATCGGAATACCGTCGAGCCGCCTGATGGTCGGCTCGACGTTCGCGTTCAAAATCTGATCGTTTCTGGCTCTTGCTATTCGCGGATCACTTCCCGAAACGTCGTGGTCATGGGATCAGAACCGTCGACCCAGTCGACCCCGCGTCCAGTATTCGCAGCCAGGTGTTCGAGCAGCTTGTAGACGGATTCTGTTCGATCAGGGATTCCCAGTGCTTTCGCAACCTGCTCAGCTGTCTGCGGCTTGCCCACATGTTTCAAATGGGCAACGACCTTCGTCTGCAGATCGAGCAATGATGCAGCCGCCTTTTTGCCTGCTTCAACGCCTGGTTGATGGTAGGCATTGATGTCGATCAGTTCGGCATACAGCCCGACCGCGCGTTCGTACAACGCAATCAGTGCTCCGACACTGCGTCCATCAACCTGATGGATTGTAATCAGGATCGAATCACGGCTGCTGTCGGTTAAGGCCTCGCGAGTCCCCAGCAGGAACCCCTGCAAATAGTCACCTGATGTGATTCCAGAATCGACATCGAAATCAAACTCGGACAATTCCCCTTCGTCGTCTACATTCAGGTCACGATCCAGCAGGACTTGAATGAACGTGGCGAAGAAGTTGGAAATGCCGTCGCGAAGCTGCTGAACATAAGCATGCTGGTCGGTGGAACCCTTATTACCGTAAACCGCGATCCCCTGATGAACCACGTTCCCCTGGCGATCGAGTTCCTTTCCAAGCGATTCCATCACCAGTTGCTGCAGGTAACGGCTGAACAGACTGAGGCGATCCTTGTAGGGAAGGATCACCATATCTTTTGCCCCGCGACCGCCACCAATGTGATACCACATCAGTGCCAGCAGCGCTGCCGGGTTCTGCAACGGGTTCGTACGTCGTGTCAGATGATCCATGGCCGCGGCGCCGGACAACAAGTCTTCCGTTCGAATCCCCTGAAGTGCTGCCGGAAGCAGGCCCACAGCCGAAAGGACCGACGTACGACCGCCAACCCAGTCCCACATCGGAAATGATTTCAGCCAGCCGTCCTCTTTGGCGATCTGGTCGAGTTTGCTTCCCTCCTGCGTGATCGCGACCGCATAGGACGCAAACGTCAGCCCAGCGTCGCGGTAGGCTTTTTGAACTTCCAGCATCCCGTTTCGTGTCTCAGGAGTCCCCCCGGACTTGGACACCACGAGTACCAGCGTCTGAGCCAGTTGACCTTCGAGTTCATCCAGGATGCGATCGATCCCGTCCGGATCTGTGTTGTCGATGAAGAACGGTAACATGGCATCGTACGGTGAGCCGAGAGCTTGAGCGACAAACTGGGGCCCCAGGGCAGAACCGCCGATCCCGATGACGAGCAGGTACTGAAATCCCCCATCGGGAGACGAAATCTGAGCTTCGTGGATCCGGTCAGCAAACCGAGTGATCTCGGCCTGTGTCTGCTGAATCTCGGCCGTGATTTCCGGCTGTGGAGCCAGTTCGGGTGATCTTAACCAGTAATGCCCAACCATTCGTTTCTCATCAGGATTCGCAATCGCACCGGCCTCAAGCTGCTGCATCGCATGCAGAGCTTGCTCCATCCGCGGCAGCAGACTGGCGAGGTCACTCTCTTCGAACCGGACACGGCTGACATCCAGAGTGAAGCCAAGCTCAGCATCAGAAATCAGATATTTGCAGAATCGGTTCCAGTTGGCAGACATGGGCGTTCCCTCTTCGGTCCAGAATCTTGTGTGTCATCTTTTGGAATCGAGCGAGGTCGGTTTCGAGATCGCTGTTGACTGCTACAATACCCGCGCAGAAGTTTCTCTGCACGGCAACGGAGTTTCCCTTCAAGAGTTTCCGATGTGTTACGGACTCTCGTCTCGGGCGATCAGCGCATCGCAACCGGGGTGAAGTCGGCCCGTAACCGTGACCTCGCAAACTCGATCAACTACCTGACATCTGACGGCATTATGCTTATTGGAATCTTTGCAGACAGTCACGACCATCTGGATCACATTCATCGCGCCGTTGAAGTTTTCAACCAGGCCGGCTGTGAACTGGTCGTGTTTGCAGGTGACCTGGTTTCATCGTTCGCTGTTCCGCCATTACGGAAACTGAACTGCAAGGTCATCGCCTGTTACGGCGATAATGAAGGAAACAAGATCGGGGTCGCGGCGGGAATGAAAATCATCGGGACGATGGGCGAGCCCCCGTTTTCATTCAAGACGGCCGACGGTCGCCGCATTCTGCTGACACACATGGACCGAACTCTGCGAGAACTCGACGGCGAATTCGATGTTGCGATCTACGCACACACGCACAAACCCAGCATCACTCACGATGCTCACGGACGGCTGTTCATCAACCCCGGCGAAACCAGTGGCTGGTCCTACGGACACCCGTCTGTGGCATTGCTCGACACCACAACCCTGCAGGCCCGAATTGTCGAGCTGGCGTGAGCGTCAGGCGATTCGGCCAGACAACTCAGCAGTCGTCACACGTCGCAGACTTTCGCTGCATGGCGCAGGGCTTCGATCTTGTCAGGCCATGTGGGAATGAATTCCTGAGCCACATATCCCTGATAGCCAGTCTCAAGGATCGCGTTCATGATCGCCGGGTAGTTGATTTCCTGCTTTTCATCGAGTTCACAGCGTCCGGGATTTCCGGCCGTGTGGTAGTGAGCAATGACGTCCTTGTATTGACGTAATCGACGAATCACGTCGCCGTTCATGATCTGTACGTGATAGATGTCGAACAGCAGCTTCATCCGGGGTGAGTCGACCTTGCGGATCAGATCGACACAAAAGTCGACATCGTCGCCGAAATATCCGGGGTGACCTTTCATCGGATGACTGCCATCACGCGAATTCAGATGTTCCAGGCACAGGTTCACTTTTTTCTCTTCCGCGTAAGCGATGACCTGCTTCCAGCATTCCACACAGTTTCTGGTTCCCTGCTCGTCGGAAATTCCTTTTTCTCGCATCCCCGTAAACGTGATGACATTTTCACATTCATTTTCAACGGCCAGATCGATACTCGGCTTCAGTTTGCTGATGCAGAATTCGTGATGATCGCGATTGATCGGTCCCTTCGCGAAACCGTGACTGCTGACCAACGAAATTTTCAGCCCCAGCTTTCTGACAGCCGGGTAATGCTCGGCACCAATCCCTTCGATCGCAACCAGACCAATGTCACGGCAATGTTTTGCCAGCTCAACAGCCGACATCGGATTGAAGCACCATCCCATCACAGACTGTCGAATTTTTCCGTGACGAATCTTGTAATCAGGCTCGACTCGCGGTTCGGCCGCCTCAACCTGAGTCCCCGAACCAATCGCGGCCCCGGCGACCAGAGCCCCCGCTGCCGTCTTGATGATGTCACGTCGAGTGAATTGTGCTGGCATAGTGCTGTCCATCAGTGAAGTAACTGCGCAATACAAGAATCTCGTCGGCCGCTTTCAGCGCGACCTGTCGCCGACAGACGAGGGAAGCCTTACGAAGAAGCTCGCCCCAGAACACTTAACATTCCCTGGCAGAATTGCGGCAGATCGTCAGGCTTGCGACTGCTGACGAAATGTCGATCCACAACCACGGCGGCATCTTCAAACAAGGCACCGGCATTCACCAGGTCATCCTTGATACCGGGTGATCCCGTGACTTTGACTCCGCGATAGACGTTAGCCGAGATCGGGATCCAGCCCCCATGACAGATCGCGGCGACCAGTTTCCCTGCAGCCGCGAATTCGCGAGTCAGTGACAGCACCTTGGCATCACGACGCAACTTGTCAGGCATCCAACCGCCGGGACAGAGCAATCCATCGAAGTCAGCCGAATCCATATCGTCGATTAACGCGTCCGACTTGCAGGGGTATCCGTGCTTGCCGTGATACACTTTGTCTTCCAATTGGCCAGCGACAGTGACATGGACTCCCGCTTCGATCAGCCGCAGCTTGGGATACCACAGTTCCAGATCTTCATAGTCATCCCCGACAAAAATCAGCAACCGTTTGCCCTCAATCGACATCACAATTCCTTTCAGACTGGTTCCCAATTCGTTCCCGCGTATCATAACCAGCAATCCCGCCCAATCGTACCTTGCCAGGAAAAACCTGCCGCCATGCCACTGCATCCTCAAGCCGCGACCTTTCTTCAGCAATTGAGCCAACTGAACAGTCCGCCGATGGAAACGGTTCCGATCGAAATCACCCGGCAGGCACTGATTGCGGCAAGTCAGGTGAAAATGGCACCTGCAAATCTCGCTCGAGTAGAAACCGTAATGATTTCGCGAGCAGATTACGCGTTTCGTCCCTCTCTCGCTCAGGAGGCATCAGCAGCTCAATCAGATGACCCGCTGCGTGTTCGAATCTACTGGCCCCACGGAAAAGGTCCGTATCCCGTCTGTCTGTACTTTCACGGGGGTGGCTGGGTCCTGAATAACATCGACACGCACGACGACGTCGCCAGGCGACTCGCCGAAGCATCGGGGTCTGTTTTCGTCTCGGTCGATTACCGTCTGGCTCCGGAACATCGATATCCCGCATCGGTCGAAGACGCGTTCACCGCGCTGCAATGGATCGTGGCCAATGCGGCAGAGTTGCAGATCGATCCAGGCAAGATTGCCGTCAGCGGCGACAGTGCCGGTGGCAACATCGCAGCCGCCGTCTGCCTGATGACTCGAGATCGAAGTGGCCCGCCAATTTCGTTTCAGGTCCTGATCTATCCGATTACGGACTGTGATCTCGACCGGCCCTCGTATCGAGAAAATGCCGATGGATACTTTCTGACGACGGCCCAGATGCGCTGGTTCTGGCAGCACTATGTCAGTTCACCAGACCAGATGAGTGAACCGTACGCGTCACCTCTTCGAGCAGAGACATTGAAGGGCCTCCCCCCAGCGTTAATTCTGACCGCCGAATACGATCCGCTGCGCGACGAAGGGGAAGCCTATGGTGAAGCCTTGCAAAAAGCCGGAGTCCCCGCCGAAGTTATCCGCTACGAGGGACTGATTCACGCGTTCATCAAACGAGTCGACCAGTTCGATACCGCAATGATCGCAATCCGCCAGATCGGTACGACTCTGCGACAGCATTTCCAAATCACGCCGTAGGCAATCCCCTGACTTGCAGTGTCCCATGGGTGCCACGGTTTTGGAGTCCGATGTCGAGGACTTTAAGATGTGGGTTTTACGTCATTGGCCTTCACATCAGTGAAACGATACGGTGCCAATGTCGCTCCGTAGCGTAGGTCATCAGCCAGCGTCCGATGCCAACGAAGAACCAGAAGCGAAGCCAAATGCTTCGGTGCTCCGCAATTTTGCGAGCTTCGGTGTGAAGCCAGTCGTCGCTGAACCCCGCCCATTCGCCTGCGACATTCAGCAGGTTCCGGCCGACAACCGGAGCGACCTCGTAAAGATAAATGTTGCGCAACTCGGTAACCGAATATCCTGAAACCACTGCAACGTGCGCGATGCGATGCAAATCATCCTCCATGAGTTCCGTGTCGAGCCAGAACTCAGAGAATGCCGTCCACACGGGCTTCCTTCGTTCGAACTCTGATTCCGAAAGTTTGGTCATAACACTTTTCAGGGGTTCACAATCAGATGCGGCGTCGCGCGTTGGTTGAGTTGATCGACCGGCGATTCATCCGGTGAATTCTGTTCCAGTAAAAATGCGATCCAAACCTCGTGGCACCAGATAGAACGCCATTGATGCATGTCTGGAATCTGGTTGTACCAAACCGGCCAATTTGTGAATCGAGTTTCCCAGAGTCACGACTCGGCGTTTGCGAAAGTATTCGTAGCAAGAAACACTGTTGAAAAGCAGGAGCAGGCCGACGAAGGATACAATGGGGCTCAATTGCGGCAGGAACATCGGGATTGTGATCGAACTGATGATCACGAACAACAGCATTTGGAGTACAAGGCTGAGGGTGATCATGATGGCACCGATAAGTGCACTCCACAGCCTGAATATCAGATACCGTATCGGTGAGGGCCTCGCATTCGTGAGAGTTTTACAACGAATCGACTCGAATCTGCGGGTAGTGACCGCATTTGTGTTGATCGCGGCTAAAGCGAGACCCTCGAGCCAGCCAAATAGAAAAAGATTGATGAAAACACGCAAAGGGCGATAATTCCGCACCTATTTGCAAAGTTCCCGGCGAATATCGTGGCCACGGAACTCCAGACCGCGAGTAGCAGGAACACCCCCGAAGTAATCACACAAACAGTTGCAAAGAGTATATCCACCACCCATCTCCGTGCATGAAACGAAACACGTTCCAGCATATCGTTGGCACATGTCGCGTTCGTCTCAGCGGACTGATACACGTCGCCATTCTCGGTAGGAATCTACCAATTCGTCTCTATTTCTCAAAAGCCGCGACGATTGCATTGGAGAGTCTCTGAAATGGAGCTCCGTTCGGTTCCAGCGGTTGTGTTGACAGGATTAATGCAAACGATTCACGGTCGGGGTCAATCCAGAGCATTGTTCCGGTCGCTCCCCAGTGACCGTACGTCCGTGGACTTACCAGATCGCCGAAGGTGTTGGCGTGGCTGGCCCATTGCAGTCGCCAGCCCAGGCCCCACGGGCGAAAACGGCGATCTTCTTCGGGAACATCTTTCATGGAGATCAACTGATTGTCGGTTGATGCTGCGATCGTTGCCGTTGAAAGGATCTGCTGATTTGCGATTCCGCCGCGGTTCAGCATTAACTGGGCGAACTGGCCCAGATCGAGTGGTGTTGTCAACAGCCCTCCCCAGGGGGCTCCCAATTGCTGCCAGTATCGGCTGTTCCAGTTCCAGTCAGCCCCAATCTGTTCTTCTGGAACGCGAATCTCAGCGACGCGATGAATCGTCGGTTGTTGGCCCGTGTACCACTCATCGGGGGCTCCCAGCCGTGTATCATGCATCCCCAATGGTCGAAAGAATTCCTGCCTCAGGAACTCGGCACAACTCATCCCCGACACCTGTTCCATGATCGCCGCAAGAACGGCAGTTCCCATACTCTGATATTGGACTGAGCGACCAGGTGGGAAATCTGGAGTGATGCCACATGTTTCACTCACAAAATCAGCCAGGGTTGCCTTGGCTTTACGAAGGTCGACATTATTGGGGAGCATGTCCGGCAAACCCGATGTATGCGTCATCAGATTGCGGATCGTTGTCCCGTATTTTCCTTTTTTGCCGAATTCTGGAATGTAATCCGCGACACGATCATTCAGCGTCAATTGCCCTCGTTCTACCAGCAGCATCGCCCCCATCACGACGATCGGTTTGGTGATGGATGCGACGAGGAAGATGGCATCGTTGTGAATTGGCGGTGATTTGGGGTCGACATGCTGTCGGCCGAAACAGCGTGGGCCCGGCGTCATTCCGCATCGGCCTGCCAGGAGTGCCACTGCGGGAACTCGATCATCACGCTCCGCCCAATGACGAGCGACATCGAGCGCGACGTTCCATCGCTGAGGGTTAAGACCACATTGCTCGGGCGAGGCGATTGTCAGCAGGCTCATGTCGATCCCTGAGTGTCGGTTGTGAAATTCGGATGGCGGTGCGATCAAGAAACATCGAACAGAATACGCGATTAACGCTATGCCAGAATCTCTGTCACGATTTTCGCAGGTTGCTTGTCGACGAGTGATGCCTCCTGCAGGTTGCGAGTGAAGACCAGTTTCTCGTGATTCAGCCCGAACAGATGCAGCAGCGTTGCGTGATAGTCGCTGTGGGTCACGACGTTTTCAACAGCCTTGTGACCAAATTCATCGGTCTTTCCGTGAATGTACCCACCCTTGATGCCGCCACCAGCCAGCCAGGTCGAAAACCCGTACGTATTATGGTCACGACCCACGGCGTCTGGGCCGGCATCGTTCTGAATCACAGGCAGGCGTCCCATTTCTCCGCCCCAGTGGACCAGAGTCGAATCGAGTAATCCGCGCTGCTTGAGATCCTGAACCAGAGCGGCACTCGGCTGATCGACTTTCTTGCAAGCTGAAGGTAACGCGGTCCTCAACGAGCCGTGATGGTCCCACAACTGATACCGGGTATAGAGCTGAACGAAACGAACACCACGCTCGACCAGTCTCCGTGCGATCAGGCAACGCGTTCCATAATCGCGTGTGGCAGGTTGATCGATCCCGTAAAGCTTTTGAGTCGCCTCGGTCTCCTGACTGATATCCACCGCTTCCTTCGCTGCAGACTGCATGCGAGCCGCCAGCTCATAACTGGCGATCCGGGCTTCCAGATCAAGTTCTCCCGGGTGACGTGACAAGTGGTCTCGATTCAGTTCGGCGAGGTATTCCAGGTAGCGCTGTTGCGGCTGCCCTCGCAGTTCACGGGGAGGATCCAAGTTCAGGATACGGGGTTCTCGTGGTCGAATGACGGTTCCCTGATAAAGCGATGGCAGCCAGCCGTTCGACCAGTTCTGCATCCCTAAAACCGGCAAACCATCGGGATCTGTCAGCACCACAAACGCGGGAAGGTTCTGATTTTCGGATCCGAGTCCGTAAGCCATCCAGCTTCCCAGCGATGGTCGGTGCGAGACCGGTTTTCCCGTATTCAACGCATCGATCGACTGGCCATGGTTATTCACTCCCGTGTACATCGATCGGATCAGCGTGATATCGTCCGCGATGGTGGCTGTGTGCGGAAGCAACTCTGACAATTCCATGCCGCATTCGCCATGCTTCGCGAACTTCCAGGGACAGCCGAGAACTCGGGCACTCGCCTGGGCGGCATTATCGTACTTGATCTCACCTTGAAATTTGGTGCCGTCCAGCCGGTTCAGTTCTGGCTTGGGATCAAACAGATCCATATGACTCGGCCCCCCCTGCATGAAGAGCGAAATCATGGCCGTCGCTTTGGGAGGTGAAAGGGGAGCTTTCGGCAGGACGTCGAACGTCGGCTTCTTGAAGTCGGGCTTGATCGGGGCGGCATTCCCTCGCTCGGCATGCATCAGACTGGCGATCGCCAGATTGCTGACGCCAAATGTGGCCGACGAGACAAATTCGCGACGTGAGAAAAATGAGTGATCCATGTTGGTCATTCCAGTCCCTGCAGGACTGTCAGGGGAATTCAGGCGGCAATGCTGTTTGCGTTGAGTACATCGCACCGCAGCGCGACACGGGCTGCTAGTCGATATACAAGAACTCGTTGGAGCCCAGTAGAGCCTGGCAGAAGGCAGTCCAGGCCCATTGGAGTGGATCAGGTTTCTGTTTGGGATCGATGACGGCAGCAGCAGTAATCGTCAGTCGTGCGACTTCCTCGGTAAGAAACTGGTTCGCGGCCCGAAGTTCGTTGTCATTCGGCGGACGAGCGTACAGCAGATTCCAGGCGAGTCGAATGCGTTCATTCATGTCAGACCCGGCCGCAGCATTCAGTCTGTCCGTCAACTTCCTGGCTGCGTCGAGAATGAAGTCACTATTCATCATCAGCAGTGATTGCGGTGCAACGGTGGATGAACTTCGTGCCGTACAGTTCGGGTCAAGAGTCGGAAGGTCGAACGTATCGAGGACGGCGAGCGGGCGTGAACGACGTACCTGTACATAGACACTGCGCCGGTACTCTTCACCGTTCAATGGAATAATCGGGCCGGGTCGATTTTCGCCGTTCAGGTTCTCGATTCCGACGACGACTTGACCATCTTCATCCAGCATGACAGGGACGGGTGTGCCGCCGAGTTTATGATTGATGGTTCCATTCGTGGCCAGGATTGCGTCGCGAACCGATTCGGCCTGCAACCGTCGAACGGACATGCGAGAGAGCAGCCGGTTATCAGGATCCGCAGCATCTGACTGCGAGTTTCTTGCGGAGGATTGCCGATAGGCCGTGGATGTGACCAGCAACCGTTGCAGTCGCTTGACTGACCACCGCGAATGTTCAGCACCGGTAAACTCAATTGCCAGCCAGTCCAGTAAATCGGGATGCGTCGGACGTTCGCCGAGTACTCCGAAATCGCCCGGAGTCGCGACGATGCCACGTCCAAAGTGATTGGCCCAGGCATGATTGACGAAAACTCGAGCGACCAGCGGATGGCGGCCATCTGTCAAATGTCGGGCGTATGCCAGGCGACGACCCGTTGTCGGTCGGCCTTCTGTTCTGGAAGGAATGTTGGCCCCGAGCCATCCCAGCACGGAAAGTTCCGCCGGTTGGACAGCCTGCTTCGGCTGATCGGGATCGCCGCGATAAAACACGACCGTTTCAGGGACTTTTCCTGGAACCTCGGTGAGTGGGCTGATGAAGTCCTCGACGGGTTTCCGCTTGCGAACCTCTGCTGCCCGCTCGTCATCCTTTTTCAGTTCCTGAGTCGCCTTTGGATCGTACAGTTCAATTTGACCTGGCTTCGGATCAGCACTGGGGTAGTCTTTCAGCAGTGCGATCTGTTCAGGGGAACGATCCTTATCAGGCGTGTTCCGGGCCAGCTTGACCTTTTCGCGGTGCTCCTCAGGAACTTTCGCCAGCTCTCGCTCGAAGATCTGCTCGATGAACATGGCGAGCTTCTTCTGCCGTTCTTCACCAATCTTCACTGCTTCGGCTTCGATTTCTGCGGACTTGGCTCGATCCGCATCGGTGTACAACGTAATCAGTCGTTGAGCCGGTCCGCGCCACTCTTTCCAGTCGAGTGCCGGTTCAAAGATCGCTCGCATCCGGTAGTAATCGGCCTGAGGAATCGGATCATATCTGTGGTTGTGACATTCAGCACAACCGACCGTGAGGCCAAGAAGCGATGTGGAAACAACTTTGACCGTTTCTGCGACAACAGCGTTGCGAGCCACTTTCGGGTCAGCACCTTGACCAGTGCCGTCTGCCACAGTTCGCAGGAAGCCCGTCGCGATCAGATGGTCCTGCTGTTCAGCATTGAGGTTGGCGTAAGGGGGGGGGATGAGTTCGTCACCAGCCAGTTGTTCGACCACAAATTGATCGAATGGCATGTCTGCATTGACCGCTCGAATCACCCAGTCTCGATACTTGTGTGAATACTTTCTGACGGGATCCGCTTCGGAATAGCCATCGGAATCTGCATAGCCAGCCAGATCAAGCCAGTGACGTCCCCAGCGTTCGCCGTAATGTGGTGATGCAAGCAATCGATCGACGAGTCGTTCCACGGCATCCGGCGAATCATCCTTCAGAAAGTCATCGAGTTCTTCGGGCGTTGGGGGAAGGCCATGAAGATCAAACGTGATTCGCCTGAGCAGCGTGCGACGCTCAGCATCCGGAGAGATGTTTAACCCGCGCGAAATCAATTTCTGCTGCAAGAATGAGTCGACTGGGTTGCGGACGCGATTCAGAGGCACGTCGGGGATTGTTGGTCGACGCAGTGGTTGGAAGGACCAGAATGCTTTTTCTTCATCAGTGATCTCACTGAGAGCCGCAACATCTGCTGGCTCCTCTTTGGCAGTCGTGGCTCCCGCAGCGATCCAGCGTTCGATCAAGTCAATTTCGCGAGGCGAAAGGACTTTGCCATTGGGCGGCATTTCGCCTGAGCGAAGGCGTTTGACGAGCAAGCTTTCTGCCGGTTTGCCCGCGATGATTGCCGTGCCGTTTTCACCGCCCGCAATCATCAGGCGTCGCAAGCGGAGGTCGAGTTTCGCTTCCTTTTTTCCGTCTTCACCGTGACACTGCAGACAATGTGTTTTCAGAATCGGTCGAATGTGAGTTTCAAAGCTGGGATTCGGCATGTCTGCGTCTGCGGCAGACAGAGCGCCAGCGAAGGTGATGAGCATCATCAGTGATGCAAGGAAGTACTGAGGCATGAGTCAGTCCAGGCGGGAAGTATGGCGGGAACCCATCAAAGACTACCTCCTGATGTGGACGATTCACAAGTCCGAATGAAGCACGAAGGTACGGGAAGGCGCAAGAGGCTTAAAGATGGCTTTGACATTGCTGCGACAGGCGAGTCCGTTGGCGAATTCACAGCACCAGCGTGAGATTCTGGAATCAGGCGATCGCTGGCCGGGTTTTGCAGACGTGCTGCAGAAGCACGGTCAGCCCGATCTGACGGCTCACGCAATCAGCGTACTGCAACTGAACCTGGGAAAGCTCTGCAATCAAACGTGCCATCATTGTCACGTTGATGCTGGCCCGGACCGGCGTGAGATTATGACTCAGCAGACGGCGGAACAATGTCTGAACGTCTTGTGCACTTACGAAATTCCGACACTGGATTTGACGGGAGGGGCTCCCGAGATGAATCCCAGTTTTCGCTGGCTGGTTGAGCAGGCTCGCAGCCTTGGACGGCACGTGATTGATCGTTGCAACCTGACAATCCTCGAAGCCCCCGGATTTACCGACCTGCCTGAATTCCTGGCGAAGAACCGCGTTGAAGTTGTGGCATCGCTTCCCTGTTATCTGGAAAGCAACACTGATCGCCAGCGTGGTGATGGTGTCTATCAGAAATCGATCGCTGCTTTGAAGCGGCTCAATAGTCTGGGATACGGGAAAGAGGGGACAGGACTGGTTCTCACGCTGGTATTCAATCCGGGAGGCGCGTCGCTGCCCCC
>CAXBSB010000139.1:0-21376 GCA_963977965.1 uncultured Schlesneria sp.
ATTGGCGATTCGCGTCGCCCCACGAGCGAAGACACGGCCTTGTCGCGGACTCCAAAACCGTGGCACCCTGGAATTTACGTTCTCTCTCGCTTGATTCACGATGTCACCACCAATTAACGACTGCACCCGCAGCCGACGAGTCAGTGAATGACGACCATTTTTTCTTCGGTCATTTCGCGGATCGCGTAGCGCGGACCCTCTTTTCCCAGGCCGCTGTCCTTCAGACCGCCGTAGGGCATCAGATCGGCTCGCCATTGGGTTCCCCAGTTGATGTGCAGGTTGCCCGCATCGACTTCTCTGGCAAATCGCATGGCTCGGTCGATATCCCGGGTGAAAATGCTGGCTGCCAGCCCGTAGTTCGTGGCATTTGCCAAGCTGATCGCTTCGTCGAATGTCGAGAACGGTGTCACCGCCACCGCAGGGCCAAACAATTCCTCACAACTGACTCGCAGTGACGGATCAACGTCACTCAGGATTGTTGCCGAGTGGACAGTCCCCTGGCGAGTTCCTCCTGTCACCAGTTTCGCACCGCTGGCAATGGCCTCATGTACCCATTTCTCCACGCGGACTGCATCCGACTCTCGAACCATTGGTCCCAGCTTTGTCGAAGCATTCAGAGGGTCACCCGTCGTCAGAAGTTCGACCTTGGGCTTGAGAGCATCCAGAAAGTCGCCATAACACTGACGCGATGTCAAAATCCGCTGGGCCGAGATGCAGACTTGTCCGGCGTTGCCGAAGCCAGATGCCGCGACCAGTTGAGCCGCTCGGTCCAGATCGGCGTCGTCCATGATGATCACCGGACTGTTGCTGCCCAGTTCCATCGTCACCCGTTTGATGCCCGCCATCCGGCAGATCTTTTCGCCGACCTGATAGCTTCCCGTGAAACTGATCTTCCGGACCCGTCGGTCCGTGCAGATGGCTTCGCCGAGTTCACCGCCGGGGCCAGTGATGCAGGCAATCGCCTCAGGTGGTATCCCGGCTTCCAGCAGAATTCTCACCAGCATCAGAGCGGTCAGGGGAGTATCCCCGGCTGGCTTGATGAGGACTGCATTTCCCGCGGCGAGTGCCGGGCCAACCTTATGCATTACCAGGTTCAATGGAAAGTTGAATGGACAGATCGCCGCAACGATTCCGCAGGGGATTCGCAGCGTGAATCCAAACTTCCCGGCACCACCCGGGGCTGATTCCAGGGGAATCACCTCACCTGTAATTCGTTTGGCTTCCTCTGCCGAGACTTCCAGAGTTTCACAGGCTCGACTGACCTCAAGCCGACTCTCTGCCAGGATTTTTCCTTCTTCCCGAGTAATCGTCCGGGCAAAGTCTTCGGTCTGTTCACGTAGCAGATTCACGGCCCGCTGCAGGATTCGACACCGATCTGCTGCAGACATCGCCCGCATCAGGCGAGCCCCTTCCACGAGTGTCTCCAATGCGAACGAGACATCAGCGGCAGTACCGTGCGGCACCGTATCGATGACTTTTCCATCGAAGGGATTCGTCACCTCGATCTTCTGTGACCGATCCTGCCATTCACCCGCAATGAACATCTGCATTCTGATTCAGTACCATTGATAAGCATAGGAGCGGAAGTCATCGAGTGCCTGACTGCGACGATCCTGATCTTCGTCACCTTCCCAGACAGATTTCAGTTCCAGTAACTGATCTCGCAGGCGAAAGTCGGCAAACTGCAAAGCCGTCCATCCCAGCTTCTGTTGCGAAAAGGTTCGATTTTCGAACCGAGGAAGTGCTTCGGCCAGTATCGCCCGAATCCCTCGGCGGATGGTCACGTCTTCACAGTGTATCAGGGGGCTTAGTCGCAATAATCCCTCGGCTGTGGTGGGGTGAACGCTGATCTGAACACTCGGTGCCGGATCTCCAGCCAGGATACGGCGAACGTTGTATTCATTCACAAATGCATCGACGGGAAGGACTGCGTAAAGGTATCCGGCGAATGTCACAGTCCACAGTTGCCGTCGAAACAGCCAGACGAAATCACGGTTCTGACGAATCTTGATCACCACCAGAATGAACCCGAAGACAACCGATGTGACCCCCAGAAAGCCAATCACCCGCATTCGCGTCATTCCATTGAAACCAACGTAAATGAACAGCCGATTGAACACGGCGATCGCCAGCAAAAGATTCTCAACCGACCAGATCCAGGCCATCCGCTTCAATCTGGGCAACCGTGGATCCGCCAGAACCATTCCTCGAAAGATCATTGATAACAGCAGAGTTGCCAGCGCGAGTGCCACGGTCAGCCAGGCGGCTCCTTCGTGAGCATAGCCTGAGTAATGGAATCCCTTGGGAAAGACCCGGAACCAGAGAGTCTGGAATTCAAATATCAGGTAGACCCCGAACAACCCGATGACCATCGCCAGCGTGTTCCGCCAGGCTTCGTACAGTGGGGCATCTGCCGGAACAATCGGTGCCGGCTTGTCTTCGTGGTCAGCGACAACCTGCTTCACCTCGGGTCGCAACAAGCCTACGGAGATCCAGCCGACGGCGATGCAAAAGACGAATTCCAGCGGCTTGACGTCGCGCAACAGACTTTGAAGGAACTCAGTAATCTGAGTCAGGCCTGTCCCGAAGGAAATCACAAGATCCGGGTTTGCCATGATGAAGATCGCTCCGAAGACCACCAGTGTGACCGCTGGCAGAATCACAGAAATGGCATTCGAGCGCAGAATCGCAGGGCTGAACCGTGACAGTGCCCTCGAATACAGATGCAGACCATGATGTCCCGCGGAAACGAGATGTGCCGTGAAAACAGCTCCTTGCAGGACATGCGGACGCAGGCCTGACAATCCCATGGCGTAACCAATCAGCAACACGAAACCGGCGATTACGGCTGCTTCAGACCCGCACCAGAACAGCCGGACCGATGTCAGGGCCAGCAGAGGAGCCAGAATCCAGACACTGGAGTCCAACTTGCGAGGGACGATTCCGAGTGCCAGCAAGAGCGGAGCGACTGCCAGCAGAAGTCCGATTCCAGCAAAACCTTGACCGCGAAAAATCGTGATGTCACTGACGATGATCAGTAATGGCAATGCGATCAGTTCACGGGCACAAATCGGCAAACGAGGGGCAACGGACGGTTCGCCTTGATCTGATGGCGGCGCCTGCATCAGGCGTTCCTGCAACAACGTCGGGCGGTTGTCGAGAGTCATGGGTGTGTCCGTTCATCAACTCACTGCATGCATCCAGGCACTGTGAAACTCGACGCTATTCGAATCGATCTCCTCGCGACAACTTGCGCCCTCGCAGGAATTCAGGTGCTGCCATCGGGCGTTTTCCGTCCGGTTGCAGTTGAATGATCTGGACAGCATTGTCACCGCACCGCACGAGGATCTCGTCCGGGTTGACTAACAATACGTCTCCCGGCCGTTCGTTGCCAGACGATTCTCGCGCAACGACTCGCACCGACTGAATCTGAATCCGCTGAGCCGGGCGGCCCAACTGATGCAATTCGGTGAAAGGACCGGGCCAGGGTTGCATACCTCGGACATGACGTTCGACCTCGACCGCTGATCGCGACCAGTCAATCCGCCCGTCCGGCTTGGCCAGCTTGCGGACTCGCGTTACTTGAGACGGATCCTGCGTCACCGCCGTCACGGTTCCTGCTTCGATTTGAGCGATCACATCCAGCACCAGTGGCACGGCCATTTGAGACAATCGTTCTTCGAGTTGTCCGGTCGTTTCATCAGGGTGAATGTCCGTTCGCACAACACCCAGCATCGGCCCCGCGTCCATCTTGGGCTCGATCTGAATGATCGTCACTCCTGTTTCCGAGTCGCCATTCAGAATGGCGGCATGAATCGGCGTCGCGCCGCGATATTTCGGCAACAGCGATGCATGGATGTTAATCGTTCCCAGACGAGGGACAGCCAGCACGTCCGTCGACAGCATTTGCCCATACGCCGCGACGACGAACAGGTCGGCCCCCAATTGTCGCAATGCTTCAACAGCGTCGGCAGCCTTGATCGAGTCGGGTTGCAGAACTGTGATGCCCCGTTCTACGGCCGCCTGCTTCAGCGGGTTGATGTGCTGATGATGTCCTCGACCGACGCGGTCAGGCTGAGTCACCAGACCAACGATCTGGTGTTGGGAATCAAGCAGCGTCAGGAACGCGGGAATGGCAAGATTCCCTGTCCCGAAATAAGCAATCCGGATCGACAAGGGATTCACCTTTAGAGATCGAGACTCACGTCAGTTCGAAAAACAGTTGGTCAGAGAATGATGTGGGCCGAAAGTTACTTCGGTTCCAGACGAGCCAGTTCTTCGCGAACGACATCATCTGACGGATATCGGCCTTCAGCCTGCCAGCGACGGTACTGAGCTTCGAAGTCGGCAATCACAGGGGAAAGGTCGCGACGAGAACTATCGGTCAGGCGATCGATAAACAGGACGCCATCCAGATGATCTGTTTCGTGCTGCACAGCACGCGAAGCGAGATCTTCCAGAGCGTATTCGAAGCATTCCCCCTTCAGGTTAAAGGCTTCGACGGCAATCCTGGCGGCTCGTTTGACGTTTCCATACATTCCCGGAAAACTCAGGCAACCTTCTTCACCCTCGGTGGTCCCTTTGCGCCGGATGATTTCGGGATTGATAAAAACGATCTCTTCTTCTTTCACATCCTTGTCGGCTGCAAGATTCAGGACAAAGACTCGGTAAGGCAATGCGACCTGGTTGGCAGCCAGACCGATCCCTTTCGCCGCATACATCAATTCGAACATCTCCTCGACGACACGACGGAGTTCGGCATTGATTTCACGGACAGGCTTCGATTTCCAGCGCAGGGCCGGGTGAGGATATGGAACGATTTCCATCGCAGTTACGTTAGTCTCGAGGATTTCCGGGCGTAGCAAAGTCCCCAATTGTAGGCGAGCCCCCGCCCAGTTTCGAGCCTGAAACCTCGGATTCAGGGCCGTTGGAAAATCAAGAGGCTTTACCACGGAGGACACCGAGAAGCACAGAGAGAATCTGAGAGTTTTGAAAGCCAGAGGATTTTGTGGAAATGGCATGGAGAAGATCACAAACATGTCCTCGCGCCTGAATTTCACCTCCTCTGATTGAACCTCAGTGACCCTCCGTGGTAAACCGTGTCCTCCGTGGTAACGTATCAACCAACCTTTGATGTTGACGTTCGCACAAAAGACGCGGTGTGACGGTACTGATCAACCGACAGTCACGGTCGTCGAATGCGTTTCAGGATCTTCTTTCACCTCGATCGGAATTTCCAGGAATGATTGCAGCACGTTGATGTGTGTGCGCGAGTGTTCTGTCAGTTGAACTGTGCGGAACGAACTGCGCCGCCGATTCTGTGGTACATCCGTTTGCCACGCGCAGAGACCCATTGGCAACAGAATCTGGTCCGCCAGGTGAGGTCCCACCGGGACATCAGTTTTCAGGTAATCTCGCATCTCGTCGATCACCCGCTTGACGACCACTTCTGCTTTCACGCCGTGCTCACCAAATCCGACAAACAATTCCGTGACCTGTTCAAAGGCCAGTTCCGCCAGCACGACATTCCCCGGCCCCTGGGCTTTGACAGCCTCGCGTACCAGACCGTTTTCATCCCACGGGGCGAGCCGAGCGAGTTCCTTGAGTTCTCGATCAGCAATATGTTCAGGAAGATTGGCGATCAGGACTCGGCCTTTCTTCGACAGGACGTTGCCTCGTTCCAGCAGATCAAACCCACTCAAACCGAAATCACGTTCACTGCCTGCTGTGGCAGGGGTGATCTCGACAACAAAACGTCCCCCTCCGGCCGGATAGAAGCCGGCGCGTTCCAGAGTGGCAGTGACCCTGGGCCCCGTTCGATTGACGAGTGGCAGATAAACCTGCTGCAGAAAATCAAATGGCGGTGCCCAGGGATTGTGAGTCCCCCCTTCGAGAACCAGCCGCGACGGGCCCGGTGCAATCAACAACGGTGGCAGGACTGTCTGCAGAACGAGTGTCGCGCTGCCTGCTGTTCCGACAGCAAAACGGTACTCGCCCGCTTGTACCTGCCCCGGCTGAAATTCCAGTGAAGACGAACCAATCTCATCACCAGTGACATTTGCCTGACAGATTTCCCGAGCCGCTCGGACGGCCGTCAGGTGCTGCCGCATCAGGCCCGGTCTTTCCCGCCCTGCGCGGACATGTTCAATGACGACCGGTCGCCCGGTCACAATGGCGAGCGCCAGCGATGAACGAACGATCTGCCCGCCCCCTTCGCCCTGTGAACCATCGATTCGCACTGTATCGGTCGACATTGAACTGGCCCGTTTCTGAAAAACTCTGGAATATGAACGAGGTCTTGAGAACACGCCGGCTCAAAAGGTTCGCGCCTAACGACCAGTTCGCCGGGCGATCTCGGCATCCAGCCATTTCGTTCGAGCAGCCACCCACGCTTTCATCTGCTTCAAATCTTCAGCAAATGTGAGCTGACCAGATCTCGGGTCAATATTCCCTTTCCAACGTCGCTCGTTCCGCGTTGCCGCAGCCCCCAGAGTTTGAGCGTTTTCGTCGATCATGCGCGAGATGTTCTCGACGGAAAACTGTCGTTGTCGCAATTCCTTCCAGCGTGCTGCGTATTTCTGCTGATAAGTGCGATTGCTCAAGAGCCGGTCAAACAGGTGGTTTGAGAGCCATTCTCGCGGTTCGACTAAGGAACCCTCCCAGTTCCTGCCGAACGTTGCGTCATAGTCCCACGGAACGAAAAAGAACCGTGGTTGCTGCATCGCCGCTGTCGGTGCATCTCTGGCAATAATGAAATTCTTGTCGTTGCCATCCATGTTGCTGGTCAGCAACAACAACAGGTGGAAGTCGATCGCGTAGTCCACATCAACGCGCGAACTGATGCCGGAATTCGGGTCAAAGAACTTGCTGTCGGGGGCCTGGCTGACGAATTGATTCAATTCTTCGATCGGGCTCCAGTACTCAAGCTCCTCCGGCTCAGGTTCATGCTGTTCATACGCACCGTGGCCAAGTTGCCGAAAATCTGCCCCATGATCGACCGCCTTGTAAATGGCCGCGTGGCGACTGTCACTCTTGTTGAATCGCTGAAGCCCCAATAGCGAACGCTCCACGCGTTCCATCAGCAGGTACACTCCGTGATAACGGCCATTCAGGTTGGCTTCGACAAACCGGCTGGCCGACGCGTATCGCTTCGCACCGTCTGCCGACAGCGATTGAAACAGGTCGTATGACAGCTTGTGGCGCATCATCGAGCAGTCTACGAAAGCCGCGTTCAGAACCCAGTCGCGATCTTTCTGCAGACCCAGCCAGCGCGTCGATTCGTCCAGCTTGAACGCGAGCGATTTCTTTTCGTACCCCTGCGACGACGCTCCGCGAAAACGGATCTGGCCTTTCAACAATTCACTGTTTCCGTCCTTGATCTGCTTTGGCGAAACCATCCGGACAGTACAGGCAACCCTCGGCTCGGAGCCAATTTCCTTGGTCGTCCGGATTTCCAGAACAGGAAGGTTCGACTCCGCACCCATCGCTGTCGACACAGCGAAAAGCGCGAAGCAGAAAATGAACAAGCGAAATCGATTCATGAACGGACTGCTATCCATGTGATCGGGACAAAGGACGGGACATCGCCCCGGTTCCATTCGACTGAGGATAACATCACGATTCGATCGCGTCAGGTCATGAATTGCCGGATCGGTATCAGCAGTGATCTGGCAACGGATCCCATCACTGCTTCTTCTCCTTTAACAGTTCCACCATGGCCTGACCCATCGCTTCACCGACATTCATATACGTTTCCGCATTCCCGTTGTAATGGCTGTTTCCGCTTCCTCCGAGTGACAACGGATTGGTGTAGACCGTCGCGACGTTTCCTTGGAATTCGGGGTACTTGCCGGTTGCTCCGTCCACAGCGAGTTGAGCGTCCAGAATCTTGCCGCCGTTCCCATCACTCCCTTTCTTCGCTTCGCCCAACGTGGCGAGGACAAACTTGGCGTGGGGGGCGTTGAAATCCTTACGCAGATGCTTGATGAACCGAACCAGATTCTCTTCGTACTTGCTGGCGTGCCCCGCATTGCCACCATCCTTTTCCCCTTGCCAGAAGAAGAAGCCGGCGACTTCGTACTCTTTCGCATCGGGATAGTACTTGCTCAATTCGGCAAGGACTTTCTTGGCGTTGGCCGTGTCATCGTCGTACTGCTTGCCCGCGTACCAGTCGATGGGCTTCCCATTCTTGTCCAGCCAGGGACCTGGTTCGGTCGCGATTCCTTTCGCCTTGTCAATTTCCCACGAATCGGGCCGATCCTTATAGCCCGCGTAGACCTTCCCTTCGAATTCGAATCGCTCGCTCCCCGGTGGCAGCAGGTCCCAGCCAAGACTCCGGTTACCAATACAGCTCTTCAGGATCATGACGGGCGCATCGACTGCGTTTCCGACAACATGTCCAATTCCATATTCAGGCCCCAGGTTCTTGCCCGATACGGTCATCCATTCGTTATTGAACAACTGCATTCCGCCCCCGCGTCCTACCATGACGCGGACATTGCGAACATCTTTTCGCTCGGTCCATTTCCCCTCATCGTCGATCAGGTACGTATACTTCTGTTTGTTCTTCACCGCGTTCTCAAGCGAACCATCAGGGCCTGTGACTTTACCCAGTCCGACCATGTTGGACTGCCCGAGCAGAATGAAGACTTGAACCGGCTTCGTCATGTCTGCCGGCTTGCCATCGGGTCGAGAGATCTGCGACTTCGTCTCCGGCGAATCTGCCCCGTGTACCGACTGAGTGCTGCCGATGGCCCCTGCAATCAACATGGGTCCCAGGGCGATTAACGACTTCCAGTTCATGACGATGACTCCACGATTCGTTTGAAAGTGTCGATGCTGATTAATATGGAGGTTTGCTTTCGACAAAAATCTTACCTTCAATCAGCACTCGTCTCTTGGCCCAGAATTGTACTGAACCGCAAATCCGCGCACAGAACTTCAGAAATCGGCCTTCGCCAGATTTGTAAATGCGGGACCGATAATCCGAAGTGATTCAATCATCCGCCTGATCGCCATCCTTGATCACGAACCGGGCTTTCAGTCGGGCGACTTCTGTCGCCAGGCCAGCCGTCGTCACGCTTTTCAGGACTTCGTCGAAATCCTTATATGCAGCCGGGGCTTCGTCCTTCGGGTAGGTACGACAGTTCGTCAGAATGTCGGCCTCTTCGAACGACTGGTCGATTGAGCCTTGATCCAGTTCCCGGATCGCTCTCTTCCGACCAAGAGCTCGGCCAGCACCGTGATTCACACTGTAGCAACTGATCGCTGCGCCCGGATCTGCCACCATGACACTCGATCCAGCCTGCGGATTTCCTGGCAGCAGGATTGGATGTCCTGTGTCCTCGTAAATCGTTCCTTTCAGCGCATGATGTCCTGCCGGGAAAGCACGTGTCGAACCCTTGCGATGAACCCAGGCCTGGCGATTATCGACGATCTCTTTCCGCGCAATGTTATGGCTGATGAAATACACCAGTTGCCCAGTCACCCCCGGAATGACTTCCTGAAAGGCTTCCAGTACCAGAGCATTGATCAACAGGTGGTTGATCGTGGCAAAGTTTGCTCCCAGAGCCATGTCGTCCAGGTAGGCATTCGCCTCGTCCGTTCCCAGCGGTGCGTAAACGAGTTCACGGTCCTGCCCCGGAAGTGGAATATCCCATTGAGCAAACTTGTTCTGCAACGCCTTGAACTGACCCGATGCCAGAAGATGACCGATTCCGCGTGAACCGCAGTGTGACAGGAACGCCACGCATCCATCCTTCATCCCAAAGACATCGGCGGCCTGGCGAGCCCGGTCGCTGTCTGCGATCTGCACCACTTCACACTCGCCGAAGTGGTTGCCTCCCCCGTAAGAACCAAGCTGGCTGATCTTGTCTGCGAAATTCCGGAAGAACCCCATATCCAGGTGCCGCTGCAACCGCTCACCCAGAGCTTCGTGTGTGTCGTCATGACCAACGTGCGTTGCGTCTTCGCAGTATGCTGCCCATTCGGGAGGAATACCGATCGCCTGACAGACTTCGGCCGAAGCCCCTTCAGTCAGGACTTTACACCCGACATCCGCATCCACGTGACGTCCCTTTTTGGCGTGCCGCTGACCGCGACCAGCACCCGTTGGCGTTCTCGCGCAGATGGCATTGATCAGAGCTCGGCGTACCGGTTTGTCGATGATCGCATCGGCTGGCAGATCCAGTTGCAGCAGGCTCATGGAACACTTGATGTCGACCCCGACCGGGCCGGGGTAAATGTGCGATGGCGAAACCATGACACAACCGACCGGAGCACCGAAACCACAGTGTCCATCGGGGTTCAGGATGAGATCCGTCACTCCTGGAGCCAGTCGCGAATTGATCGCCTGCTGCAGGCAGCCTTCGTCAAATGAATCACGAATCGCTTGAGTTCCGATGACCGTCACAGGCTTCGTGTGTCCGTTGGTCGGCAGAATTCCCGTCGCTTCGTCGGTTGCGATGATTTGTGGAGACATGTTTTATCCAATCAGAAATGAAGTCAGTGTGGTTGACGGAGTCGTCTATCAAAAACGAGCAGCCCGTTTCAATTAAGTATGGCGTCCCGCGGGCATCAAACGGCGGCGTCTCAACCTTATTCCGACGTGACACGGAGGTGATCCGGAATGCCGAACGACGTTGGGGTAATGCAGGGCCTGTGCCATTCGATCTACTTTTTCAAAAAACTTCGCAAACAGCCTGAAATACAGGGGTTTTGTCGTGGGCCGCCAAAACGGACGATTTGACGGCACCGGTTGATACCGATACTATGGGATCAGTGACTATATTATAGGATAAGTTGTGGTGGCGGGATTGCGGGTACCTTGATCGGCTGAACTTCACGCGGGAGCGTGAAGGCTACTTTGTGTGAAGGCTACTTTGTCGGACACGGCATGTGAGCATTTTCCGACTGCGTATTTTTCGACTGATACTGTTTGTCCGAGGGCTGCTTTGAAAAAGTCTCGTCCGATCGTCGTGATTGGCATCCTGGGGACGCTTCTGGATCGTGCCCGAGTGGGTTCGGATCGCTGGCAGGGGTGGCGACCTACCGTCGGGATCTGCCAGCATGAAGATCTGCTGGTTTCGCGGTTCGAACTGTTCCACGAAAAGAAAGAGGCCTCGCTGGCCCGCACTGTGACGGCAGACATCGCAACGGTCTCGCCCGAAACGACCGTTAACCTGCACGAACTTTCATTAAACGATCCCTGGGATTTCGAAGAAGTCTTCGGTGAACTCCATGACTTCGCCCGTCGTTACCAGTTCGCGACCGACAACGAAGACTACCTGATCCATATCACAACAGGGACGCATGTCGAACAGATCTGTCTGTTCCTGCTGGCAGAATCACGTCACTTGCCGGGTCGGTTACTTCAGACATCGCCTCCCCCGCGCAATCAGCCCGGGGCGGGATCCTACCGCATCATCGATCTGGATCTTTCGCGTTATGATGCCCTGGCATCGCGGTTCTCGGTGGAGCGACAGGAAGGCCACGCATTTTTGAAATCGGGGATCGCGACCCGCAACGCGGCGTTTAACCTGCTGATCGAGAGGATCGAACGAGTCGCGATCGCCAGTGCGTCACCATTGTTACTCACCGGACCAACGGGGGCTGGCAAGTCACACCTGGCCCAGAGAATCTATGAACTGAAGCGCCGCCGTGGACAAGTCCAGGGAAACTTCGTCGAGGTGAATTGTGCCACGCTACGCGGCGACCAGGCGATGTCGGCGTTGTTCGGACATATTAAAGGTGCCTTCACGGGAGCAACGTCTGCTCGACCAGGTCTCCTCAAGGCAGCCGACCACGGTCTGCTTTTTCTTGACGAGATCGGGGAACTCGGGGCTGATGAACAGGCCATGCTGCTGCGCGCCATTGAAGATCACCGATTCCTGCCCGTTGGAGCCGATCACGAAGTGGAAAGTGATTTCCAATTGATCGCAGGAACGAATCGGAATCTTCAGGTCGACGTTGGACAAGGACGTTTTCGCGAAGATTTGCTTGCCCGGATCAACCTGTGGACGTTTCGCCTGCCTGGCCTGGCCGAGCGGACTGAGGACATCGCACCAAACCTCGACTATGAACTGGAACGCCATTCGACGACGACGGGGCACAAGGTGACGATGAACAAGGAAGCACGAAACCGCTTTCTTGAGTTCGCAAGATCAGCTGAAGCTCTCTGGTCAGCAAACTTTCGTGATCTGGGTGCGGCTGTCACTCGAATGGCCACTCTCGCCAGCAACTGTCGCATTGCACTGAGTGACGTTGACGAAGAAATCGGGCGGCTGACAACCTCGTGGAACAGAACAGGTTCGACGAAACCTGATGCTCTGCATGAAATCATGACAGATGAACAGATATCACAACTGGATCTGTTTGATCGCTGTCAACTTGCAGAAGTGGTCCGCGTCTGCCGCGAGTCCGAGTCACTGTCTGCTGCTGGCCGAACGTTGTTTGCAGCATCGCGGGCCAAAAAGAGTAATCCGAATGATGCCGATCGATTACGGAAGTATCTCCATCGATTCGGACTCACATGGGATCAGATGCAGAAATGATTGACTCGCCGGGATTATCCCAGTGCTCTGAACGTGGAACTTCGCAACCGTTGTGTCCCAAGTCTTGATTTTTAGCGACGCATCTGTCACGACATCAGGAACATTTCGAGCTTTCCCACAAACGGTTGAGATTCAACATGAACAGATTGAGATTCTGCTCTCGGATCCTCGCACTTGTCTTCGTCGGTCTGTTCATCACCATTGATGTCCGAGGACAATCGACGTCTGCCAGGGTCGGACCTCTGGCAGACGCGTTTTCACCAGAGGTCTGGCGGAAGGAACGGCGGATCATCGATCTGCATCAGCATATCGAGACACAGCCTGCCCGATTCGAACGGGCTGTTCGGATCCTGGATCAGGCGGGAGTCGGGATCGGTGTGATGCTCGGAGCCGGCACTGTCACTCATAAAGAAGGTGAGCAGTCTGACTTCGAGCGAGCTCGCTTGATGGCAAACAAGTTGTTCCCCGGTCGATTCGTGCAGCACATGATTCTGGACTATAAGGGCTGGGATGAGGCTGACTGGAGTGTCAAAGCGGTAAAACAGATTGAGGAAGGGCATCGACTGGGTGCGTCCGGCCTGAAAGAGTTCAAACGACTGGGCCTGTACCTGAAGGATGGTCAGGGGAAACTGATCAAGATCGACGATCCAAAGCTGGATGCAGTCTGGAAGCGATGCGGTGAACTGGGGATGCCAGTATCAATCCATGTCGGTGACCCTCGAGCGTTCTGGCTTCCCTATGACGACAAGAACGAACGCTGGGCCGAACTGAAGGATCACAAGAGTTGGTGGTTTGGTGACCCGACACGTTACCCGCCACGGATGGAACTGCTGGAAGCGTTGGATCGCGTTATTGAACGCCATCCCCGGACGACGTTTGTCTGCGTCCATTTCGCCAATAACCCGGAGGATCTCGACTGGGTGGAACAGGCTCTTGATCGACGTCCAAACATGCACGCCGACATTGCCGCTCGGATTCCTGAAGTGGGACGTCACGACCCTGAAAAGGTCCGTCGCCTGTTTCTCAAGCATCAGGATCGCATCCTGTTTGCGACAGACTTCATGGTCTATAGCAAACTGATCCTTGGATCGGGCGGCGATGCCGAGCAGCCATCCGACGAAGATGGGGTCGAATTCTATCGCAAGTGCTGGCGCTGGTTCGAAACAGATGACCGCAACTGGGCTCACATGACCCCGATTCAGGGTGACTGGACAATCAGCAGCATCAACCTGCCTGCCGAAGCCTGTCGCAAGATCTACTTCGACAACGCCAGAAAACTGCTGGCTCGCTCACTGCCGCTCCCCGTCGTCAAGGCAACTCGAATCGATCGCGATTTCGCCGTCAATGGCCTGCTGGATGAACCGGAATGGACACAGGCGGTACCGACACGATTGGAGTATCAATCGGGCGACGGTTCTGCCCGCCCGGAACTCAGTACGCCTGTCCGGCTGCTCTGGTCCGACAAGTACCTGTACCTCGGCTACGAATGTCCCTATACGAAGCTGAATGTCTTCACGCCGACACAAAAGGAAGAACGCATCGGACTGTGGGATAACGATGTGGTTGAAGCTTTCATCGGTTCCGATCCGCAAGTTCCGGGTCGCTATACCGAATTCGAATGGGCTCCCAATGGCGAGGCTCTGGATTTGAAAGTCGATCTGCCCGCCAAGGACTTTGCCTGGACGGCCAAGGGAGAATCGGCGGTCACGATCGACGAGACGAATAAGGTCTGGCGCGTTGAAGTTCGGATCCCTCTAACAGCACTGAGCGACAAGTTGCCGCAACAGGGGACTCGCTGGCGTCTGAACCTTTATCGGTTCGACCGAGAACACAAAGCGGGTCTGGCGTTTTCACCAACGCTGAACCGAACATTCCACACGCCCGAGAGATTCGGCTGGCTTGAGTTCTGACATATCATCACAGAATCATCAAAGCCGACTCAGGAAGGCAACCAGTTCCTTCACCTGTTCTGCTGTCAGTGCTGTGCCAGTTTGATGCTGGTATTTGGTGAAGACCTCTTCCAGCGATGTCGCTCGAGCGTCATGGAAGAATGAGTTCTGCTGGCTGAGTCCTCGCAGAGATGGTGGATTGTATTTTGAGTCCCCTCGTTCGTCCGCCAGGTCGACATCGACCACGTGAGCAGAAGTGTACGTCGGCCCTTTGTGGCATCGGGCACAATCCAGTTTCTCGAACAGAGCCGCTCCGCGTTCTGCCAGTCCTCGGGCTTCAGCCGAATTCACTGCGGGGGGCGGCGGTGCTGGTGACAACGTGCGCAGATAGGTCTCAAGATCATCTGTTTGCTGATCCGACAAAGGCTCACCCTGCATAGTCGAACGGATGGAATGCTGAATCTGTTCCCGCAGCGTTTCGAATCGACCGTTCCAGGCATAGGGAGCAGTGTCGGCAACCCCACGCAGCGTCAGGACTCGCTTGGGGGTATCAAACGTTCCATCCGTGAAATTGTCGTTCAGCAGTCCGTTGGTGTGTCCATCCGTATGACAACTGGCACAACTGAACCAGCCTTCGTGCGACAACTTTGCACTGTGAAACAATCGCTCACCACGCTCGGCCGATGTCAGTTCCGGATGAGAACCGAGCGAGATCGTACCGACGATGTCTCGCAATCCCGCCACCGTAATCGAGTCACTCAACGTGTTCAGGATATAAGTGCGAAACTCGTCTGTTCCCAGTACCACCGCTGTCGGACGCTCGCCCGTGGGCAACCGGATGCCGAACGATCGGCTGCCATCATCCATCAGCAGTTCGTTGGTTCCGCTGAGAGCAATGGCGATGCCTCCTCGGGGACGAATGACGAATCCGGCTGGATCACCGGCACCTCGATCAGGCCCTCCGAGAAACTCCAGTTGGGTGCGACGCGAGATATTGGCTTTGGGGTCGAGCAGATCATCCAGTGCCAGCGAGCGCAGGCAGTTGACCATCAGGTTTCCCCAATGAACATCATCGAGGCTCGAACGGGCTCCACGACTGAGGATCTGATGAGTCATGACGACGCGCGGCAGCGTCGGATGGCGACTCATCTTTCGAATCCCATGGCCAAGAATTTCGCGAACCGACTCAAGGTGACTCTGGTCACTGCTTCCTTCCGCAAGCTTGACGACAGCCAGTTTTGAACCGAATGCGTCGGCAACGATCAGCTTGTGAGCTTCATCGATCATCAGCAGTTCGCGAGGGGCGAACGGAAGCCGGACAGCGCTGATCACGCTCGACTCCGGTGCTTTCGATTCCAGCCACCGGGCGATATCGACAACGGTAATCGTCCTGGACCAGAGTGACGCGATGCAGGCCCGCGATCCATCTGCAGTCATCCGAACTGTCACAGGATAGGGACTGAGGTCCAGTCGTTTGATGACAGCGAATTTCTCATCCTGGCGGCGGACTGCCAGAAGCTCGTGCGATTCTTCGTCTGTTGTCAGAAGCAGATTGTTATCGACGGGCGAGACGACCAGATCAGACAGTCGTTTGCCGATCGAAGATTCGCTTTGGACGCTCATCAGTCGCGCATCAAGAAGTGACAGCGAGCCCGATTGTTGGTTCGCGGTAATCAGGTGTCGCCCTTCATCGGTGATGACCAGGGCCACCGGACGCCGCCAGTGCGGGGTGGTCACATCGCCTGCCAGTACCGTCGTCTGCACCACGACCTGGATTCCAATCATCATCAGCCAGCATTTGCAATTCATTGTCTCTCCCACCGCAAATGATCGTCATTGTGACGACAATGAACGACGTTGTCACGGTGTTGAAGATTCCGTAGACAGTTTGAGGGCCGTGTTCAACGCCGTCTCTTCGATGCGATTCTCCCAATGAATGGGGTGATGTCTGACATTTGCGGGAAAGAGGGCCGAAACAGGCGGATTTTTCGCCGTTCCGAGAAACTGAAGATAAGTGTTAATTGCTTTTTGTTCGGCTGCGAGTTCAGCCCTTGAGATTGGTGGAATATCAGTTGTCAGGGGCCAGTTGCGGTCTGAACGAGCTCTTTGGATCTGAGTTGTTTTCATTTGCAGCATGGTTTCTTGATCAATTGCCACGCCCGTGAAGACTTCACCACGAAAGTCGGGCGATTCACCCACGATGGTCGCTCTGCCAGCATCCTGCAACGCGGCTGCGATCGCGGCCTGATCTCCAGTCGTCCACTGGCTGACAAGAATCACCAGTGGAATACCACGAAAAAGACATTCATCGTCTGCAACTTCGAGACGCGGCGGTGCATTGCGTTCATGTGAGATCCAGATGGGGGAACTTTCGAGCAGACCGTCGGCCACCAGTTTGGCCTGATGGAAATCGCCTTCGCGAGATCCTCCGGAAAACTCGAGTACGAGCGCGCGGATCCCTCGCTGACGAGCCAAACCATCGATGACTCGAAGTTCATGAAGAGTGCTGGCAGTAATCGCAGAAATCTTCAGCCATCCGATCGTCGGATTCGCAGGATGTGAGATTCCGAACTTGATCGAATCCCTTCCGTACCGCAAAACAGAATCCGTTCGGACGACATCTCGGGTCAAGGTCACTTCACGTTCGGGTTGGCCTGCTCGATCGGCAACCGTGAGCGTGACTTGCGTTCCGATGGGGCCTCGCACCCAGTCGAGTAATGTCTCCTGTGGAACATCGTACGTGGATCTCCCGTCGACTTTGGTCACAATCGTCCCAGGAACAAGTCCGCCACGTTCCGCAGATCCTCCCGGCAAAATTGAACCGAACATCGGATATTTGCTGTCGTGGATTGGCATGGTAACGCCCAGGCCGACATAACGGTTGTTGCGAATCTGCTCGTTGACCGTGTGGTCTTTGGCACGCTGAATCGACATCGGCCCGAGTTGCTTCTCCAACGGTTTCAGAAGTTTTTCCTGCAATTGTGAGAGAGGACCATGGCTGGGCTTTCCCTCTTCAAATCGCCGGGCCAGCAGGTCACCACACTCGTTCGCAGTCCGAGTCTTCACAAACTGGGCGATCAATGGTTCCGGATCCTTCAGTTCGTCCGGTGTGCAGATTGAATGCACGATCGTTCGCCACAGGATCTCAGGATCAGGACTGTCGATATGATGCTTCTGGATCGCATTAACGACCATCCAGACCTTGCGTCCGGCCTCACGTGCCTCGTCAACTCCGGTGCCCGCAGCACTGGTCACCATCACCAGAGAAATCAACATCCCCGTCATGTGCGCCTGCCGATCACGTTTGTCTTTTAGGTCGGAAAAAGTGCCGTCTCATGAATGGTGCCGATAATAGTGCCGCCACTCAATAGTATTTTGTCTTTTTGGGCTGAGAAATGATTCATCCCAGCTCATTAGGGGTTTCCCTGCTTGATGGCATGCGAGCCACGAGACACAATCTTCCCAGATCCGGCACCGTGTTGATTATCAGTGGAAGTAGGTCAGACCAGTAGTGGTCGATCTATCGTCCGATGTCAGGCTTCAGCCAGTAACTTGGTAAGGAGGCATGGATGTCGGACCTGACATTCAGCGATAGATCGACCACTACTGGTTCTCATTTCGAATCCATCGGCAATGAACTCGATTGCCCCGTCGGTACGCGAGTCGTTGGAAGTTGACGCCGCCATCAAGTAACCTCTGGCTGTCGTTTTCCCAGAGGATTCTTCATGTCGTCTACTCCCAGTTCGTCACAAGCATTGACCATCGAACAGTACGAGAATCGTTTACTCGAGGGCGATCGCTGGATCGAAGTCGTCGCGGGGCGTCTTGTCAGGCTGGAACCACCTGACGAACGGCATGGAGATGTCGTCCGAAACCTGTCGCGTCCGCTGGCGAAATTCTTGAAAAGCTCTGCAGACACATATGCCTGTTTTGAATTGCCATTGATCCTGCAGCACGAGCCCGTGACCATCCGCTGTCCGGCGGTCACCTGTTTTCAGTCGGGGGAGCGGTTTTCCGAATCTGACAAACTCGTGACAGAGACGTGTCCCGACCTGGTCATTGAAGTGGCATCGACCAATGATCGCCGCGACGGGATGTCGGAACGGGTGAAAGGCTATCTTGAAGCGGGTGTTGCCTCAGTCTGGGTGGTCGATCCTGTCACTCGACACGTGCATCAGTTCAATCCCCCCGCACGCGGTGTGATGCTAAAGGAGACGCAGACGCTGAAGGGCGATCCCGTTCTGGTTGGGTTTCAAATGCCCGTCGGTGACTTGTTCGAATCGCCGAAGTAGTCTACGTCGCAGACTCCAACTGACGAACCGTGAGGCCAGGCAAGACGACGCAGGAACAAACGATGTTCAAATCATTCATTCACGTGTCAGCGGTACTGTTACTCGGGATACTGTCACCACTGTGCGTTGGGGCTGCCGAACCGTTGGAACATCGATGGGTCTACCTTCAGCAGAACCTTCAGGTGAAGGAGAATCTACCGAAGATCGAGGCGATTCTCAGGCGGGCCGCCAAATCGGGATACAACGGCGTTGTGCTGGCCGATTACAAACTGAGTATTCTCGATCGCGTCCCCGATCACTATTTCAAAAATGCCGCCCGGTTTCAGGAGATCTGTCGCGAACTGAATCTGGAAATCATTCCAACGGTTACCAATTTTGGTTACAGCTCGGGAATCCTAGCTCACGATCCCAACCTGGCAGAAGGACTTCCCGTTCGCGACGTTCCATTCGTTGTGAAATCCGGAAAAATTGTCCTCGACGGCGCTGGTAAGAATCTGATTCCGGGCGACTTCGAAAGTGCGAAGAGCGACACTTTTTCTGGCTGGGGTTACCAGGATGAACCCGGTCAGGGGACGTACGTTGACAGCGAGATGAAACACGGAGGCAAAGCATCACTGAGAATTCAAAATGCCCCCGGGATCGAAGGGAATCGGCGAGTCAGTAAGTCGATCAAAGTTCGTCCGTGGTCGCAGTTCCATGCCTCCGTCTGGATTCGTACCGAGAACTTCGATTCTGCGGGGGAAACTCGCATGTTTGCGATGTCGCCGACAGGACGAGTGCTCTCGCACAGTAATCTGGGGGTTCAGCGAAACCAGGAGTGGACTCAGCATCACGTTGTCTTTAACAGTCTCGAAAGCAGCGAAATTCGATTCTATCTTGGGGCCTGGGGATGTCGCGGTGGCAAGCTCTGGATGGACGATGCTGTGCTCGTGGAAGAGCCGTTCGTGAATCTTGTTCGTCGTCCTGGTTGTCCGCTGACGGTCCAAGACGATTCGCGCCATGTAACCTATGTCGAAGGGCGTGACTTCGTCGAACTACGCGATTCGAAGCTCGGGAATTCTCCATGGCCTGGGGAGTTCGATGTGTATCATGAGCCACCGTCGCTCACACTCGCGCCGGGATCAACGATCAAAGATGGTCAGAAACTGCTCGTCAGTTACAGTCACGCCGTCACGATCTACGATGGACAGGTTCCGTGTTCGTTGACTGAACCGAAGGTCTTCGAGATTGTCGAAGATCAGGTTCGACGTGTGCACAAGCTGTTCAATCCGAAGATTTATTTTCTCAGTCATGACGAGATCCGAGTTGCCAACTGGAGTGATCCAGAACGAGCCTCGGGAAAGTCCGCCGGTGAAAAACTGGCCGAGAACGTGCGTCGCTGTGCCGAGATCATTCGCAAGGTGAGCCCTGAAGCCAGATTGTGCATCTGGAGCGACATGTTTGATCCTCATCACAATGCTGTTAAGGACTTCTACCTCGTGAATGGTGACCTGGCCGGTTCATGGAAGGGCCTGCCGAAAGACACGATTGTCATCAACTGGAATAGCGGGAAGCCATCTCCCAGCTTGAAGCACTTCGCCGGACTCGGCCATTCGCAGGTTCTGGCAGGTTATTACGACGCTCCGCCCGGTCGCATCCGTAACTGGCTCGATGTCGGAAAAGAGGTTCCTCAAAGTATCGGTGGTGCCATGTACACGACGTGGCGAGGTAACTTCGCGGATCTGGAGGCATTCGCGACCGCCGCATGGGGTGATCGCAAGTGAATTCGGTTGCTGTATCGTCCAGCGAATTCAGGAATCTCTCAGGTTTTCGGAATCATCTGGCGTCAACAAGAGTCCCGCTTGCTGTTCAGGTTGGTTCGTCAGACAATACAATTTCCGCCATTCGCCGGATCTGAAGAGATCGCTACCGCTTAAGTGTGGTGTCCCGCGGACATCGTGCTGCAGCGTCAAACCGATGTTCCGACGCGATGAGGATGTGCGATCCCTTATTGACGTAATACACCGAACGACAAGATATTCGACTCATGGATATTGCCAAAACTTTGATTCGACACGGTCTCGCTTCTCGCGAGCAGATCGACGCCACGCTGCCGAAAACGGGGGGGCGACGGCTGGATCGCGTGCTCGTTGAGATGGGGGTTGTTTCCGAAGACGATGTTCTGAAGGCTTTCGCCGACGAACTCGGCATGCCGTTTGTCGATGTCAAACGCGAGTTGATCGATCGCGAACTGCTGATGCAGTTTCCCACGACCGCCGTCTTTCGACATTCTCTGCTGCCGATTTCTCGCAAGAATGGCAGCGTGGTTGTTGCTACTTCAGATCCTTTCAATCTGGAAGCATTAGAAGAACTGGAATCGGTCAGCGGTTTTCATCTGGTTCCGGTTCTGGCTCGTCGTCTGGATGTGGTGGATCTGATCAAGGAACATCTGGGGGTCGGTGGCGATACCCTGAATGAACTGGTCGCCCAACGTTCGGCCGATGGCGTTGAATTACTCAGCGATATTTCCCAGGACGATGGCGATCTGGCTCAACAGGCCGAGAATGCCTCGGTCATCAAGCTGGTCAATGAACTGCTGATGGAGGCTTTGGAACAGCAGTCCAGCGACGTTCATATCGAGCCGCAGGAAAACGGGCTGATCATC
>CAXBSB010000140.1:0-21189 GCA_963977965.1 uncultured Schlesneria sp.
ACAATACGCAGTTTCACTCGGCAACCTCGACGACTCTTCGCTATCCTCGGCATGGTGAATTAGGCGAAGGCCTTGCAATCACTCCAAGATCACGCTTGCAAGGCTGGCCAATCACACCGTCAAACTCGACCTGCGGTGAAATGGCGGCAGCTTTTTCTGGACGGGCAGTCATAACGAAGTTCGCCCACGCCATACAAAGCAAAAACGCTGCAACGGCTAGCGATACACCGAGGATCGTGATCAGTCGCAACATAAAGCAGGATTCCAGATAATGCCAGAAAAGCAGGCGGATGGACAACACGGATGCGACGCATCAAAATTACACAACCACAGCCGTGTAGTCAACCAGCAAAGCAATGTGCCTCACTGCGATTCGGAAGCGATCCTCGCTGGTGATGCCGGTGCCGTGGCGTGTTGCATATGTGCACATCGCGTGAAACCACGCATTTATTGAAATGCATCAATGGAATGGAGAAGGGCAAAGGTGGCACGGTCTGTTACGTTGGCGGGAGGATAAGCCCGTCGCAGATTGCGGAGATCCTTCGCGATTGTGAACGCAGTAATGACTGTTTCAAATGTGATTCATCACGCTGGCGTGGGTGAACAGCCTTACTATCTGGAACCGGTCCGGCGTTTTGACGTTTGGAGGGTGATGCGTCTGAAAGAGTTGGATTCAATGAACACGACGCTCAAGAGACTCCTACCACGCTTGCTCGGCGGTCCCCTGAGAGTCCACCTTCCAGGGAGTCCAGCAGAGGGCCATCTGAATCACTGTCACATCGGTTTTCTTGGGGAAGACACTGACTTCTTCAAGAATGACACTTTCAGGCTCGGCTCCGGCGATCAATGCATCGGCTTCAGCCTGGAATTGTGCATTCAGCTCGTCAATTCGCTGCTGTATTGCCTCAACCGTTTCTTCCGCTTGGGAAACATCCTGCCGTTCATTTGAGATTCGACCGGCACTGCGGATCGTCGTCGCCGCTTTGCTGATATTGGATGTCGTCGTCAGTTTCCGGCCGAGGATCGCGCCCAGGATTGTCGTTCCGAGATTGACGGCAGCGGTCATCGTCTGCTGGCTGGCCTGTGCTTTCTGCTTTTCCAGTGCCTGATATGCCTTTCGCAGCCGCTCCTGGAGGACGGCCAATTTAGGTGCGTACTTGGCTCTCAGTTTTTCCACCTGCAAGTCGCGGCCTTCTCGAACGCCATGGGTGATGCGGGCGCGGAAATCCCCTTCAGTCTCACCGGGGCGCGAGACCGCCTTCAGTTCGACACACTTCCACAGTTGAAGCTTTTGGGTTCGATACAAATGATCCTTCAAGGCGGTCTGCAATTCTGTGTAGGTCTTCGCGCGACTCAATTCGGCTGGCAGACTCGCGAATCCCGCATCAGCCTCACCGTGAGGTTCCTGTTCCGCTGACAACTCTGATGAAAGTTCAGCATCGTCCCAGACAGTCGCATTCGCGGTTGATACCGCAGGAACGAAGACCGAGAGATCTCGGATATCATCGATTCCCTGGCTCGACTGGCTGAATCGGACCCGGACGGAAGCGAGCAAGCCCGGGCGATAAAGCAGTTTGTCTTTTCCAGATAATGCTGAACGTCGCACAATGAACGTCTCGTTGATTCCCGGAGGAAGTACGGGATGCAGTCCCGCATCCGAGTCAGTCATTTGCGTCGTCGCTGGTCCCGATTCGGGTTGCTGCAGCTTTTTCTCGCGCATCAGCGTGCCAATCTGGTCTCGGCTGATCGGACCGCGTAGAAACGACAACGCCCATCGCGACTGGAAGACCACCGGGGCATCTTCGTGGACATTGTTCATCAGGAACACTCGGTTCCCCAACCCTGAGAGGATTTTTTCCATCTTCGAACGATCGAAGCTGGCCCCGGCTGCCGTTGACGCTCCTTCCAGCCCATCCAGTACGCGAGCCTTGTCGCGTTCTGTCTGCAATCGTCCCAGAAACCACGTTCCTGCGTTCGACAGTCCCTTGTAGTCGATGTCGACAGGATTCTGTGTTGCCAGAACGACACCCAGGCCAAATGCACGTGCCTGCTTCATCAACGTCAGCATCGGTGTTTTCGTAGGCGGATTGGCTGTCGGCGGGAAGTAGCCGAAGACCTCATCCATGTAGAGCAATGCTCGCAGGCTGGAAGTTCCGGACTGGTTCCGCATCCACGAGATCATCTCGTTCAGCAGGATTGTCACAAAGAACATGCGTTCGCTGTCAGACAAGTGCGCGATCGAAATGATGGTCAGCCGTGGCTTTCCTTCGGGCGTATACAGGAGTCGCTGAATATCGAGCGATTCTCCTTGCATCCAGGCCTGAAAGCCGGGGGAAGCAATCAGATTGTTCAGAGACATCGCGAATGCAAAGCGATCTTTGGACGGAAAGAAGCTTTCCAGATCCATGAAACCAACCTTGTCGAACCCGGGCTTTTGGATGAGACGGATCAGGGTTCCCAGTTCAACTTCTTTCCCTTCGCGCCAGCTTCGATCAAAAATTGTCGCCAGCAGGATATGCTCGCGACTTTGCAGGGAATCTGTTTCGATTCCCAGAAGCGCCAGCAATCCGGACGCGGCAGCAGTCACACGTTCCCGCATCGCATCCGAGTTATTGATCGTCGCTTCTCCGGGAGGCGAGAACGATCGCATGACCGTCAGTGGCAAACCGGCGTTACTGGCGGGCGTGTAAATCGAAAGATCGACGGAATCACGGTAGCGGGCAATTCGCTCAGGCTGTTGCCCCCACAACGCGAGACCATCCCGCCAAACACTCGCCATTTTCGCCGAGTACTCATCGGGCGTCATCCCGGCCCGGGCCGCATCAGAAGGCTCGATCCATGGGCGAAAGTCGGTCGGTTTCAACTCAGGGAACGCCAGTAGAAGATTTCCTAAATCTCCCTTCGGATCAATGCAAATTGCGGGAATGCCATCAATGGCGGCTTCCTCGAGCAATGCCAGACACAGCCCTGTCTTACCACTCCCCGTCATCCCCACGCAGACAGCATGGGTTGTCAGGTCTTTGGCATCATAAAGAAGCAAGTCGTCCGTAGGTCGCCGGGTCTCAAGATCAAATTGCTTGCCGAGATAGAACTGACCGAGCTTTTCATAGTCTTGCATGTCGTTCACCTGCGCACTTGGAATTTGCCGTGCAGTCCTGTTTCAGCCCCGGATTTCAGCTTGATGCAGAAATCGCCGTCGCGTACCAACCACACTGAAACATCAGCCGCCAATCGTTGCAATCATTGCGACAACTTACCAGATTCGATTTCGCATGAGACCTGAATTGCGAGATTGAGAGCCCGCCGCGAACGGTACATGCGTTCGCAAATTGATCCTCACTCAATGAAGAACGGCCCCGCAGGGCCGTTCACTTTTGACATAGAATTGTCACTTCAAATGCTTTGCGATCTCATTCACCGTTTTCGGGAGCAAGCGCCGACGCAGGTTCTTCGATCTCCTGCAAAACGGGTTGCCCAGTCGCTTCGAGTGGCTTTGCGGACTGGTCTTGTGGAACTTGAGCCGGGGCACCTTTCCTGGCAGTGAGTGCATTCAATCGTTCACGAGACTCCCCGTCGATTTTCAGCTCATTCAAAGCATCCTCGCTCGGCATATCCTTCACCGAGGGCTTGGTGGCATCGGCTGGGTTGGCTTCAGCAGCAGGAGCCGTTGGCTTTTCGAATGTCGGCTGAGGAGTCGCAGATGGACTCGATGGCGTCCCCGGTTCAATCGCCACAGGCACTGACGTCGCTGGCGCGGAAGGAGTTGCCATCGGCTTGGTTGTCAAACCTGCGTCGGCAACCTGTGGAGGGACACTCGGTACAGGTTCGGTTGGCTTCTGCAGTTGTCGCAGGCGATCGCGATAGATGATTAAGGAATTCAGTGTGTGATAGAGCGGACCGCAATCGATGACTCGCTGACGATTAGCGACCAGGTCGCTGCTCAGCACATAAACGGCATTTCGCACCCACTGTTCGTTCAATCGCTCGTTTGGCAGAGCGATTGAAAGAAACTCCATCGTGTGCCCGGTCGTGTTGAATCGCGAATTCAGGTCGGTCGTATGCCCGGACGTCTCGTAAAACTTGGCCGAGAAGGTACCGTCGTAGTTCTGCATTGAGCGGGCAATTTCGATGTGCTGGCGGATCTTGTAGTCTGCCTGAGCCCAGACTCCTTCAAGCTTTCCACCATGTTTCAGATATTTGTCGCGAGTTCGCGTCAGAGCAAACAATCGGTGATTTCCACCGCAGGGAGCTCCCACGACCGCAGCGGCCGTTTCGATCTGTACCAGTCGCTCGATGCTCCATGGCTCATTGTGCTGATTTACCCACTGAGCATCGGGTTTCAGGTAATGCTGGAGAGCCCACAGAACCCACGTCACTTCTTCCTTGTTGTTCACCTCTTTCATGGTGTTGTTGATGATGCCACCAATCGTGATCTGCTCATTTCCGACCTTGAAAGCATAGGTCACTGGCAGGTCTGATTGTGACAGCAAAGCAAGGAACTGAGCGGGGTGTCCTTCGAATGCGTAGGGACGCGAGAACGGGTGGAATTTACCACCGTGTGGCGTCTTCATCAGCAGCGGCTGATTATCGAATCTTGGTTCACTGGTGGCGATCCATTCGATCGCATTCACCTTCTGCCCGTTGAGATTTAATTGAAAATTCTGCTTCAGCGCCAGCAAACCGTGGAAGATTTGCCAAGGAGAGTGAACGTTTGCCGTAAGGAATCGTCGGCTGCTGACGTCGATTGCCAGATCAAGTTGAGCAACGAACGCATCTGCGGCTGCTGGGGTCGTAACAGTCGTCGTCACGGGATTTGCCGTAACACCTGTCGCAACACCTGCCGCGTTTGGAGTGTGCCTACGGTTTGCGGCCGGCACGACATTCGAAGGAATCGCGTTTTGCGATCCAATGGTTGGTGCAGCAGCCGTATTTTGCAGGGCTGGAGCGGACGGAGTTACGACTGGAGACGTCGGCATTGTTCCAACCGCGGTAACTCGCGGTGGAACTGGTAATGCTGGCTGTTGAGCAATCGTCACTGATGACCAGCCGACAATTGCCGCGGCGGCTGAGGCAATACTGGAACTCAACCGGAGCAGTCTTGTGGTTCGACGCACAATTCCTCCACAAAGCTTTCGAATCGCAGTCTTCGAGTTGCAGATCAATGAGAGCCAGCGCGGTCTCAACCAATTCATAAACACGACTATCGATTATTCGCAGTCATCGCATTCTGCGGTCGCTTCGTACATCAGGCGGATCACAGAAGTTGACTTACGTGAATAACTTTCACCTGGTTTCATACTCTGCTCGGGAATAACCGGCAGGAATCGCCACCGAAGTTCTGTTGAGCACCGGATCGTTAACAGATCCGCAGACATAGTTTCGAATGCGCCGCATGTCAGTTATATCCGTTCAGGAGGACAGCTTTCGAAGAACTGACAGTGTTGTCGGAAATCTGACCACCGCCACAACAGTTTAAGCCAAGACGATACGGTGATTCGTCCTGACCCGAAAAGTCAGCCTAACTTTGGAAACGTCTGTTCATGGTTGAGCAATTGCCCTTCTGCCGAATCTGCCTTTGTCGAATGAATCCGCCGAACCGTAAGTCGTTCAACATGTGGGACATGGATCTCCAGGAACGCCTGACCAGATTGATACCCCGCGATGGCTCGCGTAAACTGCGGCAATCGGACGGCCAATCTTGATTCCCATTTCATGGGATAAGCAGATGTTTCTTCCTCGATTCGTAACGCGACTGGTAGTGTTCACCGTTTGCACCGTCACTTTCGCAGTGGCGCAGAGTGCCGAGTACGCGGTTGTTGTTTCGGAGGCAACCAATTCCAACCCCGAGTGGAAGCTGGTCGTTGACGAATTAGTCGCGAAGCATCAGGCACAAGTGATCGTTTACGAGAAGCATGTTTCCGATGCGCTGCCGTCTCTGCGTGAAGTATTCCCAAGATACGCCTGTTTTGTCGCGACCAGTAACGAAGCGACGCGGCAGATGGTCGCTGACGTTCATCGACTGACTCGTAAACTTGATGAGGATCCGTACACAGATGTCCTGTGGGGAGTTCTGACAGGATTTGATGCCGCGAATGCCCTGGAGATTGCCAAAGAACGTGAACCACTGGTGATCAAACGTGTGGCTTCCGGAACTGAACTGGCGATGGACCGTGTCACCGAAGGGGTCTGGTACTGTGAACTCGAACAGAATCGGATGGTCCGAAAGTCTGCCGGCGGCGAAGCGAAACAGTCGCGTGGGCCGAGTGACACTACCGAGGCTCTTGCTCAGTCACTGTCCGATTACAAAGCTGATCTGTTTGTGACTTCAGGACACGCGACGGAACGCGACTGGCAGATCGGGTTCCGATACCGCAATGGTTATTTTCAATCCAAAGGCGGAAACTTATTCGGTGTGGACACGCAAGGAAAAAAGTTCCCGATTGTTTCGCCAAACCCCAAAGTCTATCTGCCCATTGGAAATTGCCTGATGGGGCACATCGATGGCCCGGATGCGATGGCGCTGGCGTTTATGAAAAGTGCTGGTGTCCGCCAGATGATCGGATATACCGTATTGACGTGGTACGGCTACGGCGGATGGGGATGCCTGGATTACTTTGTCGAGCAACCCGGCCGGTACACCTTTGCAGAAGCGTTTTTCGCGAACCAGCAAGCCCTCATTGAGCGGCTTGAAACGAATTTCCCTCAGCTTGCCAGATTGGACACCGCTCCCGGAACGGCGGCACGCCTGAAGTTCGAGCTTTCGGAAACCGCCAAGAAGTCCGGACTGACAGTTCAAGATGGGATTGGCTTGTTGCATGACCGTGACGTCGTCGCGATGTACGGTGATCCTGCGTGGAGCGCGAAAATGGCACCCGGAAAATTGGCGTATGAGCAATCTCTGACCGAAGTGAAACCCGGACATTTTGTGTTAGAAATCAAGCCGCTTGACGGCGAGAAGTCATTCGAACCCGTCAACAAGAATGGCTCGCAGCGCGGATGGAGACCGTTTGTGCAATTTCTGCCGAAGCGGGTTCAAAATGTGAAAATCACGCACGGACAGGAGTTGGGAGCGGTCATCACTGACAACTTTGTGCTGATTCCCAATCCGCGAGTCTGTGATCCCGCGAAGACCTATCGGGTTGAGTTCGAATCGAGTTCCAGGTAGCCGAGTTCCCGGTTATCCGTACTACGAAATTCGGTTTTTGGCTCGCTCACTCGCTTTTACGAGAATGGCCTGCTCTTCAGCGGTCAGGCTTTCAGAGCCATGCTCGTGGATCTTGATCAGGATCGCATCCACTTTCGTATCCAGGTTGTCGGATTCATGCGTCGGGTTGAAGACTCGCAATCGCTTTCGGGCGGCACGATTGCGCCACACTCGTTTCAAACTTGCGAAATTGAAGACGTCGACGATCCCCGCCAGATTCCACCTGAAGTGTCGATAGGCCAGTGAGAACACGATACTCAGCACTGGTGACGCGTAAGCCAGTCCGATCACTCCACCGCCCCCTTGTACACTCCGCAAGGCAGGATACAGGCCGAACACGGCATAGATTGCGACCAGAAAGCGAAGTTGAACGGAAATCAACGGCAGAATGTAGACTTCCATCCGAGGATAGTGTGTCGCATACAGGGTCAACACTCCCAGCGAAATAACGCTGGAACCTGCCAGCGGATAATCCAGTGGCAAGATGAACCCCCACAAGGTAAAGATGATTCCGACGAACAATGCCATCGCTGGGTAAAAGACCAGCATCTCACGCGAACTGTACATTCGCTCTAGTTGCGATCCGATCTGCCAGATGATCAGCAGGCTGAATACAATTCCGAAAATATCATTGGGGTGATGACAGATCGCAAACGTCAATAAGCGCCAGACCTGCCCATGCATGACGTGGGGGGCCTTCAGCGAAAGGGATTCAAAGACGATCGAGGAACCAGAATTACCTGAAATAGTCAGTGCACCCATCGCGAAAATGATCACGGTAAGAATCACAAACCATTTCGTGACCACATTGTCCGGCTGAGATGAGGCACTCCAGCTCTCTTCCTGGGAGTAATCTCGGTCGTCGAAGCCCATCATTCACATCCAGGTGATTGAGGAATTCCAATGGAAACGCCGTACAAAGCGGAGAGGATTCCGCATGAGCACGGCGACACTCTTGCTATTGTGGCAAAAGGGGGCTGCCCTCTTTTACCACGCACAGATATGGCAGCTTAGCCAATTGAGCGAATAAGATCGATCTGAATTCGACAAATCAGTCCTTGGCGGAACCGACCGTCGTAGGTGGCTGAGGCAGCTTGCGTGTGAGTTCCACGTTGTCTGTCTTCAGCTTGTCGACCCCAGTTTGTGCTTTCCGCAAGCGGCGACGCAGGTCGTCATTAGCCCGCAGAACCTGGTTCCGCAGTTCCTCTGTTTGTTCAACGGCAGCAACCAGACCTTCGCGATACTCGACGTCGACTTGTGGATCTTTCGACAATTGATCGCCACCAACAAGTTCGGCTTCACGGACAGCGAGCTGTGCCTGTGCTTCCGTTTCGAGCTTTGTTTCCGACGCCAATTTGGCGCGTCGATCAACCAGCTTGTCTTCGGCAACCGAAATCGCATAAATCTGCTGGTCGAAATTCGGTTGGTAAGCAGGCGGAATCATAGCTCGCCAGCGCCAGGTTCCGTTGGGTGCCCACGTCTGGACATCTTCCAGATTGACCTTCCAATTTGGTTTCAGTCGCGATTGCTGAGGGTTGACCGATTCCACCGTGAAGTCGCCACGATAGACCACTTTGCCATCTGGCAGCAATTCAAATCCATAGAGATATTGCTTGGCAGCCAGACCTTCGTTGGCACCGATCGAAATATCGACGACCCCTTCGCCTGGCCGCTGAATGGTTGTCGGAACCTTATTCCAGTACAGGCCCCACATTTGCTTGGAACGGAAATAGTCTGCTTCCAGCGTGGCCAGTTGATCGGTGAGTTCTGCAATCTTCGGTTGCAGGTCCTGATACTGCTGCTGATAGGCGCGAGATTTCTTCGTCCAACTGTTTCGGACTTGAACCAGTTTGGCTGTCAATACGGTCGATGCGGCCGCCGCAATTACCACCAGCCAGACGGCGACTTTTCCCATCATGTGCATGACACGTACCTCGATCGCATAAGTTGGAACACCTGGCGTTTTTATCGACCGACAACTCGCCACTCCACAGGCGAATCGACCTGAAGTCTGACACCAACATCAAGGTTGGCCGAAGATTCCGTCGAATTGAAACCTGCGACCCCAATTCTTTCCGAACAATCCCTACAACCGCTTCGACTGGAAACGATCGTCCTTTATCATGAATATAGGACTGCCAGAGAGCGCGGGTCAAGCAGGATGTTGCCAATCCGACGTCAATCACGATTTTCATCGCCTCCAGTTTTCGCCAGAATCGTTCGCATGACAAATGCCACCTCAAACCCGGACCTGCACCCTCCACCTGTGTGGAGTTTTCCGGAACCCGACCCACAGACATTTCGTCTTCGTCCTCTGCAGATCGGAAATGTCAAAATTGGGTTTCCTGCGGTTCAGGCGGCATTGAGCGGCTACAGCGATGGTGCAATGAGAATTGTCGCCAGGCGTCTGGGGGCTCCGTACACACTGGCTGAGGTCATGATCGACCGGTTTGTCCTCGAGTTGAAGGGCCGTCGGCGTACCTCGCACCACCTGCAGTTAACTGACGAAGAACACCCCGTTGGCGGGCAATTGATGGGATCGGATCCCAAAGAGTTTGGCCCTGCTGCCACACGACTGGTCGCTGCCGGTTTTGACATCATCGACATCAATTTTGGCTGTCCCGTCAAAACTGCTGTGGGAGGCTGCCGCGGTGGTTACCACCTCAGCCAACCGGAGGTGGCGTTGGAGATCGTTGATCGAGTTCGCGAGGCTGTCCCGTCGCAGATTCCTGTGACGCTGAAGATGCGTCGAGGCATTGATGATTCTGATGCCAGCCGAGACCGCTTCTTTCAGATCATGGATGGTGCGTTTGACCGTGGCGTTGCTGCCATCACTGTCCATGGGCGGACTGTCGAGCAGAAATACGTGGGGCCCAGTAATTGGGAATTTCTTCGCGATGTGAAAATGCATGTCGGGGATCGAACAATCCTTGGCAGTGGCGATTTGTTCACGGCTCAATCCTGTCTCGACATGCTTCGGCGGACGGGAGTCGATGGAGTATCGGTCGCCAGAGGTGCCATCGGAAATCCTTGGATTTTTCAACAGGTACGTGATCTGGCAGAGGGCCTTCCCGCAACGATCCCCGATCTGGCCGAGCAGTGCCGCGTCCTGCTGATGCAGTGTGAACTGAGCCTGCAGTTCAAGACAGATGTTCAAACCTGCTCAAGCATGCGTGCGTTCGGTTTGAAGTTCGCCCGCCTTCATCCTGAACCAGATGTGGTGCGAAATGCGTTTGCTGCCGCCAGGAACTTGACGGAATGGCATCAAGTGCTCGACACGCATTACCGGGTTGAACATGGCCACGACCGTCCCACGACACGCTGATCATCCAGCGGCTTGTATTCTTCTTCCGCGTTCGAGATATTGCCGCGGCATTTCTCAATTCGTAATCTTTCAGCGGCACGAAGTTTGCGTTCCGTCGAATGTTTTGCTGCGTGCCAACCGATGAAAATTACGTTCGAAGTTTTTCGAACCCGGGCAAGAAGTGCAGCCACCTTTTTTAGCGTTGATGCTCGCGAAGTTCGCAGCAATTGAAACAGAGTGATTGATGATTTACTACGATCGATTCAACTGGCGGCAAATCGTTTTTTCGTTCAAAGGGACAGCTCTGCAGAAGGCGTCGTCACGAATTATCCTGTTGACGCTGTTTGCTGCGGGGATTGAATGCATCTACAAAACGGGTGCCCATCTTGGGTGGATCAAGTCGTTCTCGGGACTCGATCCCACCAGCCACGCAGTGCTGGGATCTCTGATAGGATTCCTGATCGTGTTCCGAATGAACGCCTCCAATAATCGCTATTGGGAAGGCCGTTCTCATTGGGGGCAGTTGATCAATTCCAGCCGAAACATTGTGAGAATTGGCACGGAATACACCGATGGCGGCGACGAACTGGCCGATCTGGTTTCTGGATACGTCATCTGCCTTCGACGTGCTTTGCAAGGAAATACCGATACTCAGGAAGCTGATCGCTTTCTTCCAGAAGAAGTTTGTAGAGACGCCGAGCGTTTCAGCAACCCCCCTGTTGGTGTCTCTACGGCAATTTCAGCATGGATCGGCAAGTATCGAAGGAATGGACAACTCGATTCTCAGCTGGTGCGACTGTTCGAAGGTGAACTCTGCAAGATCATCGATTCGCAGGGTGGCTGCGAAAAGATTCTGAAGACACCGCTCGCATTCGTTTACGTCGTCATGATCAAGCAATTGATTCTTGTCTACCTGACGACATTACCGATCGTTGTCTGCGACCGAATCGGTTGGTGGACACCTGCTCTCGTCGCAATCGTATCGTTGGGGTTGTGTGGAATGGAAGAAGCCAGCGTCGAAATCGAGAATCCATTCGATACCGACGACAATTGTCTCGACATGGAATCCTACACCACAACAATCTCGCGCGATGCCGGGCAGATGGTTCTACGGAAAGCTCGTCAAATGCGAGGGAGCGTCACGATCACGTAATGCGGATCGCACTTCCGTGTCGCGTCGAAACATGGGTGCAGTTTGATGCCCGCGGGACGCCCACATAAACGGAATGCGAGCGTGGCGTTGCCCATACTCTGCAGGTTACGGTGCTTTTGACGGGGCCTGCGATGGGTAGACGGGATTGAGCCCCGTCTGCCATTGCCGGGTCGACAGGTCGCAGCCGATGGATTGAAAGTGTTTTCGCAGCTTTTGCTCCAGTTCATCCGCCAGGTGCGGCTGACTCGTAGCGATATTGACGGTCTCGCCAAGATCAACGTCCAGATCGAACAGCTCGCGTGTTTTCGATTCCAGGGTCAGAATCAACTTCTTTCCGTTCGTGGTCACGACAGACCTTTTGAACGTGTATTCGCGATAATCTGTTTCTGAAAAGCAGTCGTGCGCAGATTCGCCGCCATTCATGGCATGCACGAGGCTGACTCCACGAAGCGGTTGCTTCACGTGGCTGGTGTCGACCTGGAGCAACTCCAGGATGGTGGGCATCACATCGATGCTGCTGACTCGGTCCGAAATCATTTTGCCCGACGTATGTCCGGGCAATTTCACAACGAATGGAACGTGAAGCTGCTCCTGATACAACGTGAACCCGTGATCGAGGCGTCGGTGTTCGTAAAGTTCCGTCCCGTGATCCGATGTGAGCACAAACAGGGTTTTGTCACTGATTCCCAGCTTGTCGAATTCGGCGAGGAAGTCACGAAACCGAGCATCGGCTCGATTGATCTTTTCATCATAAACGGCTCGCCAGAATCGAACATCTTCGTCACGTAACGTCACAAATCCACGAACGAGTCCTTCTTCGCGGAGCAGTTCCTGTTCTTGTTCTGTCCCCGTAAAACGCTGGTCATAACCGGGGTCAACGTAGCGGTAGTCAAAGCCTTCGGTCGGCGTGTTCTGACCGTGACAGTCGTATCCGTGCAGGAAGACGAAGAACTTTTCGTCTTTGTGCTCATGCAGCCACTCAATCGCCTTGGGAATGCTTCGGTCAAACCCGCCAAACTTGCCTTTCTCGTAGAAATAGGTGTCAAAGCCCTGGTCGTACCCGAATCCTCCGCTGACGCCGGCATTTCCTGTGAACCCACCAGTCGCGTATCCATTGTGTTTCAGCACTTCCGCCAGCGTCACCAAATCTGGCGAAAGCTCGCGAAGATTTGCGGGGTGCTGCTGACTGGCATTGTAAACCGAGAACTTGTTGGTCATCCGATGCTCAGACGGGTAGACCCCGGTAAACCATGTCATGGATGCGGGGACTGTCCACGACGCGACCGACGTCATGCGATTGAATGCGTAGGACTCGCCAGCAATCCGGTCCAGAGTCGGGGTCACCTTGCGCGGATAACCAAACGCTCCGACATGTGATGCCTGAAGAGCATCGAAGCTGACGAAGACAAGGTTGTAATCCTTGAACCGAAATCGAGCAGGTGTCACATTTGCTGTTTTGGGCAGCGATTTGACAGGATGAGGATTCGACGGACTGCAACCTGCAAATAAGACCTGGATTGCAATCGCCCAGAATGGCAACTTGAATGTCCGGAAGACCTGCATTATTTCATCGGCCTTTCCGTCGACTGACGTTTCCCTGTCACATCCGTGAGAGCATCGCGAAGCGTGTCGCTGAACCGCGTGCCGGATCCCACGAACACTCTAGCGATCTTGCCATCGCGGCCGACTACAACAGTCAACGGTATATTTGTCGCGCCGTAGCGAGCGGCAACCTGGCCATCAGGTTCCAAAAGCACTGTAGTCGATAGCTTCAGGCGATCCATGACAGTACGAATCTGCTCAGGGCGTTCTCCTAAATTCACGGTGATCAGCACCACTCCCTGATCGGCGAATTCTTTCGCGACTTTATCGACTTGGGGCATGAGTTGCATGCAGGGAGCACACCAGGACGCCCAGAAGTCGAGGATAACGATCTTGCCAGCGTAGGCAGAGAGCTTGACTCGACCACCATCCAGGCGGACCAGGTCAAAATCGGGTGCTGCAGCACCGATCAACCGGTCTGTTTTTCCTTCATCTGTACCGAGTGGATCCGCTGCCTGCCGGAAGGCCCAGGGAATCGCTTTGATCTCTGTTACCGTGTCACCAAATCGAATTTCGTCGACATGCTGCAGATCCGCGCGACATTCACCCAGGATCGGACTTCGTCCAGAAAGGAAGATTCCTGCCACCTTCGCGGCCGCAAATGACAGGCGAGATCCTCCAGCCAGGATGACATGCGCTGGCATTCCTTCGTTGGGATCAGGGGCAACACTCAGTCCCGCTTCCTTCGCAGAGAGTGAAATGATACGAGCCACGCTGTCTCGCGGCACTCGTTGAACGTCCTGGCGTAACGCGACCATGATCGCTTCCAGATCCATTCCCACAACGCGGCCTCGCAGCAGATCCCCGTCATTCGATTGGATGAGATGTGTGGGAGGATCATTTCGCTGAGACCGAGGAAGAACAAGAAAGCGATCAACCTTGAGACCAGTGGGTGTCGCCGGTATGCCTCGGACCAGATCGATACCACGAATTTCATCCAGCTTCACTCGCGTGGTTTCCGTGTTGGAGGATGCAATAAATGCGTCCTCTTCGTTCAGTGTTAGCTGAAAGCAGGGGATCTGGTCACCTGAAGCCAGATGGACAACCGGTCGTCGCAGTCTTTCGAGCGACTTGGTCTGCCTTGTCGTGGCCTCGTTGCGCGTGATCGCTGGTATCGGCAGTCCGGCTGACGGTACTTCTCCCCCGGTGACGGGCATTCGATCACGAAAAACCAGACGCCCGTTGATTGAATGGGAAATCAGGCCTGCACCCTGACAGAGATCAGGTTTCCAGGTCAACCTTTTTTCTTCATTCGATTCCGAATCCAGAAACGTCCCCAGCAGAACATGTCCAGCGGTTTCCAGTCGTCCACGCGGATAACCCAACCGACGCTGCTGATCTGCCAGCGACGGGCGATTTCCTGAGGCAGATAACGAACGTAGAGAGGTCAACGGCAGAACGAGTTCTTCTGGAACCATGTCTGATTTCAAACGGATTGATGTTGCGTCGATCCTGACGAGTGATCCGCTGATTCGATTTCCATTCCGCGTTTCAGCCTGAAGCAGCCCCTGTTTTGACTTTGATTGCCGAGAAACCGTGATGTCCTGGACCGACGATTCGACGATTCGCTTTTCGCCATCAGCGTTCGCGAGAACGAATTCCCGGCGATCACCTTCGAACCCGATTAACCGACCGTAAACGAGCGTTCCATCTGTCATCAACAATCGACACTCGTTCTCATTTTCAGTGTTGGGGATCTCTCCACTCCAATTGCCGACATCGATTCGCTCCAGCCGAACATGACGGGAACGAGCAGTCAATTCGACATGGCGACGTGTTACTGGCTTCATCGACCTGACATTGAGTGATCCGATCAGTCGACCACTTGAAGAATAAATCTGCGTGAATTCGCTTTCCTGATCAAAGTACATCTGCAGATGCACTCGGCCGGGGCCAGACGTGATCGACTTAAGGAACAGCGAATCTCGACTGGACTGAACTCGAGTCCATTCCACATCGCGCATCAGTACGAGAGAACCTGTGTCGGTACTGATTTGCGGACCGAACAATGCAGAACTTGGTACATCGGCTGGCGCAACGCGATTGACGTCGTTCCAGATTTCGAAACTCGCCTGCGGATAGCCATCTCCCGCCCCCACGCGGAATTCAAAGTCTGCAGAATCCTTCCACGAAATGATGAACTCGATTCGTCCTCGAGTTGGTAGATTCAGATCCCGGCGAATCGTCGTTTTTTCTGGCCGAATAACCCGAGCTTCATCGTCTTCGGCACTGTTGGCTTTTGGTGCGTGGTCACACTGCAGATGACGTCCGTCAGCGGACCAACCGTTCTCTGAATTCCAATCGTTCAATCGTCCCGGGCCATGAAAGACCAGCCCTGCCGGGGCTTTCCAAGGCTGCATGCGGCGGATCGCTGAGATGTCGAACTGCAGTCGCCCCAGATCTTTGACATCCAGAACGGCATGCGTCCCCTTAATTTCGACAATAGATCCCAGCAGGACGTCTTCATTTTCAAGCTCGAATCGGTAATCTGCATCGAAGTCAACATCTGACGAAGCGTCGGGAAACTGAATCTGCTGGATTTGACGAACCGGGAACTGCAGCGGCATCACAAACACCGTTGACTGCAGATTCATCAATTGAGGGTCACCGGAATCGAGCAACGTTCCAGTCGCGACTTCCCCCGATGTAAAGTGAACACGGACCGTGGGATCAGCTCCGCACGTTTGGTCATAGATAAGGAATGCGATGGTGAACAGCACTGCCACGGCGCAGGAGCGATTCCACGACGACGTCACCGTAGCCAGCCCATCCGGGCCACATACGGGTCGGCAGCGTCTCTTCGAAAAACCGCACGGCACGATGGAGTTTCCGATGTGGATCTGAATTTCACTCGCAGATCCGGTATCTTATAACAGCAGGGGACGCGAAGCAGTGTCGGCAGAGATAACAATTATGCAAGCTCTCAGAGTGATTGTCTGCGTACTCATCGTTTCATCAGCGATGACTGTCGATGCGCAACAGGCCCAACCGGATCCAAGGCCGACCCGGTTTACTCTGACAGGCCGCATCGAACGCGTCTACACCAGTGAGAAATCTCCGCTCCAGAATCCCCCTTCATTTCTGGTCGCGGCCGAGATACGCGTGACCAGCGTTGGCACTCCTGCTCCCATGGATGTTAAGAATGGGCAGAGGATGTTCGTCAAAATTACGAGTCTCAACCTCAACCCTGAAGGAGTTGAAATCATCCCTGTTTCAGGAGACGTATTCGAATTCCTGCTGCGGGGAAGCGACGGATTCTACGAGACCTCACGCACTGCGTATCGATTGATTTATCCAGGACGATATCAGAGCGAATCGATCGGACTGCGAATGAATCTGATTCCGTCTGGAACATTCCAGATGGGATCACCTGCGAATGAATTGGAGCGACGACCTGACGAAATACCGCACGATGTCAAAATCACCAAGCCGTTTTACATGGGCATTCATGAGGTAACGCAGTTTGAATACAACCAGGTCATGCAGAAACGACCGAGTGCATTTTCAACCAGTGGGAGCGCCAAGGACAAAGTCGTGAAAATGGTCACGGATCAGTTTCCCGTTGAAAATATCTCATGGCTCGACGCAGTTCGCTTTTGTAACAAACTCAGCGAGAAGGATGGTTTTCCTGCTTACTACAAGCTCGAAGATGTAACGAATGCGCCAAATCCATCGCAGAAATGGGCGATCACAAAAACGGGTAGCAATGGGTACCGCCTTCCAACAGAGGCAGAATGGGAATACGCCTGTCGAGCTGGAAGCAGCACGCCATTCCACTTCGGCGTAGAGCAATTGATAACGTCGGGCAACATGCGGGCCCCGATGGTCGCTGCGGGTTATGGAGCGACCCCGAAATGGCCTGAAGTGGGGCGCACAACGAAAGTCGAAACCTACCCGCCAAATGACTGGGGATTGTTCGACATGCATGGCAATGTCGGGGAATGGTGCGAAGACTGGTACGAGAAGCAGTATTTCACTGACTCAGGAACTGAAGATCCTCAGGGTCCCCCTCTGGGGATTCACCGAGTGATTCGCGGTGGTTCCGGGTTACTTCCGGGGGCAAACTGCCGATCGGCGGCCCGAGGTTATCACATCCCGCACGAAGAAAAATACTTCACGGGATTTCGAGTTGTTCGAAATCCGTAGCTCATCGTCGCCGAAGTTCCAATGTCGCTACGAAGCAGGACACCACTACTTGGGTCCGATACTCTTCGTCCCTTTGTTACTACGGGCCTTCAGATCGAACAATCCGAAGATCTCTGAGGCGTTCAGGCTGAGTGAGGAATTGCAGTCGTCCCCTTCACCAAGAATTCGGGCGAACAACTCACGTTTCTCGGTCAATACTTTATCGATTCGCTCTTCGATCGTGTCCTTGGAAATAAAGCGAGTGACGATCACCTGGCTCTTGCAGCCAATTCGATGAGCTCGATTAATCGCCTGATCTTCGATCGCGGGGTTCCACCATCGGTCGAACAGAAAGACGTAACCAGCGAACTGCAGATTCAAACCAACTGCACCCGTTCCATAACTCATCAGGATGATGTGTGAATTCGGGTCTTCCTTGAATTGCTTCAGGATGGGTTCGCGCTGCTTCGTCGGAATTCCACCGTGGTACAGCAGTGCTCCATATTTGGCCATCGGTTTTGCGAGCCAGTCGAGGACCTTGGTCCACTGACTGAACAGAATCGCCTTGCCACCGCTGGCCGCGATTTCTTCCATGTCGGCTTCCAGACGATCTAGCTTGGCGCTTTCCCCAGTCAGCGGATCGAAGTTGGTGATCTGCTTGAGGCGCAGGACCAGTTCAAACACATGTTGAACAGAGATGGAATCACCCAGATCGTTGAGATGAATGATCCCTTCTTTCTCGGCTTTTTCGTAGGCGTATTTCTGGGAAGGAAGCAGTTCCAGGAATTCGTCGCGATCGAGCCGGGGTGGCATGTCCTTCATCACCAGATTCTTCGTCCGGCGAAGAATGAACTGCTTGGCCAGGTACTGAAGTTGCCGCAGATCGGGTGTCGCGTTGGGAGGTACAACTTCCAGGAACTCGTAAAGAGCTCCCAGTTCTTCCGGGCGGTTCTCAATCGGTGTTCCCGTGAGTGCCCAGCTTCGTCGGCGCGGCAGAGCACGAGCCGTTTCTGCGGTTCGGGAAGTACGATTCTTGATGCGCTGGGCTTCGTCGAGAACCACCAGGTCGAACTTCGGGAATTCATCTTCACCAAATGCGGCAAAATCCCGGACCAGTGATTCGTAATTGGCGATCAAAACCGGAACCCCGGGCATCGTCCAGGTCAGGCGACGGCGTTCGCCGTCCCCTTCAACAACGACGAACGGTAATTCTTCCGCCCATGTTCGAAATTCACGTTGCCAGTTGGGTAGAAGCGGCTTCGGGCAGACCAGCAGCACGCGACGAACCTGTCCACTACGGACCAGCAGGCGGATCGCGGTGATCGTCTGCATGGTCTTACCGAGCCCCATTTCGTCTGCCAGCAGTGCCGACGATTTTGAGAACAGCCAGCCGATCCCTTCGTACTGATAAGGAAACGGCTCAAATGGCATGATCAGTTCCTGCCCGGCCAGCCACGATTGCAGGGGGGGCTGGAGCAGGTAGAACAATCGGTCTTCAATCGACAACGCATCTTCAGGAGGCTTAAGGCGAACGAGTTTCTTCTTCGCTTCCGCCAGCGCTTCGTCGTCCATCAGCGAGACAGGACGCGGTGGTTCGATCGGAGTTAGCTCTTCGTCATCCTTCGAGGCCGAGTCGCCCCCTTTGTCCGCAGATGGCTTGGCAGATTGAAAGGATTCCCCCTCGGGAAACGTCAGTCCAAATGTGGTGACTTTCTGCCGGTGAGGTTTCCACGGCGGCATCATCGCAGGTGGCTTTGGGGCGGTGATGGCTTCGGTCAGGACCGCTGGCCACCGCTGCAGGGCGACATTCATCCCGGATGAATAGATCTGGGCGGGAACACCGAGATCAACCCCTTCACAGGGAACTTCATTCAGCAGTTCATCCAGGGAAACGGTGGACTGATCGAGATTCCAGTGGGGACCTGGAACCACCCCCTGGGCGGCACGCGCAGCCTGACGCGCAGACATTTCGTCCAGCATTCGGAGCGAACCGTCATTCATAGGTTCGACCTTATCTATCAGGCTGTACGAGCGGTACCGAGGCGAACTGTCTCGGCCAACGCTTCGCGGACTCGTTCAAACGGCTCTCGCAAGTCTGCATCGGCAGGAATTGCCTTTGCGTGGCGCGACATCTCAGCATGATCACCGTGGAAATCTGGATGAAAGGCGATGCCATGTTTTCCGAGCGGCAATTGTTGCGCTGGATCGGTCACCTTATCAATCAGATAAGCAACGGCCATGGCGACGTGCTGACGCAGGTCGATGATTTCATCAGATTCGATCAGGACGAGGTGAGGTTTGACCCCGACTTTATCGAGCAGGGTACGTCCAAGCAGTTCACCGAGGACGAATGGACGTAGTGTTGGTCCGTACAGAATCTGCTGTGCCCGATTCGGCTTGACGGGAGCAGTGCATTGAAACTCCAGCGGCCTGCCGAACCGGTTGGTTACCAGCAATCCCCCGACGAATCCTCGCTCCGCATCCTCGACCGCCGTCAGAAATCCCATTCGAAACGGGTCTTGGTTCCCGTGCGACATCCAGCGTTCCTTGCCGTCACCGTCACCGTACATGGCTGGTACGAGACCACCCGCACAGCCGGCCCATCCAGAATCGTCCGAACCTTTGATCGGTGAGTTGACGTGATAGACTTGAGCGGGAACGGCGTGCTCTCCGATTCAGACGGATAGGAAGGCTGGGCAGTTTATCCGCGACTCTGCCAGCAATCGCCTGATTTGCGCCGTGGGCCTGCGTTTTTGCGACAACATTTTCAACATCGGTGAAGCCAATGTAGGAATGTAAGCGATGGAGAATCCATTTGCTCGACTGCGGTGGGTGGCACGCTCAGAGGCTTTGCGATGGGCGTGGTCTGTACATCGTAAGTGAACTTGGTCAAGCAGGTGGAAGCTTTCTCACTTGGCGGCAGATAACCATTCACCGAGATTCCGCCTGCTGTTTCTGGGCGGCTGGTGAGAAATCCTTTTGCTGGAATGCGGTAGTCCTGTTACCCTTGTGCGAAACGTGCTGCGTGCCGTGTTCCGCATTTTGAAGTATGGACAAAACGGCCGATCGAGTATCGGAACTTCAGCGTCTTCGTAATCATGTTAAAACGGGCTGCCGCAATGATGTCATCAGGCCATAGCGACCCTTCGGTTCCGAGAACAGACTACCTTCACAACGAAATGAAATTCCAGAAAGAGGTTGCTGCAGCGATTGATCAAAGCTCGACGTTGGACGACGCGATTCGCCGACTGTACGCTCAGGGGTATGGAAAGCTTTTTATCTGTCGAGGACTCGTCGGTCGTTCCAGTGAAGATCCAAAAGTCACAAAGCTTCGTGTTGTTCGAGTGATAAATGAACTAATCGCCGAACAACAGAAGACGATCAAGGATCGCTCCGCAAGTTGAACCCCTGATGTCGCCCGTGCGTGAGCAAGCGACAACGACTACCCAGCATTCACGGCCGTGGAATCTGGCTGCGATAGCGGAGCCATCAAAGGCCGTTGCCCCTTCGGACGCGTGGGAACTGAACCCAGTCCGAAGGAACTGGGTGAACTGCTGGACCTATGGCACCTATGGCCCGGAAAACGGCACCTCATCAACCCCCGCGCCCAAGTGATCCGTAAACGGGCACAATCTGAAATCGTCACGCAGCGGATGATCAAATCGAGTTCGCTAACTGCCAACTGATATCGATTCGGTCGGCGAACATTTAGCCATGGTCATGGTCGTGCCCACAATCGTGGCCATGATCGTGATCATGGTCGTGGTCATGGTCATGTCCGCAATCATGGTCGTGATCATG
>CAXBSB010000141.1:0-21181 GCA_963977965.1 uncultured Schlesneria sp.
GCGGCCTGATGGCGGTGCAGCGACATCCAAAGGAAGAACAGGTGCTGATCGGTGGTGCTGATGGCGAACCGAAACTCTATAAGATTTTCCGCACACAGGCTCGGCAGATTGGTGACGACTTCAATCGTCTGCGAGGTTATGCCAAACTGCCCGGTCGGATCGTGGCGCTGGAGTTCAATGCGGATGGAACGAAGTTCGTTGTTGGCAGCAGTAACGCCACCAGCGGCGCGGCCCGAATCTACAAGACTGATGCCGATCAGCCACTGCTTGAATTGAAGGGGCATTCGGCTGGAGTTTTCGCAGTCGCGTTTCGTCCGGATGGGAAAATGGTCGCGACAGGTGGTCTGGATGGTATTGTCCGATTGTTTGATGCCGAGACGGGAGCCCTGGTTAAGGAATTTGTCCCCGTCACCCTTGCTCCCGCTGTCGCGGGTGTGAACTGAGATCTCCAAGGAAGCAGTCATGCGTTCACTGAGTTTTGGAATCCGCAACCTGTGTTGCCTGTCCGTGATCCTGTCGTCAGCCGTCTTCGCTCAGGAGACTCCTGTTCCGATCGTCAAACTCCAGACGGTGCCGGATCGGCTCGTGCTGAGCAATGCCCGTGATGCTCGCGGAGTGCTGGTGATCGGTCAGACTGCCGATGGCAAATCGGTTGATCTGACGGACGTCGCAACGCGTACGGCTGGCGGTACACAGATCAGTGTCGACGCCGACGGATATGTGGTTCCTGTTGCCGTCGGCGCAACGGAACTGGTCGTTGCTGCGGGGGGGCATACGGTCAAAGTGCCCGTCGAAGTTAAAAACGTCGCTCCGATGCCGACTGACTTCATCCGTGATGTCGAACCGATGATGGCAAAGGTTGGTTGCAACGTTGGAACGTGTCATGGAGCTCAGCAGGGGCGAAAGGGCTTCAAACTGAGTCTGCGCGGCTACGATCCGATTTATGACTATCGAGCTCTGGTGGATGATGTCTCGGGACGTCGTTTCAACCGGGCCAATCCCAGCGACAGCCTGATGCTGTTGAAGCCGACTCAGGGGGTTCCGCACGAAGGGGGATTCCTGTTCGACGAAGAGTCTCGGGCGTACAAGATTATCCACCAGTGGATCGCCGAGGGATGCAAATTCAGCGAAGCAACGCGCCCCGTGTCGCTTCAGATTGCGCCTCGCAATCCAATTCTGGAGCGATCCGGGAACAAGCAACAGATTCAGGTGATCGCCACATTCGATGATGGCACAACTCGCGACGTGACTCGCGATGCCGTTTTTGAAACCAGCAATTTCGAGGTCGCCACAGTTTCAGGGACTGGTCAGGTCAAAGCAGTCCGGCGCGGCGAGGCGGCGATTCTGGTTCGCTACGAAGGGACCTATGCATCCAATACGGTGCTCGTACTGGGAACACGTGATGGATACCAGTGGAAGGATTCTCCGGAATTCAATTTCATCGATACGCATGTGAACAACAAGCTGAAGCGATTGAAGATTCAATCGGCAGACTTGTGCACGGATGCCGACTTCCTGCGACGCGTGTCGCTCGATTTGACGGGCCTGCCAGCCAACGCCGAACAGACTCGTGCATTCCTCAACGATCCGCGGCCTTCGCGAGACAAGCGATTGGCCAAGATCAATGAACTGCTTGATTCACCCGGCTACGTCGACCACTGGACACTCAAGTGGAGTGACCTGCTGATGTCGAACCGGAAATTCATCAATGAACAAGGGGTCTGGGCTTTCCGTAACTGGATTCGCGAGCAGATTGCCACGAACCGCCCTTACAACGAAATCGTATTCGAGCTGATGACTGCCAGCGGCAGTACGTTGGAGAATCCAGCGGCCAATTACTATCGGATCGCTCGCGAACCTCGTGAAGTCATGGAAAACATGACTCAGGTGTTTGTCGGTACCCGATTTGTTTGTGCCCAGTGCCACGATCATCCCTTCGAAAAGTGGACTCAGACACAGTACTACCAGTTGTCCGCGTTCTTCGGTGGCGTCGGCCGCAAGGGTGGCAAGAAGACGGAAGAAGAAGTGGTGTACGACATGCGGTCACCCGCTCAAGTTATTCATGCCGGAACCGGTCAGCCCGCTGCAGCGACATTCCCGTTCCAGATTGAGGGGATCGATCTGAACACCGACGTTCCGCGAATCAAGCTGGCTCGATGGCTGACGGCGAAAGAAAACCCCTACTTCGCCAAGAGTCTGGCAAATCGTTACTGGAGTTACTTGAACGGCAAAGGGATTATTGATCCCGTGGACGACATTCGCCTGAGCAATCCGCCGACGAATCCAGAACTGCTTGATGCACTCAGCAATGACTTTATTGCCAGCGGGTTCGACCTGAAGCATCTGCTGCGAACGATCGTCAGTTCTCACACATACCAGCGAACATTCGTGACGCATCACTGGAACGAAGATGACGATGTGAACTATTCTCACGCAACACCGCGACGGCTGGCGGCTGAGCAATTGTTCGATGCCATCATGACCGCCACGGGAGCACCGACGAACCTGCCCGGCGTTCCTGGCGGTTTCCATGCTTCTCAGCTTCCCGATTCATCGGCTTCCGTGTCGTTTCTCGATATGTTCGGTCGAGCCCCGCGTGAATCACCCTGTGAATGCGAACGCTCTTCCGAAGTCAGCCTCGCCCAGACGTTGACTCTGATCAACGGCCCGACGATCTCTGAAGCGATTGTCCATCCGCAGGGATTGATCGCCAGGCTGGTGAATGCCAAGGCCACTCCGAAACAGATGGTCGAAGAGCTTTACCTGTCAGTCTTCAATCGGATGCCAACGGATGCTGAACGTCAGCAGGGTGAAAAGTACCTCACGGACAACGGCCTGGCAGATGGAGCACAGGATCTGATGTGGGCTCTGATCAACAGCCCGGCGTTTTTGTTTAACCGGTAACAGTCAGTCGAAAAAAGTAATTCTCTGATTGATAGTCGGGACGGGTCTTACGACTCAGTCCCGACTGTCGCGTCCATAGCCGACACACCTGGCTCCCACAGATTGGAAAGAGATTTCTGTAGGACCGTGGCACCACACTCACACGGAATGTGATTCAACACGGCAAATAAAAAACGAGGAGATGCCGCGGACGGATCTCCTCGTTCAATAAGGTCAGAAATCGCTACATATTGATCTCGAATCCTTTGCGGTTTTCGCGTGCCAGGAACGCATTGGCCTGAGCGTCGCCAATGACTTCCCGCTTTTCTGGATCCCATTTCAATTCGCGGCCCAGGCGAATTGCAATGTTGGAAAGGTGACAGATTTCCAGCATCCGGTTATGGGTCCAGACGTCCGAAATCGGTTGCTTCCTGGCTTTCATCCCTTCGATGAAGTTGGCAGTGTGATTTGCACTGACCTTGCCACCGTAGACCTGCTCAATGGCATCGTCCGGCAGCGGCTTGTCCTTCAGGTCTTCAACGGGCTTGCCCGTGAGCTTGCCTCGGTTGACGAAGAATCGGCCTTCGGTCCCTTCAAACAGGATTCCGTTATCCCCTTCACTGGTGATAATCAACTCCACGTCCTTGGGCATATCGACGCGAATGGTGAACTGCGTCGCGGCGTTGTACTGGTCAGATACCGTTGGATGTCCGTCTTTGTATTCGACCGGCAGCTTGTACTCAACGGGGGCGACTTTGCTCGGACCTGTTGAACCGGCACCAAGAGCCCAGCAGGCGATATCAACGTGGTGGGCTCCCCAGTCGGTCAGTTTTCCCCCCGAGTATTCGTGCCAGTTCCGGAAGGAATAGTGGCAATTACTGTACAGGGGCACTCCACCACCGTAACCCTTTCGCATCTCTGGAAGTGCCCGGTACGGGACTTTCGGAGCAGGGCCGAGCCAGAAATCCCAATCGATGTTTTCAGGGACTGCCACGGTTGGAATCACGGGCGAGGCTTCCATTCGGTCAATGCCGCACGTCACTTTTTTCACGGTACCGATACGACCGTGTTTGACCAGTGCAATTGCCTTCAGAAAACGCTGGTCGCTTTCGGTTCTCTGCATGGTGCCGACCTGGAAGATTCGGCCGGTCTGCTTGACGATCTTTTCAATCAGCTTTCCTTCATCGATCGTCAGCGTCAGCGGTTTTTCGCAGTAAACATCTTTGCCAGCAAGCATCGCCTCAACAGCAATCTTGGTATGCCAATGATCGGGAGTGGCAATCATCACAGCCTGAATATCTTTGCGGTCCAGGATCTTGCGGTAGTCCTTGTACCCGTCAGGCCGTTTGCCCTGATGTTTCTCGACCCGGCCAATGTTTTCCGCCAGCACGTTGGCATCAACATCGGCCAGAGCCGCGAAGTCGGCGAACCCGAAGGATTTGCTGGTAATTGCCCAACCTTGATTCCGCAGGCCGATGGTCGCGAAGATTGGTCGTTCGCTCGTCGATTGGAATCCAAACGCACGGTTGGGCGAAGGAAGCAGAATACTAGCTGTTCCCGCCGCGGCGATCCCTTTCAGGAACTGACGTCGCGATGTCTGTCGAGTGTTCGTCATTGTTGAAAATCCTTCTGTTGAACAATTGTTTTTTTGTCTGCCAACCGGCGATGTTCGCGAATCTGGTTCGAGGAGACTCGCGACGAATTCAGGGGCCAGCGACTCTGGGAAGGATAACACAATCCGTCATCTGCTTGAAATGGACCGAATAAACAGCTTTAAACAGTTTAAGGCGCTTCGTAAATCCGCAATGCCTCAGCAGGATTCCTAGCTTTGCACGTGACGAATGGGGATTCGTCAGTGTATTCTGCAGTGGCAAATCTCACTTCAAGGATCGGTTATGGGTCTTGCCACAGTCTTTAAGCTCAGTATTTACATCCTGACAGGATTCGTCGGAGTGATACTGGGCGCAGCCGAATATGGCTTCATTCCGTTCATCTCAATCCCTGTCACTGTTTTTGCTTATTGGTGGTGTGAAACAGGATTGGATCGTGCCGGAAATCGCCGGGGCCTGAGTGAGTCCGTGGCACTGGTCCTCGGCTTTCTGTCGTTGCTGGCCGCTTCGTTTGAATTCTTCTCGGAAAACTACGAAGGACGATTGCTGGCCGGTATCCACCTTGTGGTTTACCTGACATGGGTCGTCTTGTTACAGCAGAAATCGAACTATCGATATTGGCTGCTGATGACGCTGGGGATGATGCATGTCGCGGTCGGGGCGGTCTTGACGAGTTCCAATTGGTACGGTGCCTGCATGGTCGTTTATCTGTTCGGAGCGATCTGGACATTGTCGGTATTCTCGCTGTACCGGGTGGCTCAGGATTTCGCCGCCATTGAACCGGACTCCCCAAACGGAATTCCGAAACCGGTTACTGCCAGATCCTCTTCGCAAAGTGAAGTTTTCGACGAAATCCGGCTGGAAAACAATGCGTCGTGGATTTCGTTGCGTATGGTCAGTGGTGTCGCTTTCACTTCATTTGCGGGCCTGTTCATTGGTGCAGCGTTCTTTGCTCTTGTCCCTCGCGTCTGGGTCGGAACGGCCTTGGGAATCTCTGACGATGCACTCCCGGCGGCTATGAAACGTGTCACAGGTCAGGCAACGGAGGTTCGCCTGGGAGATCTCGGCCAGATCCTGGTCAGTAATGATCCGGTATTGAGTTTGAAGATTTATGACTTGAAGACGGATGAGCAGGTCAGTACGCACAAGTTTGCAGAATCTCTGGGAATGTCAGAGCCAATGTTTCGTGGTGCCGTCCTGACAAACTATGCAGCGGGGAATTGGAAACCGATTTCTTCCGGCAACACGATCATCTCAATTATCCCCAGAGCATATGATTCGTTATCCAAGACTTCCGTCGAAGCCGCATTTCGTCAGGAGATTCATCTCGAACGTATCGGTACGAACGTGCTTTATTGTCTCGGTCGACCATTAGCAATGCGAGACCGCGAGGGTTCGAGAGTCGCGAACTCTGAGGTTTCCAGCCAGTTGGCAATTCGTCGTGACTGGTTTGAAAGTTTACCGGGGGCCGTTGAATACTTCGTCTTTACTGGCCCGCCAAAGCCAGACGAGTTCACCCAAGGTGCCCGGGAATCATCGTATTTCCATCGAGCGGACAGGTACATCAAGGCCTGCCTGGAAGTCTCTGGAGATCTCGGTCGACTATCGGCACTCGCGCAAAAAGTTCGCGATGATGAAGCGGAGCGGATTGGTCAACCGTTGACGCCGATCGAAACCGCCAAGGCCATCGAGTCATATCTGCGAGACTCAGGGGAATACTCTTACTCGCTGTCAACGCCTGTGGTCGACCCGGATATCGATCCTGTCGAGGACTTTCTGTTCAATCGTCGCACGGGACATTGTCAATATTTTGCCACGGCGCTGGCGTTGATGTTGCGAGCCGTAAACATTCCTTCGCGTGTGGTCACTGGATTTAAAGGAGGTATAGAGCAGGCCGACGGGACCCTGAATGTTGAAAAGCGGTTCGCTCATGCATGGGTAGAAGCATGCACTGAAGGTCGCCACTGGGTCGCGTTTGATGCCACACCCGAAGATGGTCGCGCTGAAAGTGTGACAGAAATCGGAGCCAACAAGAATATGTTTGCATTGCTCACATCCAGACTGGCTGTCATGTGGGAATCAAACATCCTCGATGTTTCTCTGGAACGGCAGGAGCTTCTGATCTATGAACCGCTGCGAGAATGGGTCAATTCCGTCGTTGAATTCCAGCAGAGTTTTGTGAAGTCTCCAAGCGAGGCGATGAAGGAACTCATCCCAAAGATTCTTGATCTCAGAAACTGGTTGTCACTACCGGGGTTGCTGGTCCTGACACTTCTGTTCGCAAGCGGGTGGTTGATCCGCCGGAAGAGTGCATGGCTGCGAAACCTTTTGAAGCGGAGAGCCAGAACGACGTCTGATTCTAACCGCCGAATCGAATTCTACGAACGGTTTGTCAAGCTGATGAAGTCGACAGGACGAGTCCAACAGCAGGGACAGACGCAGCAGGAGTTTACAAGTGAGGTGGCGCCGGAACTGGCAAGGCGACTCGGGGACGTGGGGGTTGAGCCACATGTACAGGCGGTGGCCAGTCTGTTCTATCGAGTTCGTTTTGGTGAAAGCGAATTAACAGAGCACGAAGCCTCAGAAATGAACGAATTGCTGGGGCGCCTTGAAAAGGAACTTGATCCCAAGCACCGGCGACATGCGACAAAGGCGTAATGGATTTTGAACCGTCTCGTCCGGCGATGTCAGCCGCGTGCCAGTTTGGACATGCAGACACCCGCCGCGACGGAAACATTGAGAGATTCAATCGGACCGCGAGGAGCCAGTCGAACGAGTTCGTCGACACTTTCGGTCGTCACGCGCCGCAGGCCAAATTCCTCATTCCCGAAGATCAGCAGATGGGACCGATCAGACGGTAGGTCATTCAATTCTCGCGCCGCATGTTCAGAAGTTCCAATCACGGTCAAGCCCGCATCACGAGCCAGCGTAATCGTTCGGCTCAGGCTCGGAACAATCGCAAACGGAACGAATTCCAGTCCCCCGGATGAAACATCGTAGACAGTTGCTGTCAACGGCGCAGAGCGTTCGCGAGTCAGTATGATCCCGCGAACACCAAAGAATGCTGCAGTTCGAAAAATAGCCCCGACATTGTGCGGGTCCTGAAGCTGTTCCAGAGCCAGCCAAAGACCGGGGGAATCCGTCGGGCCGACAAACAGTTCATCCACAAGCCGGTCGGCCCGTTCCCGGACAAGAGCAACAGCGGCACCCGTTCGTTCGCTCTTGCCTTCGTTAGCATGTCGCTTGTCGACAGGAGCCAGATTCGTCCGAATCGGAATGGAGTGCTGCCTCGCCAGTTCAGCGACATCAGCCCACTTAGGTGAAGGCGTCCCCGGTGCCAGACGCACTTCAAAAACGTCCTCAGGACGCATCTGCAAGGCCGCCAGAACAGAGTGAGGATTGCGAAGAACCAGAGACATAAATGACTTTCGAAAAAACTGTCGAACCGGCAGGCAGTCCGATTCTGAAACGGAATCTCTCACACTACTGCGATGGCGAATCGCTCCGTTGCCGACTCAATTCATAAAACAGAATCCCCGCTGCGACGGCGGCGTTTAATGAGCCCACTTGACCTGTCATCGGGATTCGGACAGAAAGGTTACAGAGGGACAACAATTGTGGACAGATCCCACGTCCTTCGTTTCCAATCACAATGACAGTCGGACCACGAAAATCGGCGCGATGTAATGGAATCGAAGATTTCTCGGATGCCGCAACAACTTGAAATCCCTGGTGAAGCAACTCGTGGACAGCACTCGTCAGATTGTCAGTACGAGCAATCGGCAGGTGGTTGATCGCTCCGACAGAACTTCTGGCAACCTGACTGTTGATGTCAGTCTGTTCTCGATCACCAATTATGATTCCATGTATTCCGAGCGTCGATGCGGATCGGATGATGGCCCCGAAATTGAACGGATCCTGCAGACGGTCGAGAATTGCAATGGCAGGCGTGCGAGGCAGTGCCTTCATTATTTCATCGAACGAAAGACAGGGAAACGGAGCCATTCGGGCAGCAAATCCCTGGTGTTCAGCCGTGCGGCAGTGACGTGTCAATTCCGATTCAGTTTCTGAGTAGACTGGAACCTGTCGCAGTTCCGCCAGACGCGCGCATTCCTCAGCGACTGAATTTTCGACCCAATCACCGATCAACAATTCAAGAACAGGCCAGCGACCAGCACGAACTGTTTCCTGGACAACATTGCGTCCCCAGATCCAGCATCGATTGTGGTTACCCATCACTTCGCGACGACCACGTCGGCGGGACGAATCCACCATCAGTTCTTTTCCACTTTTTCCATGGTGACCAGCTTGGCGACCAGTGGATCAATCTGCAGTTCGTACGAGATTCCTTCCTCGGTTTCGCTGGCAGGAGTTCGATTGTCGAACCGCTTGGCAAGTTCTCCTTGCTGATTATAAACGTAAACGGCAGGAATCGAATCGAGGTCAATCTTTTGAAACAATTCGTCCGCGGCGAGCGTCGACATCACATTGATGATGGTCTCGGCCTTCATCTCAGTCAGAGCTTTCAATACTCGCTCGCGATAATATCCGACCGGTTTGTTTTTGACTCCGGCAAAATCACAATCGAACGAAATACAGACGACGTCGTTTGGGTGGCGTTTCTGCAGTTCGACCAGACGCGGAAACTCACGCAAACAGGGCTCACATGCCGTGGACCAGATATCGACGACGACAACTTTTCCCTTGTGTTTGGCAACCAGTTCCTGAAGTTGCTCCCATCCCATTTCTTTCACGTCCAGCTTTTTGGCTGTCGCTTCGGAAGAGTCCGCTTTCACCTCGGCAGCTGAAGGCGCAGGTTTCGCCTGATCGGGCTGCGAAGTCGAGTTTTCATTGGCATGGGCCGCTTCCGGTTTGGCTGAAGAAGATACAGGAACCTTGTCAGTCTTTGGAGGATCAGCGGACTGATTGCATCCCCCCGAACAAAAGACGAGGGTCAACGCCAGTTGCCAGCCGCGATAGTTTTTCATTTCGATTCCGTGTCACCTGGGATCAGGGGCATCAACTGTTGCGAAGCACAAAAGTGCGCGGCCCGATGCAGGATAATACAGCTTTATGAACGTGTTGTGGAGACTGCAAGCTGCCCCGTCAGCGATTGTTTGATGAAACAGGTTCCGATCCATCACTGCGACGCGGGTTCGGTTGCACGATTGATTGTTCCGGCTAACTGTCAGTCTCGCAAGGCTGCCTGCCGACAGATCGACTTTTTCCGCAAAACATCGTCGAATGGGATGAAGTGTGCGTGGTTACTGTTGCCTCCAACAATGCTCATGCGCAGACTGTCTGGCGTTGGATTTGAAACCGCACCCGCAGATCACGTCTGTACCTCATTCAAGGAATCTGGCATGGTGGCCTGTTCTCCTGTAAGGCGTCACTCTTTCCAACCTCTTCCTGGAAAAACTCCATTCACCGCGCGTTGGAACTTCGCCTGGATTCTGTTCGTCGCTCTGTGGAATCTCGCCGTCGTCCGAGTGACTGATGCGGCCGATTCCAGACTCGGACTGCGTGCGGCGGCAGTCGCTCAGGACATCACTCCCTTGCAGTTTCCAATCTCCGTCAATGGAAATATGGCGGATGTCCTGGCGCAATCGGCGCATGATCCACTGCACGCCCGTTGCCTGATCCTGGCCAACGGTGATACGTCGCTGGCAATTGTTGTCTGCGACAGTTGTATGCTCCCACGCGACCTGATCGACGCGGCGCGGAAGCTGGCCAGTGAAAAGACGGGAATCCCAGCATCAAACATTTTGATTTCCGCGACTCACGCCCACTCGTGTCCGACGTCAACGGGGGTTTTTCAAAGTGAACCTGACATCAAATACACGCAATTCCTCGTCGAACAGATCGCTGCCGGGCTCGACAAAGCATTCCGTCGCCTGGAACCCGCTCGAGTCGGCTGGACTGCCGTTGATGAGCCATCGCAGCTTTTCAATCGCCGCTGGCACTTGAAGCCGGGTGAAACAGTCGAAGATCCGTTCGGCGGTCGTACGGATCGCGTCAAGATGAACCCCGGTTACAGCAACCCACAAGTTGATCGCCCGGCCGGTCCGACGGACCCTCAAGTCTCGATCTTGTCGGTGCAGTCAAGAGAGGGACGACCGATCGCACTGCTGGCCAATTACTCGCTGCACTATGTTGGCGGCGTCTCAGGCCCGGTTCTCTCTGCAGATTATTTCGGTGAGTTTGCTGCGCGGATCTCTCGCCATGTGAACGGTGAAAAGGGGCCGTCAGCGTTTGTCGGAATCATGTCGAATGGAACGAGTGCTGACGTCAATAATGTGAACTTCAGCTTGAAAGCCGGGCCCAAACGAGAACCTTACGAGCAGATGGGGTTCGTCGCAGAAGTCGTATCTCAGGCTGTCGCCAAGGCCTATGCAGGAATTCAGTATCACGATGCATTGCCTCTGCGCGTCACAGATACCGAAATCGACCTGGGAGTCAGACTTCCGTCCGCAGCGGACCTGGCCAAAGCCGAGGGCCAGCTTGCCGCCGTGAAAGAACGGCCATTGAAAGGAATGCCGCTGATCTATGCTCGTGAGACAACCCTGATGGCGAAATATCCTGCCAAAGTCAAAGTTCGACTTCAGGCAATTCGGATCGGCGATCTGGGAATTGTGTCGAGTCCCTGTGAAACATTCACCCAAACCGGTCTGGCAATCAAGCAGCACAGTCCCTTTAAGCAGACGTTTACGATCGAATTGGCCAACGGATACAACGGATATTTGCCGACCCCCGAACAGCATCAGTTGGGGGGATACGAAACATGGCGAGCGCGTTCCAGTTACCTCGCTGCAGACGCAGAGCCAAAAGTACGTGAAACACTGCTGGGGCTCTTGAAGTCGATTGCGGATTGATTGCCTGAAAACATGACGATGACGAGCTAAGCCACGAGTGGCCGCAGGACCGAAAGGAGTACAGGTGATGCGAACAGTACTGGCACTGATACTGGCCGGAGGTAAAGGGACGCGTCTGGAACCACTGACGCGAGACCGGGCCAAACCTGCGGTACCATTCGGCGGTGCCTATCGTATCATCGATTTTACGCTGTCGAATTGCATCAACAGCGGACTGCGAAAGATCCTGGTTCTGACGCAGTACAAGGCCGTCAGTCTTGACCGACATATGAATCTCGGCTGGCGATTCCTGTGTCGCGAGCTCGACGAATTCATCGACGTCCTGCCCCCTCAGCAGCGCCTTCACGAGGACTGGTACAAGGGAACGGCTGATGCTGTCTACCAGAACATTTATTCGATCGAAAAATGCCAGTCGGAATACCTGCTGATTCTGAGTGGCGACCATATCTACAAGATGGATTACGCCGAACTGATCAAGGACCACATCAGCTCGGGGGCGGTTGCAACTGTGGCCTGTCTTCCCTGTACGCTGGAAGAGGGAACGCAGTTCGGGGTCATGCAGATCGACAGCAATCGTCGTATTGTCGAGTTCCAGGAAAAGCCGGAGCATCCCAAACCGATGCCCGATGACCCGACGCGCTGCCTGGGTTCGATGGGGGTCTATGTCTTCAATACAAATTTCCTGTTCGATCGCCTGATTGCAGACGCATCTGACCCCAAAAGTGCTCACGATTTCGGGCGGAACATCATTCCGTCGCTCATCGATTCGCATGTCGTGCGGGCATATCCGTTCCGCGACAAGAATACGGGTGACACGTCGTATTGGCGCGACGTAGGAACGTTGGATGCCATTTACGATGCAAACATGGATTTGATCAAGGTTGCGCCAGAGCTGAACCTGTACGACCGTTCATGGCCGCTGCGAACCTATCAGCCTCAACAGCCCCCGCCGAAATTTGTGTTTGCTCAATACGACGGAGCAAATCCTCGAATCGGACATGCCATGGACAGTTTGGTCTGCTCGGGAAGCATCATCTCAGGTGGCACGGTGTTGCGATCGGTGCTGGGATACAACGTCCGCGTCAACAGTTGGGCTACCGTGGAAGATTCGATCCTGTTCGATGGAGTCGTTGTTGGCCGCAACGCTCGCATTCGCCGAGCCATCATCGACAAGCGAGTTGAAATTCCAGAAGGTGCGGAGATCGGATACAACCTGCAGGCAGACCGTGATCGCGGATATACCGTGACGGAATCCGGAATCGTGGTCATCGGCAAAGAGGAATAGCGATCAATTGATCGCTTTCTGGTTTGACTTCAACGATCGGGCCCTTGACGACGTTTTTTCGAAAGTTTACTGGGGAACCAGTTTCCCATCGCGCAGTTCGCAGTGCCGGGGGAACCGGCTGGCGAGTTCCGAACTGTGGGTCACGCAGACCAGCAGCGTATTGAATTCCTTGTTGAGTTCCAGCAGCAGTGATCCGACACTCTCTGCCGTGGACCGATCAAGGTTTCCTGTTGGCTCATCGGCCAGAAGCAACTTGGGCTGATTGATGAGCGCCCGGCAGACGGCCACACGCTGACGCTCACCACCAGAAAGCTGTGCCGGTCGATGTGCAAAGCGGTTCCCCAAGCCAACACGCTCGAGCAATTCTCGTGCTCGAGTTTCCGTTGCTGTGGTGGCTCCTTGAGCGGGCAGCGTCGGAATCAATACGTTTTCCAGGACGTTACACTGCGGCAGCAAATGGTGATCCTGGAAAATAAAACCAATCTGTCGATTGCGAAACTCCGATTGGCCGGCTGCATCCAGGGCGAAGGGATTGCTCCCATCAAGCTGAACAGTGCCGGACGTTGGGCTATCCAGTGCCCCCAGGATGTAAAGCAACGTACTTTTGCCACTTCCCGATGGACCGGTCACCGCCAGGGCATCGCCTCGCTCCATCGACAGATCCAGATCTCGAAGAATCGATAACGAACCTTCTGCGGTGGCAAACTGCTTGCACAATCGTTGTACGTCTAAGTTGGCAGCCATCAACGTCTCCAGCAATTCTCGGAATATTCCACGATTCAGCCTATCAGGTTTGCTGCCGTTTGGCACGGGTCTGGATATGGGACCATATGGGAACTTGACCATCATCCTGAGGCAGGTTGCCTCTCTTTCGTTTGCCAAACGGTGAGAGACAGCAAATCATGCGATCGGAGATCTTTTGTGTTGCGGCAGCATTGAATCTCGGCGGCTCATGTGAGTAACCTTCGCACTTCGGCGAGATGTTGTGACTTACGACCTGTACCTGGAAGATTTCCCATGTTTGATCTGGCTGCCATTCAGACCGCAATTCGTGCCCAGAACCTCGATGGATGGCTGATGTACGATTTCCGCGGCAGTAACATTCTGGCCCGCCGAATCCTGCAGTTCGTCGATGGCTCGATGGGATCTCGTCGATGGATGTATTTCATCCCTGCGACGGGTACTCCACGAAAGCTGGTCCACCGCATTGAATCGGGAGCACTCGATCATCTTCCCGGTGACAAAACCATCTATTTGAAGTGGCAGGAATTCGAAGCGGGCGTCGCCGGCCTGGTGGGTGGCTTGAAAACCATCGCGATGGAATATTCACCCCGCAACGGAAACCCCTACATTTCTCGAGTCGATGCGGGAACAATTGAACTGGTTCGGGCTCAGAAAACGGATGTCGTTCCGTCGGGTGACCTGGTCCAGCAGTTTGAAGCGGTCTGGGATGATGAACAGTGGGCGATGCACCTGGCCGCTGGTGAACATACCAACTCCGCCTATGGTGTCGCATGGAAATTCATCGCTGACCAGATTCGCCAGCATGGTGTGACCACTGAAGACGCGGTCCGTGACCAGATCATGGCCCATTTTGCCCGGCATGGTTTGACGACGTATCACCCGCCGATCGTGGGTGTGAATGCCAATAGCGGCGACCCTCATTACGAAACCGGAACCGCGCCGATACGAGCCGGTGATTTTGTCCTGGTGGATCTCTGGGCCAAGCTGGATAAGCCCCGAGCAGTCTATAGTGATTTGACGCGAGTCGGCTTCGTCGGTGAAACCGTGCCGGAAAAGTACGAAACGATCTTCAAGATCGTTGCCGCCGCGCGTGATGCGGCGATCGCCCTCGTACGCAGTCGCTTCGCCGCTGGACAGGTTCTGCAGGGATTTGAAGTGGACGATGCCTGTCGTGCTGTGATCGAGAAAGCAGGATATGGCCAATACTTTGTCCATCGAACAGGGCACAGCATCGGACAGGAAGTCCATGGGAACGGTGCGAACATGGACAACCTCGAAACGCATGAAACGCGTCGAGTCCTCCCCGGAAGCTGCTTCTCTGTCGAGCCCGGGATCTACCTGCCCGAGTTTGGTACGCGAAGCGAAGTCGACGTCTATGTCGATCGTCAGGGACAGGTTCATGTCACTGCGGGCGAACTGCAGTATTCGGTCGTGCCGATTTTGAAGCCGTGATCATCGCCGCCGTTCGAACCGCTTCAACAAACCCCAGGCAACTCGCTTGACCCTGCCAGGCGATGTCGAACGCGGTTCCATGGCTTGGGCTGGTTCGTACAACAGGCAATCCGAGTGTCACGTTGACGGCCCGGTCAAATCCGATCAGCTTCAGGGCAATGTGCCCCTGATCGTGATACATCGCCGCGACACCATCAAACTCGCCCTGGACTGCACGACGAAGCAGAGCATCGGCAGGGATGGGGCCGGTGGCGACAATTCCCTGTGATCGAGCCATGTCGACGGCCGGCGCGATCACAGTCGCCTCTTCATTGCCGAACAATCCACCTTCGCCCCCATGAGGGTTCAGAGCACAGACACCGACACGGGGCGTATGACACCCGATCCGTTTCAAAAACCGATCGACCAACTGGATCGTTTCGAGAATATGCGGAATGGTCAGCAAGTCAGGAACACTGCGAATGGACGTATGCAAGGTGACGTGAGCAACTCCTAGCCCATCCGGCCCATGAATCGCCCCTCCACTTGGTAGGTAGAGCATCATGGCAAATTCAGTGACACCGCATTCGGCCGCGAGGATTTCCGTGTGACCAGGGTAATCCAAACCGGCAGCGTGCAGAGCAGCCTTGTTCAACGGTGCCGTCGTAATCCCCTCGACCTCTCCCAGCAACGCAGCGTGAGTTGACGCGACCAGATAGTCGTAGGCCGCTCGCCCGGCTCGACCATCAATTCGGGCATCCGGAATCGAAGTGACATCAACCGCAGACGGGTTCCAGCATGGTATCCGGGAACTGCTCCAGTCGATTTCATCCAGTTTCGCGACAGTCTGCAGTTCAAAACTCGCACTAGTGAGCGACATCGCTCGGTGGAATACGACCGGATTTCCGACAACGATGGGGCGACAACAATTGCGCAGGCGATCGTCGGCAACAGCACGAGCCACGATCTCGGGCCCGATTCCGGCGACATCACCCAAGGTCAATGCAATACGAGGAAGCATCAGAAGCAATTCTTTCAGCGGTACGTTTCTGCCTGACTCAGTGGAACTCCCCGTTCATCCTTCGCGGAAAGAATCCTCGGTTCCAGATCGGGCCACATGATCCCAAGAGCAGGATCGTTCCACAGCAGCGTTCGTTCATCAGCAGGATTGTAGAACTGTGTGCACTTGTAAGCGAAGTCTGCAATTTCGGATGTCACGCAAAATCCATGAGCAAACCCTGGTGGCACATAAAGCTGCCTGTGGTTGGTTTCATTCAAAACGACTCCGACGAAGCGACCAAAGGTTGGCGAGCTGCGCCGCAAGTCCACCGCGACATCAAACACTTCCCCCCGCGTCACCTGGACCAGTTTCCCTTGAGGAGTCGTGATCTGATAGTGGAGTCCTCGTAATGTTCCGCGGCAGGATCGTGAATAATTGTCCTGAACAAACTCACAATCGACTCCCGCATCGCGATAGCGATCCCGTTGATAACTTTCGAAAAAGAAGCCGCGAGCATCGCCGAACACTTTCGGCTCGATGATCAGCAATCCTGGCAGTTCTGTCGCGATGATGTTCATGGAATCATTTGCAGCTTTGAGCGGTGATACTTCCCACATCTTTCCGTGAGATAATCGCCCAGTCACAGTCGCCTCGCAACCCAGTCGCCGACACGCAACTGCGGATTCAGTGCGTTTGGTTGACATCCATTGTCGTATGACGCGAATATCTCAGACAGAACCCGTTGACGCGGCATCAGTTTGATCGCTCGGGACTCGGTTCTTCAGGTGGGCACGCTGATGAGTTGTGGAAAAAGCCTTGTTTTCTTCCTTGCTCTTGTTGTAACGCTTCGGGCGGATGAAAACTCGCCAGCCCCCGGTTCCAAACCCGAACGAATTTCGCAATCAACATCGCAGTTCTTCAAAGAGCACTGCCTGCATTGCCATGGTCCTGATCAATCCAAAGGGGGATTGCGTCTCGATCAGTTAGACGATGACCTGGCCAGTTCGACAAAATTTGAACGTTGGCGCGAAATTCTGATCCGAATGCGAGAAGGCGAGATGCCTCCCGCAGACGAACCGAAACCGCCTGCCGGAAAATTGGCAGAAGTCGTCGCCAGATTGTCAGCTCACCTCGATGCGGCCTCTGCCAGACAGCGATCTGAAGGTCGTGTGATCCTGCGGCGAATGAATCGGACCGAATACCAGAATACAGTTTGTGATCTCTTCAACGTCAACGTCTCAATCAAAGAGATGCTGCCGGAAGACACGATTTCGCACGGCTTTGACAATGTCGGCATGGCACTGAACGTTTCGCCGGTCCTGATGGAACGCTATCTGGACGCTGCAGATGCTGTCCTGAATGCGGCGCTGGCCCCGGTCCATTCGTTAGAAAAGAAGACGGAGCGGTTTGATCTCTATGATTCCCTGCCGAAGTGGTTTCTTGCAGGAGTCTGGAAGCAGGAAGACGGAGTGATCCTGTTTCGGTCCAGTGGCGATTCGGCTTCAGACCTGCGTCAGTTCAAAGCACCTGCACCCGGTCGATATCGATTTCGAATCTCAGCGTCGGCTCATAACTCCGATACTCCGCTGCCGATGGCTGTGGTCTTGGGGAACTTTGTCGTCAGTGGAAACCCAACGCGCCACCTAGGCTATTTCGACGCTCCGCCCAGACAACCGGGCGTGATCGAGTTTGAAGAGAGATTGCTCGCCAAAAACGACACCATCAAGGTGACTCCCGTCGCTTTACCGTTTGTCTACCTGAAGCATGAAACCATGCCCGAGTACCCAGGGCCTGGTCTGAAGATTCACTGGATGGAAGTGGAAGGCCCGTTTCCGGAAGCCTGGCCGACCGAGAGTTACCGCCGCGTCTATGGTGATGTCGACCCCAAAACCGGCACACTCGCTGATGCCGAAAAGCTCTTGAAAGAACTGCTTCCCAAGGCATTTCGGCGACCGATTCAAAGTGGCGAGGAAAAGCCATTCGTGGCACTCGTTGCCGCGTCCATGGAGTCTGGCCAACCATTTCCAGCGGCACTGCGGATCGGCATCAAGGCGGTGCTGGCGTCTCCGAAGTTTCTCTATTTCCGCGAGACTGCCGGTCAACTCGATGACTTCGCACTCGCCTCACGCCTGTCGTACTTCCTCTGGAGCACCATGCCAGATGAAACCTTACTGGCCCTCGCTCAGAGCGGCGAACTGCATCGGCCCGAAGTGCTGCGAATGCAGGTCGAGCGAATGCTTGAACATCCCAAAGCAAAGTCGTTTACCGAGAATTTTACGGGACAGTGGCTCAGCGTGCGTGAAATCAGCGCAACGACTCCCGACAAGGCTCTCTATCCCGAATTCGAAGAACTGCTGCAGTGGTCGTCAGTCCGTGAAACACATCTCTTTTTTGACGAGATTCTGAAGCAGAATCTCAGCGTGGAGAACTTCGTCGATTCTGATTTTGCCATGCTGAACGGACGGCTGGCGACTCATTACGGCATTCCAGATGTCCATGGTGTGTCATTCCGCAAAGTTCCTCTCAAGCCTGAGTTTCACCGCGGTGGCGTGCTGACACAGGCAAGCATCCTGAAGGTGACAGCAAACGGCTCAACCACCAGCCCGGTGCTGCGAGGCGTCTGGGTTCTTGATCGCATACTGGGAAGACCGGTTCCGCCCCCTCCGCCAAATGTCCCGGCTGTTGAACCCGATATTCGCGGCGCCACCACGATTCGCGAACAATTGGTCAAACATCGGGCGACTGAAAATTGCGCCGGGTGCCATTCACGCATTGATCCTCCCGGGTTTGCTCTGGAAAGCTATGACGTGATTGGCGGCTGGCGAGATCGTTATCGAGTCGTCGCAGATCGGAAAGACTGGGTAAACAACCGAGTCGGTCCGCTGGCGAAGTACCTCGCGGCCTATCAATATGGGCTCGGACGACCAGTCGAGGCGGGAGATCGTCTGGCGGACGGACGGAAATTTGACGATATTACAGAGTTCAAGAAGCTGCTTTTGACGAATCCAGACCAGATTGCCCGCTGCCTGACCGAAAAACTTGTGACTTACGCGACCGGACATCCCGTCGGCTTCAGCGATCATCAGTCGATCACCCGAATCGTCGAAGACGCCAGGAAGTCGGACTACGGACTTCGAACATTGATCCATGCGGTTGTTGTCAGTGACCTCTTTCTCAAGAAGTGAATTGAAACCATGAAGCATCGCTCACGATTCACTCGCCGGACGTTTTTACGCGGTGCTGGAGTCACCCTGACACTGCCGCTGCTGGAAGCGATGGGGCCGGTCCGAGCGAGGGCCGCGGCCGCAGTCAGCGAACCACCGCGCAGGTTGATCTGCATCAACACAACACTTGGTCTGCACACACCAAACCTGTTTCCTGCCAAGGCCGGGCGTGACTACGAACTGACACCCTATCTGGAGCCGATACAGGAGTTCCGGGATCAACTTACGGTGTTCTCGGGGTTGTCGCATCCAGAAGTCGATGGTGGACACCCTGCCGAATTGTGCTATCTGACGGCGGCACCCCATCCGCGTGCAGACAATTTCAAGAACACAATTTCACTGGATCAATACGCGATCGAATGCCTGGTACCGAATACGCGATTCGATTCACTGGTTCTGGCCTCATCGCACACAGGACTCTCTTTCAGTCGTAGCGGTGTTCCGATTCCGGCAGAGCAGCGGCCATCGCGAGTCTTCAAGAATATGTTTGTCGATGGGACCCCAGCCGAGATCAACGCTCAGGTTCAGCGTCTCAAACAGGGCCAGAGCATCATGGATACAGTGCTCGGTGAGGCCCGGGACTTTCAAAAGGGATTGGGAACACAGGATCGGCAAAAGCTGGACGAGTATTTCAGTTCTGTCCGTCAGGTCGAACAACGACTGGTGTCCGCTCAGGACTGGAGTCGTCGGCCAAAGCCGCATGTGGACGCCAAACCGCCCGTTGACATCACGAATTACGTCGAAATCACCGCGCGCGTACGGTTGATGATTGATCTGATGCACCTGGCGCTTCAGACGGATTCCACTCGATTCATCACATTCGCACTCAACGGATTCAACGCGGTGCCGGCGATTCCCGGTGTGACTCAGGACTGGCATAACCTGTCACATCACGGCCAGGACCCTGCGAAACTTGCGGAACTGCGGGTTGTCGAACTCCAGCAGATGACATTGTTCGGAGAACTCCTGAAAAAACTCAAAGAATCGAAAGAAGAGGGCGGCACGCTCCTTGACCGAACGATCGTTCTGTTCGGCAGCAACCTGGGAAATGCGAGCAGCCACGACAACAAGAATCTACCGATTCTCGTCGCTGGAGGAGGATTCAAGCACGGGCAGCACCTGGCATTTGATCCGAGGAAGAATCCACCGTTGTGCAATTTGTACGTTCAGTTCCTGCGCCGGTTAGGAGCCGACGTGAATTCGTTTGGTTCCAGTAACGGAACGATTCCGGGCTTCGAACTCGCATCAGAGAACTGAATAACGTCGATACACTACGATTCCGGGAAGTTGCCGCGCTGAATCCCGCAGCTGCCTCCTACGTCCGTCGCCACACGCGACTTTCGTCAGACGCGATGAAATTGGTTCGTCGTTCCGCGGATGGAAGAATTTAAACAGGCGTGCTGACGAACGCACACGTCCGGTTAATGGCTATCATGAAGCTCTACAACGCTCAATGCAAATCATGAACATCGACGCACCACGAGACGATGCCGTCGAAGGATTTCCGTCGTCTAAGGCCACCGTGCTGGGATGAGCGTACCAGCACATGCGTCAGCCTGATGCCCGTAACTTCTGCTGCGCAAGATTTGCTCGGTCAATTCACACGTCGAAACCAACATGAACGACAGGAACAGAAAGGACTTGATATCTTTTGTCTGCAAAGTATTCTCAATTTCTACTGTTGTGAGAAGCACAAGTTCGGCGACGGAGGACGCGCGGGGTGGAAGTGTCGCTGTTTGAGGACAACGTTCGCCCGTTCCTGACCGCGCTCGGCTGGATCGTCGGTGGCCGGTTGGACGACGACGACTTCGAGGCCGTCGGGTGGGCCCTGCGGAACACCGACCGCGAGCAGGGCCACTGGTTTGAGTACGAGTTCAGTGGCGAGGTCCGCACCCCGTTCGCCGTGGCCTTCGACGAGGCCGGGGCGAGCATCGTGTGGGTGCGGGCGGAGGTGCCCGCCGAGTTCGCCCCGCGGGTGCAGTTACTGGCGGACTTCTGCTGGCATTTCCACTGGCGGGGTAGCCAAGACGCCGATTTCACGAGGCTGTGACGACTGGTTGGGCATGTAATCAAATGATGTTTGCCAAACTTCTTGTGACTTTGTCACCCCGGTAGCCGAAGCGGAAACCGGT
>CAXBSB010000142.1:0-21155 GCA_963977965.1 uncultured Schlesneria sp.
GACCAAGCGACTGGCGGGGGACTACTGGGCGTCACCTTTGTACGCTGACGGGCTGATCTACTGTTTCTCGCAGCAGGGCCACATCCCGGTTTTCAAAGCCGGGCGCGAATTTGAGCTCGTGGCGGAAAACAAGTTCGAGGAAGGATTTGTGGCGTCGCCCGCTGTTGCCGGGAAGGCTCTGATCCTGCGTTCCAAGACGCATTTGTACCGGATTGAAAACCGGTAAGCGTTCAAAAACTGGCATGGGAACGAACTTGAAGATTTCCGACAGAGCTCGACCGGCGTCAAGCCCTGTGCCAGAAATCAGATAAAATTTGTGCGGCGACTTGCGTTTGGGAGCCGATTCGAGGAAACTTAAGAATCTCCGCGCCAATGGTCTGGCTGGCGGTTCGAATTTAAGCCTTGCAGTGATGGGATTTGTGTCATGGCTCATAAGAAGGGACAGGGGTCCAGCCGTAACGGTCGCGACTCGAACGCGAAACGACTGGGAGTCAAGAAGTTCGGCGGCGAACAGGTGATCCCTGGCAACATCCTGATTCGTCAACGCGGTACCAAGTGGCATCCCGGCAAGAATGTCGGAATGGGCCGTGACTATACATTGTTCGCATTGGTCGAAGGTCATGTCTTCTTCGATCGCGATGGCCGTCGCATCAATGTGACGCCCGTTGAAGTTGTGACGGAAGAAGCTGTTGCTGCCGCCGGAAACAACTGACCAACGGTTCGTCGTCTGATGAATTGAATCAAAAACCGCGCCGGATATTCCGCGCGGTTTTTCGTTTCTTTGTGGTTCGTTCGGAAATCAAAGTCAGGACGTCCTGCAACTTCTTCCGCCAAGGCCCAACCCGTCAGGAAGTAGCGCAGTATCTCATGGGTTCGCTTCGTCGGCTTGCGGTCGGTCCACAGCGCGCCCCTGCGGTGGCCATGCTCCCGCTTTTCTGATGCGAACGGATGCACGCTCCGGCGCGGTGATTACAGAACCACGACGGTTTTATCAGCCATGATGCCACAGGGCCAATGACTCTGTTTGTAAAGCTGCATCATGGAACACCAAAACCCGCAGCTGCCGAGCAATATTTCGTAAGCTGCTCGGCGTGATGCAAACAGAGCGGCTCCACGGGCTTCACTAAAATCATGTGGCCCTACTTTGAATGCGGGATGTCCCGAGAATCGTCGCAGCGATGCCAATGCTTTCTTATAAATGTCCAGACTTCGGCGGGAAAACTCATCCTTCTTACCGGCCTGTTCCGCACGTTCTTCCAATGACCTACCATGAATCGGATCGTCTTGGTCCCTCGAACTCGGTAACCAATTCATTTCGTCTGCAATTCGCTCAAGCTGTTCATCGCCTGTTGGTTGATTCGCCCAAGGCGCCAGACTCGCAATCTGCACAAATGCTTGCCCCTGTCCCAAAGGTTCAGACAGATGCTCAAACCAACTGGCTTCTTGTAAGAGTGATTCAAGCTCCTCAATCGTCACTGTGGTCTCCTCAAGTCCGTCGTTATTCCGGGCGGACAGGCCAATCAGGATGGCGTCATGCCTTATTTGTTGAAGCCCAGCCGATCACCGGGGCGTGGGCTACACCATGGATGCTTCATCGCCACAACAGACGATGTTGCAAAACGAGAAATCGAACAATTCTTGGCGAATGGATCAGGGGCGGAACCGTGGCCGATGCAGCGGCAATGGCTGGTAGCTTCATTGTTGCGTGAATACATTTTACAGCTAAAGACCCAGCAATTTACATAGAGCGACATATTGTCGTCTTTGTGATCAGTGCCAACTCATTCACCAATGGCACAGCAGACGTGTCATGTGTCAGGACGGGTGAAATCATCACTTCGCCACTGTTGTTGATGACGTAGAAGCTCTCCGCATTACGCATCAGACTGACATTCCTCTCGGGCCATGCCTTGATGATCGACACCACACACCTAAACAATCGCATCAGCAGCTCATCCCTGTCATGCGATTTGTCGTATGTGCCCCAAATCCTCCAATTGACTTTCAAACCATGCTCACCGTAATCCTCTCGCATGATTTTGCGACTCGACTCATTAAGTTCCTCGAATCCTGTGAACAACATTCCATTAATCTGAATTTGTTTCTCGTAAAACGCCACACCGTCAACAGTGGAAATGATTCGTAACACTTCCTCAATGTCATCTGAATCGACAAAGATGAAATACTCAGTGGACATACGTTCCCATCGTTCCTAAGTGCTCTTACGGCAGGAATGGCTGATTGAGCCATCCTTCGCTGCCCTTCCCCCCGTAGGGAGATTGAGGCTCCAGCCGAACCGCCATCGGATCGGGAAGCGTAATACCCAATTGCGGCTCGGCGGGAGCCTCGCCCTCCCGTTTGCTTGTAATCAGTCGATCTGCCACATGAAACAGATCTACCAGAGTTCCTCCCTTACGCTTGTGCCCAAAGGTGCTGGGAAACTACGTTCTGCGGTCGCTTCGCGACCAAGATTATAGGTCCAAACCTCACAATTTCACCGACAAAATCGTTACCCGAGTTGCGTGGCACCCCGTTTGGACAGCTTCCTGTACCACCAAGGAACGACCGCACCCTTTCCTGAGAGGCGGTGTATCTGCGCTTGGGGGTTTCGCGTTCATCGCGGTAGAATGTTCGGCTATCGGTCGTGCGCAAAAAGCATGACGAATAGCATTGGGACGGTGGATGTCTGCTCGACAGCTTTTTACGCTGTCGGCAATTGATTTCGCAGACATAGCCGACTCGAAAAGTATCGGCAAGTTCCAGAAGCCGCTGATGAACTCCAGATCTGATTCAAATCCTGAAAGGAAGATATGACGCCGCAAGAGAAAGCTGAACAACTGGGACTCACTTTTGCCAAGCTTGAGCCTGGATACCTCAACCTGTGTGTCCGTACGGGTAACCTGCTGATGACATCGGGCCACGTCAGCGATCTCAAGGGGAAACTGGGTGCAGGAATGACCGTGGAGCAGGGGGTTCAGGCTGCACGGGAATGTGCTGTCAAGATCCTGCGATCTGTCGTCAATACGCACGGCACATTGAACGGGCTGAAGGTCGTGAAACTGCTCGGCTGCGTCAATTCCACTCTCGAATTCACAGATCAGCACCTCGTCATCAATGGTGCCTCGGATCTGTTGCATGAGATCTTCGGCAAGACCACTGACGGATATCATGCCCGCAGTGCCTTGGGATTCGCACAACTCCCCACCGGTGCGGCCGTCGAAGTTGAAGCGATCTTCGAAGTCAAATCGTAACGAATCTTCGTCCCGCTGTGTTTCGGGATTACTGCTGGAAATCAGGCTGAAAACTGTCTCAACGGATTGACTCAGAAACATGAACATCTACGGAATCATTCCCGCCCGCCTGCAATCGACACGACTGCCCCGCAAGTTGCTGCTCACAGAAACGGGGCATCCGCTGATCGAATACACGTGGCGAGCGGCGTCGAAAGCCAAGTCCCTGAAACAGGTCCTGATTGCCGCAGACAGCGACGAAATTCAAACCGTCGTGACTGGATTCGGGGCTCAATGTGAACTGACAGGCGAACACCCCAGCGGAACGGATCGGATCGCGGAAGTGGCTCAGCGATCCTGTTCGGACGGAGATATCTTCGTCAACATTCAGGGTGATGAACCGGAAATTGATCCAGCAAACATCGACGCTGTCGTGAAAGCCCTTGTGGATTGTCCCGACGCTCAAATGGCGACTCTGGCAACTCCGATGACCAGCCTGGAACAAGTGCAGGCGTCATCGTGCGTTAAGGTTGTCGTCGCGGCGGATGGGCGAGCCCTGTATTTCAGCAGGGCGGCCATTCCCTTTTGTCGGGATCGCCAGCCCGAAGAAGCATTGAAAACAGATCGGCCGTGGCTGTTGCATCTGGGGATTTATGCATACCGGGCAGATTTTCTGCGGAAATTGACCACCCTCCCCCCTTCTCGCCTCGAACAGCTTGAGAAACTGGAGCAGTTGCGAGCACTGGAGGCGGGGGCTCGTATCCAGGTTGCCGTGGTTGAGCATCACTCGGTTGGCATCGACACGCCGGAGGATTATGCTCGTTTTGTCGCACGGCAACGAACGGCACCCACCAGAACCTAAAATGGGTTGCGAGACAGACCGCAATGCGGTCGTGGCAAGCGATCCAGCGAGTTATATCGACAACTTTCCCTCCAGTTTTTCCCCGTCTGCCCACGTGAGCGGTCCGCAGCATGGCCGGGCAGGGAACAAGAATGAATTGATGACCAAGCACATTTTCGTGACCGGCGGTGTAGTAAGTTCACTCGGCAAGGGGCTGACCTCGGCATCGATCGGGACGATCCTCGAACGACGCGGCCTGCGGGTTCGGATGCAGAAGCTCGATCCGTACATCAACGTTGACCCGGGAACCATGAGCCCGTTTCAGCACGGCGAGGTTTACGTACTCGATGACGGCGGTGAGACAGACCTGGACCTGGGGCACTACGAACGATTCACCAACAGCCCGCTGTCTCGCGAATCGAATTACACATCAGGGCGGATCTACCTGAAAGTGATTCAGAAGGAGCGTGAAGGGAAGTACCTGGGAAAAACGGTCCAGGTTGTTCCTCACATCACCGATGAAATCAAGGCGGCCGTCCTGGGTTTGGCCGGTCCTGATGTTGATGTCGTGATCACAGAACTCGGCGGCACAGTCGGCGACATCGAAGGCCTGCCGTTCCTGGAAGCGATCCGCCAGATTCCGCTCGATATCGGGCGACAGAATTGTCTGTTCGTGCATCTGACGCTGGTTCCGTACCTGAAAGCGGCTCGGGAACTAAAGACAAAGCCGACTCAACATAGCGTGCAGCAACTGCGTGAAATCGGGATTCAACCCGATATTCTGATCGTTAGAACCGAACGTCCACTCGGTCGCGAAAATGCCGATAAAATTGCCCTGTTCTGCAATGTAGAAAAGGAAGCGGTCATCGAAGAGCAGGACAAGGAATTTTCGATCTACGAAGTTCCAGTCGGCCTGATTGAGTATGGCCTGGACAAGCTGATCCTTGGTCGCCTCGGGCTTCCTGCCGGTCCTCTCAACATGGATGACTGGGAAGAACTGGTGCGACGGATCAAGAATCCGCAGCACGAAGTGACGATTGCCGTCGTTGGCAAGTACATCGAACATCGCGATGCATACAAGTCGATCTACGAAGCCTTGGATCACGCCGGAATTGCTCACTCAACGCGAGTCATCGTGAAGCGAATTGAAGCTGAGCAGCTTGAGCGACAGGATGCGGGCTCGGCCCTGGCTGGTGTTGACGGTTTGCTGGTCCCGGGTGGTTTCGGGCATCGCGGTATCGAAGGGAAGATCCAGGCGGTCAGGTTCGCTCGCGAAAACAACCTGCCGTACTTCGGAATCTGTCTGGGAATGCAGGTTGCGGTCATCGAATATGCCCGACACGTTCTGGGACTCCCTGAAGCGAACAGCACAGAATTCGATACCGAATCGAGTGATCCCGTGATTTGCCTGCTGGAAGAGCAACGGACTGTCAGCGACAAGGGCGGAACGATGCGACTGGGGGCTCAGCCTTGTCTGCTGAAACAAGGCTCGCTGATGGAGAAGTGTTACGGCAAGTCAGAAATCTCCGAACGCCATCGCCATCGCTATGAATTCAACCCGAACTATCGGACTCGCTTTAGCGAAGCGGGACTGGAATTGAGTGGACTGAGTCCCAGCGGAACGTTGGTCGAAGCCATTGAGATTCCGAAGCATCCCTGGTTCGCGGCAGTTCAGTTCCATCCGGAATTCAAATCGAAGCCAAACCTTCCACATCCGCTGTTTCACGGATTCATTGGTGCGGCGTTGAAGCGACGTCAGAATCGGTCGATGTCATGAAGAAGTCTGCCGCCAATCCGACTCGCAAATACTGGTTATTCAAATCAGAGCCTTCGGTATTCGGCATCGAGACACTCGAAAAGGCGCCGCGACAAACGGCCCCGTGGGATGGTGTGCGAAACTACCAGGCCAGAAACTTTTTGCGAGATCAGGTTCAGGTGGGCGACCATGTCCTGTTCTATCATAGCCGCGAAGAGCCCCTGGGGATCTTCGGCACCATGGAAGTTGTTCGAGCCGGATACCCGGATCAGACTGCCTTTGATTCCGAGCACCGGTATTTCGACGCCAAAAGCAATTCCGAACAGCCTCGCTGGTATGTGGTAGATGTAAAGCTGCTCACAAAATTCGACGCGCCGATTACGCGCGAACAACTGCAGCAGAATTCTGTCACTGCAGGGATGCTGGTCATGAAACGCGGAATGCGGCTGTCGATCCAGCCCGTCACGGCAGAAGAGTGGGCAGCGGTTCTCAAGCTCGCGAATCAGCCTGTGAAATAAAGCGGCCGCTCGTCGACCGACTTAAAAATCCTCATGAAGCTTACTGATGCCAACCCGGGCCACGACCGCAGAATCATTTGGGGGTGCTACGGGCTGATCGTCCTTTATTCGGTTTCTCTAATGTTCCCCGCGTTGGATGATCTGTCAGGCTTGGAGTGCTTGACATCCGTCCCGTTCGCCATCATGTTTCTGGCCTGGTGGGCGAATCTTTTCTTCTTTATAGGTCTGCCGTCACTTCTTCTCGGAAATCCTCTCCTTGGATTCTGGTGTGGTACCGTGGCGACATTTCTGTCGTTGAGCACTTTAATACTTTTTTCGTTCGGTTCCCTCGGTCCCGGCTACTTCATTTGGTTCGGCTGCATGGTCGGATTGACCTGGTTAGCTTGGCTGCAAACGGATCGACTGAATCCCGAAGAGTGAGCCGAATAACATGGACCGCTGAGTTCTCAGGAAACCCCCGCAAGTTCGGTGGCACGGGCGACACGGCCGATTCCGAGAATATACGCAGCGGTTCGTAGCGACACCTTCTTGTCCTGAGCAATCTGCCAGACAGAATCGAATGCTGCGGACATGCGCTGCTCGAGTCGGATGCGGATTTCTTCGAGCGGCCAGTGGACGACTGAACGGTTCTGAACCCATTCGAAGTAGCTGACCGAGACCCCGCCTGCGTTGGCGAGAATGTCTGGGACAACGGTGATCCCCTTCTGCAGGAAGATTTCATCGGCTTCAGGGGTGGTCGGATCGTTCGCCGCTTCAACGATATAGCGAGCCTGAACTGTAGGAGCGGTATCCGCTGTCAGTTGTCCACCTAAGGCCGCAGGAATCAGGATATCGACCTTTGAGGCGAACAGTTCCGCATTGCTGCACGAATCGACGCCAGGGAAGCCAGCCACACCATCATTCTTCTGCGCGTAAGCCAACAGTGCAGGAATGTCCAGGCCGGCGCTGTTCTTCACCCCGCCTCGCTGGTCCGAAATCGCAACGACTTTGGCACCTTTTTCGTTCAGAACCTTGGCACAGAAGCTGCCAACGTTGCCAAAGCCCTGGAGTGCGACCGTCTTGCCAGCAAGCTTGTCGCCAAGGTGATGAAACATCCGTTCGGCCACGACAACGACACCGCGCCCCGTCGCTTCTTCGCGTCCTTCACAGCCATGAAGTTCCAGCGGTTTGCCCGTCACACATGCCGGTTGGAATCCATGGTGCGTCTGGTACTGGTTCATGAACCACGCCATCACCTGAGAATTGGTTCCCATGTCGGGGGCCGGGATGTCCGTGTCAGGACCGACCATGTCGTGAATCTGGTCGACGAATTTGCGAGTCAATCGTTCGAGTTCCGCCTTACTCAAGCTGCGAGGATCAACGGCAATTCCTCCTTTGGCACCTCCATAGGGAAGGTCGACGACAGCCGTTTTCCAGGTCATCAATTGCGCCAAGGTCCGAACTTCATTTTCATCGACTTCGGGATGAAATCGCAGTCCACCTTTCATTGGACCGCGAGCACTGTCGTGCTGGATGCGATACCCAATAAAGGTCTCGACTTCACCATTATCCAGGCGAATGGCCACTTGAACTTTGACATCGCGTTCTGGAACCAGCAGCAAGGTTCTCATCCGAGGCGACAATCCCAGATGATCGGCAGCCTGGTGGAAGTACCGTTCGGATTTTGATGTGTCGTGGCTCATGATGTTCCTCAGAAGTCCATTTCAAGTGGATTACTATCGTTGCGCTTCAGCGAATCTTGCTCGTTGAACGCCACCATCGTGCATTGGTGATTGCCCGATTGGCCCCTCAGTACGTTGAAAGTATCGACTATTCCAGGGACCGGGAACCTTTTCGACAAGAAACCTTGCTACGAATTCAGCGACATGTTCATGACCAGCCACAGACCACCGCGGGGCATACTTCAGATAATTTGATTCAGGAGAATTCGAATCGAGCAGCGGTTCAGACAGATCGATGAATGGCAATTGCCATTCGCCAACGTAATTTGCCAAAGCGTCAAATGGAGCTCGGTTCGGATAGTATGCGTCAGGCGATACTCCGGATTTTACGCGAACTCCTGCGCCGTTCGAGCACCGGGCCGAGACCTGCCACGGCTTGGGTGATGTCAGGATTGCCAGTTGAAATCCTGTCCCCTGCATCATTCGAGCCATATCGCTGATCGGCTGAAACGCATTCGTCACAGTGATATCGTTTTCGGGATGCTCACTGCGCAGCCAGGCATACATGTTCGTTCCGATTTCTCGACTCGATGCCGCCTGCTGAAAAATCTGTTGTTTCCACTGCTTGCCAGCAGCGGTCATTCCCCAGTCGACCAGCCGAAAATGTTCTCTCAACTGACTCACGGGATTCGGCTTCTTGGCGCTGTTCTGCAGGCTGGCATGGGGGCATGACAGCGGAGTCCCCTGGGCATCGCTGCGAGTTCTGCGGCGCAGCTGCCGGTCGTCCGCAACATCAGACCAGTCAAAATGCAGAAGAATCAGGTCAGGTTGAAGGGCAATCAACTTCTGCTTGAAGAGGACATACTCAGTCAGCGGGCAGGCTCCAGGGATGCTGGCGTTCACAACCTCGATCGACATTCGAGTCTGCTGCTGCAACATCTGCTGTAACTGACTAACGAAATGGTTTTCTTCGGTCGTCTCTGGAGCAAAGGTTGTCTCATCGCCCAGTAGCAGAATTCGGTAAGAATTCTCTGGCTTGGGGATGGCAACTTCAGCACCGCGGAAACCGAGGCTGTTCGTTGTGATAGCGACAGTCTGCCGGGAATCGCGGCACTTTACCTGACACGACGCGTGCGGCTTTAACTCAAGATTCGTGAGCCACGAGGGAATCGTCAGTTGAGTGGGATCAACCAGGCATTCCGGATTGGCTGTCGAGCAGATCGGGGTCCCCTGAGAAACCTCATAGACGCGCACGCCCACTTCCGCGGCGCAAACGAAGAGGCCGAGAAGAATTGCTGCGAAAACAATCTGGCGAATGAGTTTCAGTCTGGCACGGATCATTGCCGAGCCTTCAAGGTTCGTGGAATCTGCCGAAGTTGGCGTGCGGATGGTAGTTCGGGAGCGAAACGAGAGCAAGATGAATATCTGAATGTCGCGTCGACCGCTTTCGTGAGGAACTCATTCAGCGAGGCACACGTCGACTTGAGCAGGTATGGAGCTGGTGCATGATCGACGACGAAAATGGGGGTTGATGATCGGGAGGGCGAAGCGGCGAAACTCCTGCTGAGCCGCTTAGGGAGTTGGCGCACATCGACTTAGTGGCTCGCCGCCCCGCCCTCCCATTACGTTGAACCCCTCTATTAGCTTTGACAAAAAACTAGTTCTTGGCCGTCACTCAATCCCGGCAAATATGGGTTTCAATGGCAATCGAAAGTGTTGATCACGCTGGAAAATGCGTGTCGGACCACGCTGAAAAACAGCAATTGAGATCGTAGCAAATCGCCATGGTTCGTCAGTGCTGGTTCTCTATCGTCGCCAAGGCGCTTCCAAAGTTGGATCACGACGTTGGTGGTCGGATTTCAAAGGCCGAAAATCGCAAACATGTCTGCGACTTCTTCACCAGCACATCGATTGATGCGCGTGGAAACTGGCAATTCGGAATTGGCTGGTGATCGGATCACTTCGGCGATTTCTCATCGTTCAGAAAGGGCAACGGCATGCAGTCGAAATCTGATTCTGCGGCGCATGGGAACAGCAATCGTCAGGGCCGATCGCATGCTGTTGTCATTGGTGGCAGCATCGCCGGTCTATTTACCGCGCGAATTCTGAGTGATCACTTTGATCAGGTCACAGTTCTGGAGAACGACAAGGTTCCTGAGGGGCCCGTATGTCGTAAAGGTCAACCTCATGCCCGTCATACCCACGGTCTGATGGCTGGCGGAATCGACGTCTTGATGTCGTATTTCCCTCAGATTCTTGAAGAATTGACTGAGCAGGGAGCAGTCCGCTTCGATTGGGGTTCCGACATGTGCTGGTCAGGAGTTGACGGAAACCGAGTCCGTCACAACTCCAATCTGAATGGAATCGCCATGAGTCGTGTGTTTCTGGAATGGACGATTCGCAAGCGTGTGACGTCTATACCGAACGTTTCAGTGCTTGATGAACATCGCGTTTTGGAATTGTTATCAACGAACGACAAGTCTCGTATCACCGGTCTTCGTTACCAACATCGTGATTCGCAGCCGACGGACTTACAGGCAGACCTCGTCGTCGATGTTACGGGACGAGGTTCGCGGGCGCCGCAATGGCTTCATACACTGGGCTATCAGTCTGCCGAGCAGATTGAAGTGAAAATGAATGTCGGGTACACGACCCGCGTTTATCATCGGCGTCCTGATGATCTCGACGGAGCGACCTTGCTCGCGGTCACGCCACGCCCGCCGATCGATCGTCGAATGGCGTTTCTGTTTCCGATGGAGGGGGACAGGTGGATCTTGTCGCTCGGCGGATGGGGCGGAGATCATGCTCCGACCGATGAAGCAGGCTTTCTTGAGTTTGCTCGCCAGCTTCCGACACCTTCTGTGTATGAAACCATTCTCAAACTTGACCCGATCAGTGAGATCTATGCCTTCAAGATTCCGTCAAACTCGCGCCGCTACTACGAGCGATTGAAAAAGTTTCCAGAAGGTTTTCTGGTACTGGGCGATGCCGTTTGCAGCTTCAATCCGGTCTATGCACAAGGAATGACATCGGCATTCAAGCAGGCTCGCGCGATGGATCAGGAACTGAAGCGATTTTCCGGTGGGGCATTAAACGGCCTGTGGCGCCGATGTTTTCGATCATTCGGCCAGATTGTCGATGATCCATGGCTGATGGTACTGGCGGAAGATCTTCGCATTCCAGAGACGATTGGCAAACGAACGTGGCAAACGCGACTGTTGGCCGCATACACCGAACGAGTCCATCGAGTGTCGCACAGCGACAGTGTCGTCTACGGAGCGCTGCTGAGGGTCATCAATCTTGTGCAATCACCGATGTCATTGTTTCACCCTCGCATCCTATTGCGGGTTCTGAAAGCATCGCTGTTTGCGCCTCGAGCGAGTACCGTACACAATCCTGAGACTCAAACCTGTCCTTCCGTCCCCTGAAGCATTTCGCGATTCAATTCGCCAACACCTTGAACGCGCCGCGCGGATGTCCAGAGTTTGCAGTTGCATGTTCGTTTAAGATTTCTTCAGAGCGATATCAGTGCCGGGAAAGCACTTTAAGTCAGGACTGCATTAATTATGCCCGCTCGCCGGCTGTCGTCTTAAGGTGAGGCGGGAAACGGGAAGATGAAGTCGCGGGGCCATATTCGAGGCGAACAGGCCGCATTCGAATTATTCTCGCCCGACAAAGACGCAGCACCGCAATAAATCTTCTCCGCAATTGTCTTGCAGATTTTTGTACTGCAACTCAGTAATTTTTCAGAAAATCTGAATTTTTCTGGAATCTCTGTCCTCAAGGACATGCCATTCCTGATGGGACTTGTAGCGGTACTCAATTCCGACGAGTTGGTTTGGATTGCGACCCTCAAGTCTTATCGACGGTAAAGGAGATTTCCATGTTTCAGCGTGTGAGTTCAGCGGTGTTGGTGTTATCGCTTCTGGCAGCTCCGATTGTGTTGGAAGCCAGTGGCGGGGGTGGTGGTACCAAGGTCGATACGATCAAGGTGAGCAAGTGTTATTACATGGATGGGGCAACTTCGATGCTGATCAAGGCCAGCAGTTCCGATCCAGCGGCGCGTCTGTTCGCGTATCTGCCTGACGGCACATTCCTTCGCGAAATCCAAAACGGCGGCGGCAGTCGATATGGTGGCACCGTGGTCGGCTACTACGGACCAGACCCCGTCTACATCGTCATTCTCAGCAGTTCCGGTGGTAGCATTGCGGCACCGACGACTCCATTTCAACCATAGCCTGGTCAACCTTCACTTGGCACCGGGGCGATAGCGTGGTCCGACGCCCAGCCAGAACAGTCCTGCAACCGGTCCGACATTCTCTGTCTTTCCTCGCTTAGACAAAGGTCGAAAGTGAACCTGACCCGCTATTGAACGGGGGGGGCTCTCGATCTAATCAATCTTGATGTCCGGGCGCGCTGTGGACAGGACCAGCGAGTGATCGTCGTCGATTGTGGCTGTTGAAATTGTCAGGCGCTTGAGTGTCGGGAGTTCCAAAAACGGAGTCAATTCGTCGCTCAGCAGGCTGCCTTTCAATGCCACGTGCTCAATGGCGGCGCCTTTTGTGATTTTGTGAAATGTCGTAACCCATTTTTCTTTGGCGGCCTCCCGATCCCTGTAATGCCCGAAATCGACCTTCAGAAACTTTCCATCCGGTGACAGTCTGAATGTCATGAGTGATTTATGGCCACGTACCTGTCCGGCAAACTTCCAGTAGTCGGGCGACTTCAGGCGATAGGGTACATCGGGCTTCGCGACCTGTTGAGATGATGGCTTCAACTCTGCAGGTCCGGCCATCGAAACGGCGATTTGCGAGTCTGTATCGTTCGACAAACTTCGTACAGATCCGTCTGCCATGACAAACATTGTGATGGAACGAGTGGGACAGCCGAAACCGGATTGAGATGCTCCCAGCCCCGCTGTCAAATCTCGCCATTGGTACGGATAACCCAGCGGATCAAAATTCCCATTCGCATCTCCGGCCAGTGCGACGGAGCTCGTCCCCGTACTGAAATCCTGAGCACGAATCGAACTGTTACGATGCATGACCCATTGATTTGCTGCGTAATGCGATAAGGTGAATCCATCTGGTGACCTCACATCCATGATGCTTGGATTGTGCCAGGCGGAATAGAACCACCCCGTACGAAACAAATCCACGTTGACGGGATCGTCCCACGGGACATTGAAGTCCACCAACGTGATGAACGGCGATTGTGCCAGGTAGCAATCGAGGAAAGTCGTCCAACTGTGATGACCGTCACCCGCCGAATCAAACGTGCCTCCTTGTGGAAACATCTGATGGCTAGAGTGGTAGTTATCGAGAGCTAATCCGAGTTGCTTGAGATTGTTCTTGGACTGGGTTCGACGGGCTGCTTCTCTCGCCTGTTGGAGGGCTGGAAGCAGCAACGCTGCGATCAATAGGGCCAATCCTGCGGTCACGACATAGGGAAGTCGTCGCATCCACAAGGCACTGGATTCTGAAGGCATCGCAATCGACTCCACAATGAGTTTTTCACAGCCAAACTGATTTTGGTCCCGATGCCGCCGATTGTGTTTTCACCAAAACGGCTATCGGCTTCCAATCACGACCGATGAGCAGTCTCGGTTTGCCGTTGAACAAACCAGCACGAATACGGCAACCCGACGGCGTGCAGACTTCTGCCATCATACCTGTTTCTCATCCGCACGGACATGACTTTCTCTGAACTGCTGGTGGGACTTGGCAACACCTTGAACCTGCTCCGTATTCGCATTGGAATCGACGGTGTTGACGGCAGACGGTTAAATCAAGTCCCGACGATTACTGGCAAATCGTTGAACCGGCATTCTCCCGTGTCAGGAAGGACCGTTTGACATGAATTTCGTTCAGCCATGCCAATGTGTGTCGCAATGAACACTCAGTCTGTTTTCAGTGCCAGGCAGAACCATGCGATTGTCGACGCTGTCTGGCATTTCATCCCATCGGTTTCAAGCTCCTCAGCCAAAGCATTCACGCCTGCGGCGTTGACCCTCCGTTTTCAGTCGTTGATACTGCATCGCATTGCCAATCTGGAACCCCCAAATACTGGGATCGCCCATGCCTGCATCACGCATCAGTATTGAAGTCTCACACGCTCGATTCACGATCGTTTTACGACACAGAATTCCTGCACTCATTCTCATGGTGGCCTCACTTGGATTGTCAATTCATTCGACGAAACATGCGTACTCAGCCGAGAAGACTCGCCTGCCAAACGTGGTACTGATCCTTGCCGATGATCTGGGTTACGGTGATGTTGGCTGCTACGGTGCTGTCAATATTAAAACGCCACACATTGATGGCCTGGCACGCGATGGAGCGAAATTGACGAGTTTCTACGTCGCTCAACCAGTTTGCACGGCTTCACGCGCTGCATTGATGACGGGATGCTATTCAAATCGGGTTGGAATGAGCGGAGCTTTGAACCATACCAGCCGAACGGGAATTCACCCCAATGAAGTTCTGTTGAGCAACCTCTTTCAGGATCGCGGATACGCCACAGCGGCTTACGGAAAATGGCATCTGGGGCACCAGCCGCCGTTTCTGCCAACACGGCGAGGCTTTGATGAATGGATGGGATTGCCGTATTCAAACGATAATGGACCATTACACCCCGTCACGCGAGGAATTCCGGCGCTCCCGTGGTTTCACAACGAGAAGGTCACGGAACTGGACCCGGATCAGTCGAATTTCACGCGCCGGATGACCGAGTATGCGTCAGGCTTCATCGAGCGAAATAAAGATCGACCGTTCTTTTTGTATCTGCCACACATCATGCCGCATGTTCCGATTTTCGCCTCGGAGAAGTTTCGCGGAACGAGCCAGCATGGTCTTTACGCGGACGTTGTTCAGGAACTCGACTGGGCGGTCGGTGAAACTTTGGCAGCGTTAAATCGAGCAGGTGTGGCAGACCGGACGATCGTGATTTTTGCATCTGACAACGGCCCATTTCTTTCCTATGGAGATCATGCTGGCTCGGCTGGCCCGTTGCGTGAAGGAAAGTTGACGACTTTCGAAGGGGGTGTGCGAGTCTCATGTCTGATTCGATGGCCAGGTACGATTGCAGCGGGGCGAGTGATCGAGGAAGTCGTTTCGACGATCGACCTTTATCCTACCTTCGCCAATTTGATCGGGGCCACACCACCGCAGGTACAACGGGACGGAATCGATGTTCTACCATTGTTGACGGGGGTGGCCGGAGCAAAAGGGCGTGAATCGTTCTGGTATTACTCAGGTGAAGAACTGCATGCTGTCCGAAAGGGGGATTGGAAGCTGCATGTTCCTCACGAGTATCTGACGGTTGCCGCAGAACCTGGGCGACTTGGAAAGCCGTCAAACTTTGGCAACTTGAAACCAGAATCGATTGAGCTTTCTGGGATTCGCGGAATTGCCAGCCGTCACGGATATCGCGTTGAAAAGATCGAACTCTCCCTGTTCAATCTGCGGTCCGATCCCAGCGAGCGAAACAACGTCGCTGCACAGCATCCCGATATCGTCGAACGATTGCAGGCCGAGATCGCAGCGGCTCGTGCAGACCTTGGTGATCGCATTACCAACACTCGCCCTGCACATGCTCGCCCGGTGGGCGAAGTGCGAGATTGATCAAAGGGCTGGGGCTAAGGATCGCAGCGATGCAGGAACGGGCATTGACTGCCTTGACTGAACTCGGGAAGCAAAACCGTTTCGAGATCTGGGTACAGCCGCACGATTTGCCTGGCACGGGGCGATTTATTGAAATCCCCGAATCAGTCCGCCACGCGTAGCCATTGTTGATCGAGTCGCTTTTCGGAGACCGGGACGGCCGTTCCCAGTTCCTGAGCAAACAGCGAAATGCGGAACTCTTCAGTCATCCAGCGGTAGACTTCCAACTCTGGATCGTACACATGGCGTTCACGATGCTGCTTCAGTCGGTCAATGCCACGCTGCCAGCGATGGACCACTGCGGGCATATGCTGCTGATCACGCTGGCCCGAACCCGCCGTCAGCTTTTGCAATCGCATCACGATGCCTCGCGCATAACGTGGAAACTGTTGCAGCCATGACCAGGGTGTCGTCACGAGAAAACCAGGAGCGAACAACTGTCCCAATTGTGCGTGAACATCCTGCCGGGTTGCCGCCCATTGTGTGGCGGCTGTCTTTTCCCATGTCTTGCGGATGTCCATGAACGTCTGAAACAACGGAGAGATTACGTGAGCGACTTCCGCGGAAGCTTCCGCCAGCTTGAGTCGGCCTGCCCGCAAGCAGTCTCGAAACTGAGGCTCACTCCGCGGCATCGTCTGCCCTGCAAGAAAGGCTCGATCCACAATCAACTCGGTCAGATGCTGCCGGAACGGAAGGGGTTGTGGGAATGTCTTGGCCTGCAGAACCCAATTGTTCAAATGCGGCAGATGATCAAGCTGCTGCTTTAACTCGCGAGGAATTGTCAGGCAGATCAATCGTCGAATCCCGTAACGCAGTTCGTGGTTTGCTCGCGATTGGGCATCGACCAGCCTGAGCGAAACGGTTTCTCCCTGATCGATCAGAGTCGGGTAACCCTTCAGAATGACACCCGCACGACGCACATCAATCTCAGCAGGAAGTGTCGCCATGTCCCAGGTCACAATGCCATCGCGATACCAGCGAGGGTCGTCGAACGATGAAAAACTGCTCGCCGCGACACCTCCATATTCCTGTCGCAAAGCGACCAGATCGCGTCCGGCCCCCAGTGTTTCTCCTGAGGAATCGGTAATTCGAATCTGCATCCGCAGATGATATGGCAGCCGATCCTCCTGAAAATCGGACTTGGGAACGATGATCCCGGTCACCTTTTCGATCCCGGCAGCAACCGCATCGACAAATGAACCATTACCGAACTTCAGAACTTCGGCAACTCGAGTGGCGGTTTCTGGAATTGGGACCAGTGTCCGTCGAGCTTCCTTGGGGAGCGTTCGAATCAGAGCTTCAATTTTGTCTTCGATCAGGCCGGGGACGAGCCAGCCGAGCCGCTGAGGATCCAGTTGATTCAAGCCCTCCTGCGGCACCGTGACGGTGACTCCATCGTCATCTGCGCCAGGATCGAGTCGATAGGTCAGAGGAAGCGTCAGTCCCTGCATCTGAACGGAATCGGGAAACTCGGTCTTAGTCGCTCGCGCAGCCTCTTCTTCGACCAGGTCCGACTCTGACATCAAAAGCCGCTGGCGATCGTTGGCTGTCGCCGTCCGCAACCACTGTACCAGCCGCTGCCCATCCATGATTTCAGCAGGCAGGCGAGTGTCGTAAAAGTCGAATTGGACCTGTTCACTTTTCAGGATGCTGCCGCGGCGCGATCGAGTCTGCAGTTCTTCCAGTTGATGAATCAGCGCCCGATTCCGCGAAAGAAAATCTGGCATGGCAATCCGCGCCGCTCGATCATCATCGGGGACACCCCATTCGCCATAAACCAGACCGTGCTGCAGAAACAGTTCCCGAGTTTTCACCGGATCAATTTTCGCGTACCCGATCCGGCGGCGCGGGACAATCACCAGTCCAAACAGCGACACTTTTTCAAAAGCCATCACGCCGAGGTTTTCAGGATCCCAGTGAGGTTCGCTAAAGGAACGCGTCAACAGATGGTCGGCGAGAGGTTCAATCCAGTTGGGATCGATCCGTGCGACCGTTCGTACGAATCGACGTGTCGTTTCGACCAGTTCAGACGCCACAACCCATTTGGGCTTTTTGCTGGACAGCCCGGACCCCGGCCACAGATACGCTTTCTGTCCACCGGCCGTCTGGTATTCACCTGTTTCAGTTCTCACCGCAATGCTGGAGAGAAACCCGGTCAACAGGGCTCGATGAATCGCCGCGAAATCACCGCGTCTGACCCAGGGACCCGCGGGCTCAACAGCATTCCCTGAGGGCTGGGGCTTTGCTGCCGCTGCATTTGCCGGCGGGACAGACTTCGCGTTTTCTCGTTTCGGCCCTGGTTTGAACGCTGCCACAGAATTCGAATTAGCGGCCTGGTTTGCTAGGATGCGGGCATTGTCTCCCAGGGAGTCTGTCACGATCGTGACGAGTTCCGCGTGAACATCGATCCATTCACGCATTCGAGTCCATGAAATGAAGTTTTGCAGGCAGGCTTTGCGAAGCTGGCTGTGAGACAGTTCCGCTTTCAGCTTGTGGTAGAAATCCCAAAGTTTCAGGTAGCTGAGAAAATCGGACTCTTCGTCAACAAATCGCTTGTGAGCTTCATCGGCTTGCTGTTGTTTCTCAAGCGGACGCTCGCGCGGGTCCTGGATTTCCAGGGCCGAGGCAATGATCAGGACTTCGGCCAGGCAATGCTCTTCGTTCGCAGCCCAGACGATCCGTGCAATCCGTGGGTCTACAGGAAGCCGGGACAGCTTCTTTCCCAGCGGAGTCAGTTCGTGTCCTTCGGTGACTGCTCCCAGTTCAAACAACGTCTTGTAGCCATCACGGATCGACTCGGGACGTGGTGCTTCAAGAAACGGAAAGTCCTCGATCGGCCCCAGTCCCAGGGTCTTCGTCTGCAGAATCACGTCTGCGAGGTTCGAGCGCAGGATTTCGGGGGCTGTGAATTGCTCGCGGTTCTGGTAGTCGTCCAGGGCATAAAGTCGTATGCAGACCCCGGGACCCAGTCGGCCACAACGGCCTGCCCGCTGGTCGGCTGATGCACGCGAAATGGCTTCGATCGGCAGTCGCTGCAGTTTTGATCGTGGCGAATACCGACTGATGCGTGCTGTCCCTGTATCGACGACATAACGAATTCCGGGAACCGTCAGCGACGACTCCGCAACGTTCGTTGCGATGACAATTCGCCGCGACGATGACGACTGAAACACTCGCTGTTGCTCAGCGGCTGAAAGTCTCGCGTAGAGCGGTAGCAAGTCGGGTTTGGAACCGCCAAAGGTTCTTCCTCGCAAGGTCTTCGAAGCTTCGTGAATTTCCCGCTCGGTCGGCATGAACACGAGCACGTCTCCGGGACCGTACGAAGTCAATTCGGCAACCGCTTCCGCTACGGCCTGCTGTAGATCAGGCTCGCTGCCGTCGACATCGGGGGCAGGTGGACGATGCTGGATTTCGACAGGATACGTTCGCCCCGAGACTTCGAGGACCGGCACGTGTCCAGCGACCGTTTTGAAATGGTCGGCAAACCGCTGGGCGTCGATTGTGGCGGAAGTGATGATCATCTTCAGGTCGCGGCGGCGTCCTGCCAGTCGGTGCAGATACCCCAGCAGAAAATCGATATTCAGCGATCGCTCATGAGCTTCATCAACAATGATTGTGTCGTACTGATCGAGCCATCGGTCATGCTGGGTTTCTGCGAGCAGAATTCCATCTGTCATCAGCTTGATGTACGTCTGCGACGACGTCGAATCGGCAAATCGGACCTTGAACCCGACCTCACGACCAATCGGCACGCCGAGTTCGTCTGCGATACGAGTTGCGACGGACCGAGCGGCGATCCGTCGAGGCTGCGTGTGACCGATCAATCCTTCAACGCCACGCCCAAGTTCCAGACAGATCTTGGGAAGCTGCGTCGATTTCCCGGAGCCTGTTTCTCCACAAAGCACGATCACCTGGTGATTGCGGATGACCTCGGCGATTTCTTCGCGCCGCTGACAGACGGGGAGTTCGTTGTCATATTTCGGTTTCGGACGACCTTCCCATCGCTGGTCTCGAATTCGACACGAGCGATCAAGGGCCGTCTGAAATTTCTGCAAGTTCTGGTCAAATGGACGACCATTTCGCTGGGAATCCAGAATTCCCTGCCACTGACGGCGCAGGCGATGGCGATCCACCAGCAGAGTGCGGGTGAGTGCCTTTTCTATCTCTGCAGACTCCGTCATGAATTCCGATCTTACACGGCAAAACGCCGCCCCTTTGCTGCTCTGGCAGTTCTTCTTTGCGACAGAATCGCCTTCAGATGTCGATCAGCGACTTGCATAGTACGCTGACGCCCTGGTCGGCGATTCCGGGAAATCCCCAGTGTATCGCCTGAGCAGACAAAGTGGGATCCGTTCAGGTTCGACTTCTGTATTCGGGAATCGGAATCCCGTCGCCTCTGCGGAGTTCGGAAGCGGACAACGATTCCGGCATTGTGAAACGCCATGTTCCAACGCGACAGACGGCACCGCACTTGTCAGTGACACGATTTTGTCGATCTCCAGCGGAATTGATGATCTGGCGAATGATCATTTAGGTCTCTCCCTTGCCACTGAACGCTCTCTCGGTTTATTATCCGCACCCCGCCGCAGGACTCGGATCTTCGACGGAGAATGACAATTCACCCGGAGAGGTGACAGAGTGGCCGATCGTGCTGGTCTCGAAAACCAGTGTGGGTGCAAGCCCACCGAGGGTTCGAATCCCTCCCTCTCCGCATCCAACACGCCGACGAGTCATAACCTATTGACCCGTCGGCGGTTGAGCTTTCCAGCTGACTTGCAGTTTGCCTCGATGTCAGGCTGGCGACTGCAGACGCACCAGGTAGCCTGCCAACCCAGTCTGCGGACCGAAACCTGATCGAATCGGCGGCGAAGGGTGATGCCGATGCTTTCCGGGAAATCGTTGAGCGACACCAGGCGATGGTCTTTCGTACTTGCCTTCGAATTCTCAGAAACGAAGTCGCTCACGCCACGTTCATTGCCTTCATCAAAAGTGCGGAAAGTTGCCTACGGCGACCAGCACCGGCACACGCGAACTTTCGTATGTGTCGGAACGCGTCATTCTGACGATTTCCTGTTGATGCACTTTTCGATTGCGGTCGATTGACTGCTGACAAAACCCGCGCCCATTCGCGAAAAATCTGCGGGCGGTGTTCCGACGCGTCTATCGGTGGGACTTCGTGACGGAAATGAGGTTTGACGTCGGAAGGATACGTCAGGCAGGCAGTTTGCGACCGTGCTCGCCGTAGGGCAGCGACCATGATTTGAATGGGGAGCCCGACGACAACGCATCGCGATCGTGCAGGCCTGCCAGACCCGTATCGGGACGTGAATCTACACTTTCGATGACCCCAACCGTATTCTGCTGGCAAGCTGACTCGGGCCGGGCTGCTTACAGCCGTGTTCACAACCAGAGAGAATCATGATTCCACAAACAGAAACAGGACAAGGTGACGAGATAGCACCTTGTCCTGCAAGCGGAGAGGGGGGGA
>CAXBSB010000143.1:0-21105 GCA_963977965.1 uncultured Schlesneria sp.
AACAGCGGACGTGGCGTCAATGGATATGGCAATACGTTTCCGGACAGCTTCCGACTTCGGTTTCAGTCGACGCGTTTGTGAAATCTGTTCTGGGAGATGCCGCTCAAGATGATCAAGTCAAGAAGCTTGAGGCAACTCTGAAGGCTGAGGGTGACAAGCTAACAGAGTTTCTGCGTGCACGGTCGCGCTGGGTCTCGTTCGTCGTCGCGCTGGCGCTGGCATTAAGCTTGAATATTGACAGTGTGAATATCGCGGATAAGTACATTCAAACTCCTGCGTTAAGTCGCGAAATCGCCTTAAAGGCGGGGGAGACCCTGGCTAAAACTCTAGAGGAATTGAAGGCTGCCCAGGAATCGCTGAAAGCGGCGGAAGCAACCAAGCCAGCGTCCGCATCCGAAGAATTAAAGGCCGCGGTCGCGAAACTTGAAGAACAAGTCAATCAGCTCAATTCCAGCAGTTTCCCAATTGGTCTGAAGTATTTTCCTTACTACCCCTATTCCAAGCAACCTTGCCCCTCGTGGGGTGTACGAGCCCGCTGGATTCTGGGGATCATCCTGACGTGCCTCTGTGCAGGCCTCGGCACCCCGTTCTGGTATGACCTCATCACCAATCTGTCGAAGCTGACAAGTTCGCAAAAAAAGGACGACAAAGCCCCTGGCAACGGATAATTGTGGGCCGACTGAGGTTTCTGGTGACTTCTCTCGACGTTTCCAGCCTGATACGATTCGGGTTCATTAGGACTGGCACGGAAAACTGAGTTGGAGAGACAGGACATGGCGGCAGCGAATCCGTTTGGGACGGAAAGTGTTCTCAAGACCAGCGGTGGTGAGTTTAAGTACTACTCACTTCCCAAACTCGCAGAAAAGGGATTCGGCCAGATCCAGACTCTGCCGTTTTCCATGCGAGTTCTGCTGGAAGCCTGCCTGCGCAACGTCGATGGATTCATTGTTAACGAAGAACATGTCGCACAGGTGGCAAATTGGGACGCTGCCAAGCCTCAGCAAGTCGAAGTGCCGTTCATGGTCGGACGCGTCGTTTTGCAGGACTTCACCGGTGTCCCAGCGGTCGTCGATATGGCGGCTTTGCGAGATGCCATGATCCGTATGGGCGGAGATCCCAAAAAGATCAATCCGCTCGTTCAATGCGACCTCGTGGTCGACCACTCAGTCATGGTCGACTTTTTTGGTGGTGCAGATTCGCTGCAGCGAAATATTGATCTGGAATTCGTTCGTAACCTGGAGCGGTATCAATTGTTACGCTGGGCTCAGCAGGGTCTCAGCAACTTCCGCGTGGTCCCGCCCGCAACCGGGATTGTGCATCAGGTCAATCTCGAATACCTCGCCAAAGGTGTTCTGACCCGTGACGGCGTTGCCTATCCCGACAGCCTCGTCGGAACCGACAGCCACACGACGATGATCAACGGCCTGGGTGTTGTCGGTTGGGGTGTCGGCGGGATTGAAGCCGAAGCTGTGATGCTCGGCCAGCCCATTTACATGTTGATGCCGGAAGTGGTCGGGTTCAAATTGATCGGCAAGTTGCCGGAAGGCTCCACTGCGACCGATCTGGTGCTGACCGTTACCCAGATGCTGCGAAAGCACGGCGTCGTCAACAAGTTCGTAGAATTCTACGGACCCGGCCTCGATTCAATGACGCTGCCTGACCGGGCAACGCTCGCAAACATGGCACCCGAATATGGTGCGACAATGGGCTTCTTCCCTGTCGACGACGAAACTCTTCGGTTCCTGCAGCGGACGGGACGAACTGCCGCGGAAGTCGAACTGGTGGAGAAGTACTACAAGGCTCAGGGAATGTTCCGAACGAGCGATTCCCCGGAACCGCGGTTCAGCAGCAAACTGGAACTTGATCTGTCGACCGTCGTGGCCTCTATGGCCGGACCCAAGCGACCACAAGACCGTGTGCTGCTGAGCAACATGAAAGCAGCGTGGACCCAGGAACGATCCACCAGCTTCGGGCACCCTGCCCCGGCGACGCCTGTCGCAGTCAAGGGACTGGACGCCATGATTGGAGATGGTGCGGTTGTAATCGCTGCGATCACCAGTTGCACCAATACCAGTAACCCGTCGGTTATGCTCGGTGCTGGCCTGCTTGCCCGGAACGCGGTCGCCAAGGGCCTGAAGAGCAAGCCATGGGTTAAAACCAGCCTTGCTCCAGGAAGTCGAGTCGTCACAGAATACCTCTCTAAATCAGGACTCGACAAACCGCTGAATCAACTCGGTTTCAACACTGTCGGTTACGGGTGTACGACCTGTATTGGAAACAGCGGTCCGCTTCCAGAAGAAGTCTCGCAGGCTGTCTCTGAAGGAGATCTGGTTGTCTCGGCAGTCTTGTCCGGGAACCGCAATTTTGAAGGCCGCATCAATCCGCAGGTGAAAGCAAACTACCTCGCCAGCCCGCCGCTGGTTGTGGCCTATGCTCTGGCCGGCACAACCGACATCGACCTGACCAAGGATCCGATCGGCAAAGACCAGTCGGGCAACGATGTCTACCTGAAGGATATCTGGCCGTCGTCGCAGGAAGTCGAAGAGACCGTAGCAAAGTCGATTACTCCTGAAATGTTCACGACCGAATACGGCCATGCCGCGCTCGGTCCTGTCGAATGGCAGAAGATCACAGGTGCCACCGGTCCGCTGTACAAGTGGGACGAAAAGAGCACCTATGTTCAAGAGCCCCCGTTCTTCATCGACATGCCGGCTCAGCCATCGCCGATCAAGGGAATCAGCAACGCCAAGTGCCTGCTGTCGGTTGGTGACTCTGTGACAACAGACCACATCAGCCCTGCCGGTTCTATCAAGGCCAGTTCCCCCGCCGGTCTATTCCTGCAGGCCAATGGAGTCACTCCCGTCGACTTCAATAGCTACGGAGCCCGTCGAGGAAACGACCGAGTGATGACGCGAGGGACTTTCGCAAACATTCGTCTGCGAAACCTGCTCTGCCCGGGAACTGAGGGGGGCGTCAGCAAGTACTTCCCAACCGGGGAACAGATGTCGGTCTATGACGCGGCGATGAAATACAAAGCCGACGGGACTCCCCTGGTGGTCCTGGCCGGTTCCGAATACGGTACCGGTTCATCACGCGACTGGGCCGCCAAGGGGACTTATCTGCTGGGAATCCGTGCGGTAATCGCTGTCAGCTTTGAACGAATTCATCGTTCCAACCTGGTCGGTATGGGAGTGCTGCCGCTTCAGTTCCGCGCCGGCGAAAACCGGGAATTCCTGGGCCTCGACGGAACCGAAACGTACGAAATCCAACTGAACGACAACCTGAAACCTCTGCAGGCCGTCGAAGTGATGGCAACTCGTCCTGATGGAACCGCCATTCATTTCGTCGCCACGTGCCGAATCGACACCCCGGTTGAAGTCGAGTACTACCGTAACGGCGGAATTCTGCACAAGGTCCTGCGAGATTTGTTGAAGAGTTGATTTCTCGCTTTCGGTCACTGAATGCGCAGCAGCCAGAGCTATTACGAATCGAGTCCATTCGACAATCGTCGGGCGGGCTCGATTCGTCCGTTTTCAGTATGATCATGGGAAATCAAAACTCAAAAGATTTCCCTTTGATTGACCATCGAAATGTTCTTGAATCGATTCCACGCTGCAGCCTTCGTCAGTTGGGCTCTTCTGTCGTCCACTTTTCTTTTGACGCCCACTGATGCTGCGGATCGAATCCGCTTTAATGAGCAGATCCGGCCTTTGCTCTCTGATCGTTGTTTTGCGTGCCACGGTCCCGATGGCAAGCGGCGCGAAGCGGATTTGCGTCTGGACCTGCGACCCAATGCAATCGGCGAAGCGGATGGCCCTGCGGCCATCGTGCCCGGTAAGCCGGACGAAAGTCACCTCTGGAAACGGATCATCTCGACCGATCCCGATCTGCAGATGCCGCCCCCGTCTGCCAAGAAACCCAGGTTCACGGCAGAGGAATTGTCATTACTGAGACGCTGGATTGAAGAAGGTGCGGAATATCAGGGCCATTGGGCATTTCTGCCGCTGCGAGTGACTTCGCCGCCGTCGGTACCAAACGTGGCTCATCCGATCGATGCCTTTATTCGATCCCGACTGTCTGTTGCGGGCCTGACTCCTTCCTCACCCGCTGATCGTGCAACGCTCTTGCGACGTGTGACTCTCGACTTAACAGGCCTCCTTCCTGCCCCCGATGAAGTGCTGGCGTTTGTGAATGATCCGAGTGAAAATGCCTACGAACGCGTCGTTGACCGGTTGATGGCGTCACCTCATTACGGAGAACGCTGGGGTCGGCACTGGCTCGATCAGGCTCGCTACGCGGATTCAAACGGCTATGCCGTGGATGCGCCACGTGACATGTGGCCCTATCGCGACTGGGTCATCAATGCGCTCAATCAGGACCTGTCGTTTGATCAGTTCACGATCGAGCAACTGGCAGGCGACCTGCTTCCCAACCCGAGTCGCTCACAACTGATGGCGACCGGGTTCCATCGCAATACTCTGATTAACCAGGAAGGGGGAACCGATCGGGAGCAGTTTCGCGTTGAAGCGGCGATGGATCGCGTCAACACAACGGGCGCCGTCTGGCTGGGCCTGACGATTGGTTGTGCCCAGTGTCACACCCACAAATTCGACCCGATCACGCAACGCGAATACTACGAATTGTTCGCCTTCTTCAATTCTGCTCAGGATGCCAACGACCGAGGCCCCAGTATCGAAGTCCGCCGCGGCGAGGTCTTCGGGAACCCTGAAGTGATTCCTGCCGAGCCACCTTCCCTGACAAAAGAACAAATCGCCAAACTGCGTGAAGACTGGGAGCGGAACACACGCGATCGACTGATTGAAGCTCAAAAGAAACCAGAACAGGCAGCGACAGAGTGGTCACCGTTACGACTGGGGAAGTCCGCGACGGAATCGGGAAAGGGTGGATTTGAACGTCAGGCGGATGATTCGTTGCTATACGACCGCCGCGGCTCTGCCAACGAACGATTCTTGATCGAAGGGACGACGGCGCTGGAGCGTGTCGTCGCAGTGAAACTGCGGACGTTGACTCACGAGTCCCTGCCCAATCGTGGTCCCGGCACTGCCGGAAACGGGAATTTTGTCCTGACCGAATTTGTCGTCCGACTGGCCAACGAAAAGCAGAAGATCGCTCGAGCGACTGCGGATCATGAACAGCCGGACTATCCGATCGCTGCGGCAATTGACCAGGACGCGGCGACGGGCTGGGCCATCAATGTCGGCCCAGGCTCAACGGCCAAGTTGAATGAGGACCATGAAGCAATCTTCGTTCTCGCAAAACCGATGGAACTGCGTGGGCGTCCTTTGTCGATTGAACTTGCTCATGGGGCCAACAAGAACTATCTCGTCGGTCGATTCTCGATCGAGGTGACTTCGAAGCTATCCGAGCCCGTAAACCCGGGCGACGTTCGTCTGCTGGCAGCGTTGCAGCAGCCTGCCGATCGGCGGTCGAAGCGGGATCAGGATTTGATTCAGACAGAATTCGAAAAGGCCGAACCGAGAGCCGTTCCCGCGAAGAAGGAACCGAATCCACGAATCGCTCAGTTGATGGTGATGCGCGATCAGCCGCAACCGCGCGAGACCTACCTGTTCGCCCGTGGCGATTTCACGCGTCCTGATAAAGCGACGGGCCTGTTGTCGCCGTCCGTTCTTTCGGCCATCGGCCCAGCGTTGCCCCAGGCTGCATCACCCCGCACTCGACTCGATCTGGCGAAATGGCTCGTTCACCCGGACAACCCCATCACCTCGCGAGTAACCGTCAACCGGATCTGGATGCGCTATTTCGGCCGAGGTCTGGTGGAAACAGAAGAAGATTTTGGAACTCAGGGAACACCGCCAACGCATCCCGAACTTCTCGACTGGTTGAGTCGGGAATTTCAACGACAGTGTTGGAGTATGAAGGCGCTGCATCGCCTGATCGTTACGAGCGAAACATACCGTCAATCGTCTCATGAACGTCCTGAAGTCACGGAACGAGATCCTCGAAACCTGCTGCTGGCACGCCAGTCACGACTGCGAATGGAAGCAGAGATCACGCGCGATGCGGCACTTGCGGCGAGCGGCTTATTTAATGCCATGCTGGGCGGGCCCAGTGTTTATCCACCTCAACCTGATGGTGTCTACGCCTTCACACAGGTCAACAAAGCATGGCCGACCGAGACCGGTTCACAGCGATATCGTCGCACGATGTACACGTTCTACTACCGCAGTGCGCCCTATCCCCTGTTCACGACATTCGATGCTCCTGATTTTCAGGCCGTCTGCACACGACGGTTGCGATCAAATACTCCGCTGCAGGCTCTGACACTGGCGAACGACGCCGTGTTTCTGGAACTCGCCCAGGGTCTGGCACTCAGGCTGGCAACCGATGTCACGTTGCCAAAGCCAACGTCGGGGGGCACCTCATTCTCTGATACGTTGCCACATCGCATCAAGCAGGCCACCCTGCTCTGTTTCGGGAGACTTCCCAGCGACGTCGAAATGAGATTGCTTCGAGATTATGTCACGGCTCAAGTGGCTGAGTTTGAACAGGACCCCACCGCCGCCGAGAAACTGCTCACCCCGGCACTGCGTCAGCATCTGAAACCATCAGAAGCGGCCGGACTGGTGCTACTGGCTCGAGTCCTCTTCAATTCAGATGCATTCATCACGCGAGAATAACCGATGCAAAAGCGTTTCCGTTCGTTGAATGCTTTCAAAGTAGCCTTCATCGCTCCGCGTGAAGCAAGCCGCAGCACGTTCACGCTATCGTCCCCGGCCCATTGTCAGAAAATCTTCTTCTGCCTGCTGACTTCAACGTCCGCCTGAGATTGCCATGAATCCACATCCCGCAGACCTCGAACAGACCCGTCGACAGTTTCTCGGTCAAACCGGCATCGGCCTCGGTGCGATCGCTTTGCAGGCATTGCTCAGCGAGGAAAGCCGCGCGGCGGGAGTTCAGATTGATCCTGCCCATGCGATGGCACCGCGGAAAGCACCGTTCACGCCGCGGGCCAAGCGAGTCATCTATCTCTTCATGGCAGGTGGCCCCAGCCAGTTGGAGTTATTCGAAGACAAGCCAAAGCTGCGAGAATTAACCGGCCAGGCACCTCCACCAAGCCTGCTCAGCGGCAAGCGGTTTGCCTTCCTGAAGGGAAATGAAACCCTGCTCGGTTCGCAGCGGAAATTCGATGTTTATGGCGAATGCCGGATGCCGCTCAGCGAGCTACTCCCATACCACCGGCAGATCGTCGACGAAGTCTGCTGGCTGCGCGGGATGACAACCGATGTCTTCAATCACGGCCCGGCAAAGCTATTCATGAACACAGGTTTCCAAGCCCCTGGTCGACCGAGTTTCGGGTCGTGGGTCACTTATGGACTGGGAAGCGAAGCTCAGGACCTGCCGGGTTTCGTAGTTCTGCAGAGTGGCCCGCGAGGCCCGCGGGCAGGAGCATCACTCTGGAGCAGCGGCTTTTTGCCCACTGCCTTTCAAGGAGTTCCCTTTCGAGGTCAGGGAGATCCGATCCTGAATCTGCGCAGCCCCGAAGGATTGAGCCGCGACCGCGAACGACGATTCCATGATACCGTAACAGCACTCAATCAGGATCGGCTTCAAACGACGGGCGATCCAGAAATCCTGACTCGCATCAACGCGTATGAAACTGCGTTTCAGATGCAGGCGAGTGCTCCGGAACTGATGGATCTGTCACAAGAGACCCCCGCGACCCTGGCGAGTTACGGCGTAGAGAGTGGCAAGCCGTCGTATGCCAGAAACTGCCTGCTGGCCCGGCGAATGATCGAACGCGGAGTGCGGTTCGTACAGCTTTACCATACCAACTGGGACAGCCACGGCGGCCCCGGAGAAACACTGAATGCCGACTTCGAAAAGGTCGTGCGCGACGTCGATCAGGCGAGTGCCGCACTGGTACTTGATCTGAAACAACGAGGACTGCTGGAAGACACTCTGGTGATCTGGGGCGGCGAGTTTGGACGAACGCCGATGGGCGAAGTCCGCGCGTCTATCGGGCGAGATCACCATGTCGATGCGTTCACGATGTGGGTCGCAGGAGGCGGCGTGAAGCCCGGCCATATCCACGGAGTGACAGATGAACTTGGTTTCGGCCCGGTTGAGGGAAAAGTCCATGTGCATGACCTGCATGCGACTCTTTTGCATCAACTCGGCTTTGACCACGAACAATTGACGTATCGCATCCAGGGACGCGACTATCGCCTGACCGATGTGCATGGACAACTGGTTCCAGAGATCCTCCTCTGATCAGATACTCCAAGCGATCCAGTACTCCTGACATTTGAGTGCGGCAGGCAGGTTCCAAGACAACTGTTGCAACGCAATCGTCCAAGCCCCGAGGGTGAAGGCCGCGACTTTGCCTGCGATTTCCATCGGTAGTAGAGCAGATTCGGCTTAATCCCGAATCGCCTCTTCCGCCACCGAAAGCTCGTTGCTGATCTACTATCCTCAACGCTTCTCGCTCATACTAGGCTGTGAACTGACGACGTTCTTTCGACATATGACGGACTCCTCAAGGTTAAACTTTTCCTCTCGCCCACTTTTCTTGGGTAAGTCCATACACTATGGTTTTGCGCCACCGTTCACCTTATGTTTTTGATTTCTGCGCATCCAAAACATAATTCCAGTGATGGTAACAACATTTGCGCCCAAAAAGACCCATCGCTGCCATGATACGAAACGTTGATTACGAACTTCGAGAGATTTGGCATCTAAAGGTTCCAGATGAAGAACTATTCGCTCGGGTTCGGCAAACCATCTGCCTTTTAGCTGCTCGGACGCACAAAAATATTCCATTGCGGTGCTGACCGTAGTTCCTTCGCGCACAAACCGACTAGACGCTTTTCTGGAAAGTGAGAGTCGGTCGGCAACTTCAAGTCGAATTGGACTCCCTGAGTTTAGCCATTCTAGAAGTTCGCCAATTGTGGGATTGTGGAAGTCGCAACTGATACGATTTTGCAATCGAAGGTCGTTTCGCAAATCTTGATTCGTCAGCCACCCTAATTTGTGCTGTTGCGTCATCAGTCGGTCCCATTCCGACCATTTCGCTTCCAATTTCTCTTGATGACGATTGATTGCGGATACTGGCTGTGCCGAGAGTTCTGCTCTCCAGTGTGCGATCCACTCCGCGCTCGGTAACAGCTGAGGAGCAACGGGCAAATGGGCTTTCCTCAGGTGGCAGGTGGCATTCAGGCCTTTTGTCATCGCCTCGATTGCGTGAGAATCTTCCGCTCCGTACTTATCGAGGTAGTCGCGAATACTCCGCCACAACGGCCCCAGTTCCGCTGCGTCATGATGGATCTGTATCGCAATCCATTCGAGTTCGCGGAATTGCTCCTTCAGATATACAACAAACTCCGGGCTGAGTGTCGAATCGATGATTCCAAGTCGGATGTGGTCCATGATTGCCTGGATGAGCGACACTCTGTCAGAATTTGCTTGATTTGCAAGTCCGCCATTCAGCAACAGAATTCGGAGCGTTTCGTCCCCATAAAGTGGAGGCGATTCCAGTGTTCTCTGAATGAAGTCCTGCACCCAATCTGTACGTCCTGTTGATCGAAGCCGATCCATGGCGCGTTGAACAAACGTTCGTCGCAGTCTGACCGCAGCAATGTTGTCCAGCGGCAATTGGCACAGAGAAACCATTCGAGCGACACATTCATTCTTGTCACCAAGATGTTCGCACACAGAGCCTGCATTCGCAATCGCGGTAATCTCGTCTTCCGGATGCATTACTCGCCATGCGTCGAACTCATCAATGCATGAACGCATTAAAGCATCGTCTCCCGTGACTTTCCCGCGAGCGACACGTATCTGGAGGCCTTTGAGACCAAGCTCGTCAGGCGCGTCTAGCGCCAGGTCTGTTTGGCCAAGAATTACAAGAAGAACAGCGCCAAATAGACAATGCACGTACTTACTCGCTTTCGTTGCGGGCAACGCGAAAGAAAGGCTGCTATTCAGGATTATCAACGACTGCTGGGAGCCGCTCACCAAGCATTTGCGGTGGCAAAACTGTCCCGCCGAGCGAATCGGCAATTACTTGAGGCGAGGGTAGTTTCACATAGGGAGCAATTTTAAGTTGCAGTAACTGCCGCTGAAGCATCGGGATCAGAACGTGTTCTTTGCTGTGACTAAATACATTCGTTCCTGGAGCAGTCGACAAGGAAACGCGACGAGTATCGGCAGATTCCTGAAATGTCAACAATCCAACTGTGGAACGGACAGTCGTGTTTGGTCCGTCGCCACATTTTTGGTATGTGCCGGGTGCCACGCTGGACGATATCCCCCATTTCGTACGGAGCGATTCCCGTGATCCACGCCAGACACCGATTTCAATACCAGATTCGAGTTCACGCAATATATCGTTCGCAATTCGAATTTTGGAAATGTCCGCGTTGCCCTTTTCGTCTGCCAATTCGCGAAGCAATTCGGTGCATTCCGTGGCGACGGATTCAAACGATCCCGCAATTACGAAATACGTTCGTTCGCCAACGACATCGGCCGTAATTTGCCGGTATCGCTCTGGGTCTCGCTCAAATTCTGCGATCAACAGATACCTGATGAGAGTATGGTCTAGATGCCATTTCCTCCATGTGACAACTTCTTCCATACTATTTTTGACCGGAAAGCACTCAATCGCCACCCGCGTTCCCGCATTGCCTTGCTCGAACATGTCTGCGAACGGTTCAACATCACCGACCTTTGGCAACTTCGCAAGCAGCGCCTTCTTAAACCCATCTCGATCCAACCTGTGTTGTATAAACGGGAGCAGCGCCTGCCGAAAACGAATCTCCTTCTCCGCTCGCGCCTCGACAAATTGAGGTCTGGTATCGAAATGAAGACGTGGATTCTTAGCGGCTTGTGGGAATGCCTCGAAAAGCTGATCGAATAATTGGTGGCCAATGTAAAGTTCCACCACACCGGAGAGCATATGGTGGTAAAGATCCATTCCACTTGCACCATTCCACTGTCGCATGGCTGGAAGTATCGAACCCTGCCTTCGAAGCGAGTGCGCCTCTTTCGACTCAACCTCCGCGACTAATGCGACGGCTTCGCGGTATGGAACCCCAGTGATCTCTGCGACGGTGAATTGTCGGTCACCGTCACGAAATAGAATCTCTGGATCATCGTCGGAAGCAGCACAGGCGCTACAAATGAGAACAAAGAACCAACCATAGCACACACGCAAGTGCATTTTTCGATGGCTGGGTGAGATGTATGAATCGTCAAGAAAGTGTTTCATAGGGACACTTGAGCTATGCAGCCGTTGGCAAAAGGCGTCCGATCCTCACCGGAAATACGGTTTCCAACTCAAATCAACAGCCGTCCAAAGGGTCTGACCCCTTTGCGACAGGCTGCTAGAAGCTGATCGTAAAAGTCGCAGCTCGCATGCCGCCACCCCAGCTGAGATGTTCACCCTCGCCATTCGCATTGCCGTTGTGTATGAACAAAGTCGCCGAGCCGGCGCCACTTTGCGAATAATACCGGCGTTCTGTGGTTTGGTAGACAGGTTCAAATGTATACGCAGTCGCTCCCTTACCGTAAATAGAAGTATCCAACGCATCTAGAGTCCCTACCAAACGACAGGATACATCAAATTGAGAAATGCCATTAAACTCGACTTTATTGACAGACACGTCTGTCACCTTAACTGTGATCTGGGCATCTTGCACATAACTGAACAAACCGCCCCACGTGCGTTTTTCCATGGGGCGTACATGAAGCTTTCGCTGTAACATTCTTGGGGATCCATCCTGCCGCCGTCGTCGATACGTTTATATCTACAGGTTGCGCATCAGCCGATGGGGTAACAGTTGCGTCGCGATCACCCCACCCCATAATGTAAGTCGCTGCTGCCGTGCCGAAGGCCCCGAGCCCCTGAATAATCGTGCCACCATGTTTGGCAGCTAATCGGATTAAAGGCCCGATTGTTGCGGCAGCTGGTGCAGAAGGATTGTACGCAGCGCCAGACGCTGGACTACTGGTGGGCTGCGTTGATACGGCCGAAGCGTAGGTCTGCGGCCCGTAGAAAGTTCCCGAAGTATCGCCTGCAACAATCCCACCGCTGCCAATATAAGCAATTGAGTAAGCAGTAGCATCGGCATCGCTGGTTACAGTGTACGGAACGATCATTGATCCGTCGGCTCCGGGAAATGCAGCACCGAACGCAACTGATATATTGTAGCCCACGATGTTGGTAGTGGCGTGAGAGACACCGCAGGATGCTGTTACAAGATTGTCACCTGGGGCTATAACGACACTTGTAACATCTACCATATCCTCCTTACCGGGAGGGTCTGTTTCAATTACGAAATGCTCTTTGCTTAAAGTATCGCCGAGAAAAATCTCCAGATCCTCTTTGGGGGTAATTGTTTTAACCTTTACTACCGTATATGCGATATCGATCGTTCCTTCCCCACTTGGCGTGGCGGACCCTGCAGACCCGCTCGATGCAGCGACGCTTGCGGTCACCGTAATCGTGTGACTCCCTGGCTGATCAAGCGGCAGATCAACATACACGGAGGATGTTTCCGGTTGTTGGGTAATTACATTGGTTGACCAGTTCCAATTCAGGCTTCCGGGGTCAGGTGCAGCCATGGCGTAAACGGACTTGTTGATGCATCCCCCAGTTCCGCAGATTGAGAAATCCCCAAGATTCACCACGCTGCCAGTCTTTGCGTCACAATAGAGCGTAACCGTGATTGTTGCAGAAGACTGAGCAAACCCGTGTGTATGGTTTGTCGCAATTGCCAGCATTGTAAGGAGATATCCGCAGATGCGAAAGGGAGTGTTGTTTCGGCGGTTGTGCCAACAAAAGAATCGGACTCTTTTGCTGCGGCTGCTTAAGAGTGGCTCACCCATGTGATTCCTTCAGGATGTGTGTGTGATGAGGAATCGCGACAGTGATACAGGCGGCGTTGCGGAAGCGATCATACCGCTCGTGTTGTGCGTGTCAATCCCCATAGTGATGTTTACAAAGTGGCACGCATTGGTCTGGAACGTATGTGTGTGGCGGACAATACACTTGTCAGCACTGACGCGTGTTGCGGAACAACCTGCTTCAGACTGTTTCACGCCGAAAACGATGTACAGTTCCCCCGAATGCCAGAAGCGTCGCGTCAGCGGCGAGGCCCACGGGCGGAAGGGCGTGGGCTGCAGCCAGCAACGCGATCATCCCACCCATGCGGGGCAGGTTCTCAGGTCTAACTGCGGCCTCGAGCTGCGCTTGAATCTCAGGAGCCAGCGTGCCCGACTTCAGAATGCGGTCGGCAACTGCTGCGAGCTTTTGTTCAAATGTCCAATTACGGATTGGATTGTCGTGAGGAAGCGTCGATCCCGTGATTCTGGCCTGTTCGACCAACTGCCGCTTGACGTCAGCGAGTTTCTGACGAGCGGCCCGGACGGATTCAGATGACTTCCAGATCGTGAGCCTGGACTGTTCCAGCCAGGTATTGAGCCGCCTGTACTCCTGCTGCAGCAGCGTAAATTTGTGCTGAGCTTTCCAGAGGCGTTCTTTCACCTTCAGCGAAGCTTTTTCGTCGCTGAAATCTCGAAGTTGCAACTCGTGATTCAGTCGATGAATCCAGAGCTCCGCGTATTCGCGATCCTCAGTCGACGTCGCCAGAACGAGGCTGCGAGTGCGGTCGTGCAGGTCACTCTGCAATTCCGTCGTGGTCAGATTGGGAATGTTGTCGTAGGTCGCACGCTGAGAGACTCGGTATGCTCGAAGATTCTCCGGAACGAAGAACTCGCGTAACGGAGCGGCACTACCGGTCCCGCCATTCTTGGAAACGAACTGACCACCATCACTCCGCCCTGCCGGAGCACGTGGATGCTCTCGCTCATCGAACTCACCGTGGCCGTAGCGAGACCTCCATAAGGGCCGTGGATGCAGGTCATCGACGCAACGTGAATTCCGGTTCGACCTCCGTTCGCACAAGACTTCATGCGAACCGCGAGTACTGGGCCTCGATAGACGCTGCGGCGCTGGTCGATAAGTTTGGAACACTCCGTTATGTGGCGGCTTGTATCCTCGCAGTTGCCGGGCGAGTTGGGCCGCAGACGCTCGAACAGTCAGCTTCATGATGAACTGCTTTCGAAAGAGGCATGGCAGAATGAACATGCCAGGGCTCACAGACCGCGATGGATCGAGCCTTGGAGTGGACGTACGTGAGCGCAGTCAGTCGACGCACTGAGGCGGCAGCGAAAGATCCAGGGAGGCGCCAGAGTTCCGGTGCGACGAGTGGTGATCGCGCGGCGGCACCGACAAGCGAGGTTGAGTGACAAACAAAAAAACGGGCTCAACGCCGGGCCGAAGAGCTGTCAGTCGACAGTTCCGGCCAGGGGTTGAGCCCGTTTGTTACGGTACTCTGAGAAACTACGTTATGAGTGCTGCATTGACGCGGCGATTATGGTGTTTGTATTGCGTCAGTCAATACGGCTCGAAGGTAGTTCTACGGTTATAGCGCGGATCGCGATTCGGCGTTGCATCGGATTGCGGAAAGGTTACGCTCATCACATGTAATACCCGTGCCGGGCCGAATGCTCGCCAACCGTTGATTGACGATGCGCCATCAGCCGCAACGCGCTAGCGTCCGGTTCGCCTTCTCTTTCGTATGGAAGCCGCATCAACTCTCGCAACCGGACGCTAGCGCGTACCGGCTAATGGGTTGAAACTGAAAAACTTGTCGTCCTGGAAATCTGTTTGGAACCACGTCGATTCGGAGGACCATCAACTGCTGGGCGTAGTTGCCCGCCTCGCTCATGCTGGGCAAAAAGCACGGCGGGGTGAAAGCGACTTCACAATGTCAAAACAAAATAAATCAACATGCCGGCTAGCGTCCCGCTTTCGAATATTTATGCGCGACGAAATCAAAAGAGAACTGAATACCTTCGCGCACAGGCCGGTCCCCGGCGATGCGATTAGCCCTTCACTGCATGGATAACGTCTTTTGCGATTGGTTGCTGAGCCTTCGAGGGTTCACGTAATTTCGGAAGCAGTGAAAGGTTCACGCCAAGACGCGAAGACGCAAAGGAACAAGACTGGACAAAGCGGTTCGGTTCTAAAGCATTCCTGAATTCTTTGCGTCTTCGCGTCTTGGCGTGAAACATTCTTTCTACCTCCGAGAATCACAGATTGTCTCGGATTGGACACAGCGCTACCATTCATACACCATGCAGACTCTGAAGCCACTTCTCGTTGCGATCACGGTGCTTGCTCTTTCGGCAAGTCCGGTCTTGTCATCGCTGAAGTTGTGCTGCTGTTCCAAGCCTGTTGAGCACAAAAAGAGTTGTTGTCGGTCCACCCAAAACGCAACTCTAACGGCCCCGAAACCCTGTTGTGCGACTAAGGTGACGTCGCACAGCGACCTGCAGGTCACCAAGGGTTGCTGCTGCATCAAGGTGTTGGAGGCCACTTCCGTTTCTGATCGTGGCGTTCGCCCCGATGTCGAAAAGCAACTCGATGTTCCGTTCTTCAATGAACTACAACTCCGCAAGCTGCTGACTCTTCGAGCAATTGCCGATCCGTCGCCAAGGCGTTTCGTTCTGTCCGGCCCCAGACTTCTGGCGCTCTACTGCACGTGGCTGAAATGAATCGACGTTAAGTCTGTGGACTTTCGTTTTGATTCTCATCCATTTTTCAGTAGGAGACTTGATCATGAAGTCATTCCTGGCTTTGGCGTTTCCTGTAACTGCCGTTCTTGGCCTGACGTATGCATTTGCGATGGCTGGCACGTCGACACCTGTCACCCAGGCAAAAGCCGCATGTGGTTGCATTGACTGCAAATGCCCAAACTGCAATGGGGTGTGCAGTTGTGAAGTTTGTGAGTGTGGAAGCTGCGCCTGCCTGCAGGCGAAATCAATAACAGCTTCACCCCTCAAGACGATGAACTGCTGTGCAGCGAAAGCGTCAGCGAACGCAACCGCGTGCGGTTGCGAAGTCTGCAAGTGTCCAGCCTGCTGCGATGGTGGCACGTGTAGTTGTGACGTGTGCGAATGTGTGGGATGTGGCTGCGCTATGTAGCGTGTGACGGGAGTGTGTCGCCCGCGGGACGCTCAACTTAAGTCGAATGCGATCCAAGTTGCGCGTCCCCGGTTTCCGCTGGGCTCGTCCGGCTCGTCCCAGCGGAAATCTTCTCAATTGCTCTCGTTAGTGCCAACTCCCAACTCCCATCTCTCGATGGCGATTGTCCGCCCACAAAGCATTTATGGTATCGAACACCTCCGCACATTCATCTCGCGGTTCCCAACCATGCAGAACCCACGCACGGCCTGCGCCTGATTCCATTCTCAGCCACGACTCACCAACAGTACCTTTTGAGATCTTCGTGATCTGATGATATAAGATCTTCTTCCTGGAACGACTCCAATAGAATTGGCGAGTCACTCCCTCACCATCGACTTCCAGTCGCGAAAACGCATTCGTCAACTCATACGCTGACCGCCACACACCCAGGCAACACACAAATACGCCGCCCAGCACCGTCACATTGAATCCACTGCTGAAACCACACAATGCCACGAGAAGCAGAATCGGGAACACGGCGTAAAATAAACAGGACATCCAAAGAAAAACGATATCGCGACTCTCCATTTCAACGGTTGTCACGGCATCCGTGGTATTACGAACCGTTTTCATTTGACCACTCGGATATGAATCGCATCAGTGAAGACAGTCATTTCGTTTCGACGAGTTCAAGCACCTCTGAGCTTACGTAATTAACGACGTAAGCAGCGGAAGGTTCACGCCAAGACGCTAAGACGCAAAGGAACAAGGCAGACAAGCCATTTGATTCGACGGCATTCCTGAATTCTTTGCGTCTTTGCGTCTTGGCGTGAAACATTCTTTCTGCTGCGATGGCAGACGACAATTGTAACAAGAGAACAAAACCTCGTGCCTTTCTGTCTGGCGTTCTACCTGCACTCGGTTGAAATGAATCGACGACACGTCCATCAACTTCGTTTTTGAATCTTACCTGGCTTCAGAAGGACGTTTGATCGTGAAGTTTCGGGCCACTTCGTCTCTTCTCGTCCTGTAGTTTCAGGATCCACTGCTCAAGTTCCTTTTGAGCCACGTTGAAGCCTTCCTTGCGGCTCTTGTATTGGCTGATGGCTTTTCCGCCCGGTTTCAGGATCTGGTATTGGGAAAGCTGTTCCAACGCCGCCAAGCTGACATCGTCGACCATGATCAGGAAGAACAGGAAGTCATTCCCCTGCTTCTTTCGCTTGGCGTGAGCCGCTTCGAGTTCCACAGTCTCAATGAAATCGGACGCGAGGAATTCGGTTGTGAGCAGTCCCAGGAAGACTTCCATCGTCTCCAGGCTTTGATTGATCTGTTCTTTCCAGAGCGTTCCCGGTTCGATCAGGCCATCATGCCATGGCTCAATCAGCTTTTTCTTAGTCATCACTGTCAGGTTGGACTGAAAAATCGTTTTGGCGTTTTTGTCTTTATGTGAATAGCTCAGGAACGCCTTCAGTGGGATTCGGTCTGGGCTGCGCGATTCCTGTTCAGAGGTTTGGTTCAACAGCGTCGTTGGCGCCACGACCATCTTGCCTTGCGGAGTATCGACGGCGACGGAGAACTGAGACGATTCAGCCGCTTCCAGATCGGCGATCGAACGGTATACACCCGGTGCTGAGGGCAATTCCATCTCGGCGACGGGTTTGGGATTGGGTAGATCCGCGTGGATGCGGTCGAAGGTTCCCTGGATGATTTCCAGCAGTCGCAGGCGATCGGCTTCAGGACCGAGGGCGGTGACTTCGACGTGGTTCCGTTTCTCACCCCGACGAACCAGCGCGCGGGCTTCGCCTTCTTCCAGGACGACGCCATTGCGCCAGCGAGGTTTGCCGTCGCCGCTCAGCAGGTGCGTCATCACGATGAACCGCGGGATGACTCCTTCGGGCAGTGGGTCGTAGACGTATCGCAGGCGAACTGCTGCGGGGTTTTGCCATTCGGATGTGACGCCTTCGGGTTGGAACTTTTCGAGGGCACCGGGGATCAGCCATTTGGTAGGCTGTTTCGCGTCCTCTTCGTCCAGAGGAAAGCACATTTCAAAGCGTTCCATCAGACGGAGGAAATAGCGGGCGTCCTGTTCGGTCTCACCCGGCAGGGCTTGCAGTGCCTCAGCCAGGGTGAGTGTTCCATCACTGCCGGGTCCGTCTTTGTAGCGCAGCAGGCGGTAGACACCGTCTGTCACCCAATGGGGATCAAGGACAGCGGTATCGCGCAAACGTGGCTCATCGACAAAGTGCAGGACCGCCCCCAATTTGTGCAGCAGGCGAGCAAGAAACTCTTGCTGCTCCGGCTCCTTTTCGCCCTCTTGAGCACAAATTTTCTGAAACTGCTCCAGCGTCAGATGCTGACACTTTGCTTCGGATTTCCTGGCACAGGCGTGCATCACGTCCAGCCAGGTTTGTGGAACCTGCAATTGTGGCAACTCGGTTTTTGGCAGCGACTGGATCGCTTCGCTCAATCGCTGTTTCAATTCGTCACAACCAACACGCTGATCGCAGTTCGTGGGAGTGAAGCTGTGGAGGGAGGGAAATCGTTCTTTTAGCGCTCGGCGATCGATATCGTAACCACCCTGTCGAGCATCCTGGCGATTGAGCGCCACCAGAACGGGGGCATCCTTGGAATAGCGATTCAGCAGTCCCAGCCAATACTCAGCGTCCTGCATTTCGGTATCAGAACGGGGATCCAACACGAGTATGTAGATGCAGCCTTCGGTGAGGAAGAACTGGTGAAGAGCGTGGGTAATCTCTTGTCCCGCAAAATCCCAGAGCCGGACGGTGACATCTCCGTGAATTGTCGGAAGTGTGAATCTGTCCAGAGCGATGCCAGGCGTTTCGGGCTCTTTCGTGTTGTGAGGCTGCCCCATAAAGAACCGCCGCAAACTCGTCTTCCCCGCTCCGCCGCGCCCGACGAGCATGACCTTCAATTCATTGACAGCTCGCAACGTCCCCGATTTGGCACCCCGTCTCTGGGCAAAATAGAAATTGAGAATATCGCTCGGCCGGGCCGGAGTCTTTCTCTGACCCGCAAAAACTTCACCAATGCTTGGCCCCAGAATCGAATCGGGAATTCCCAACGCCGGATTGTTGTGGAGGAAGAGATGCGTGAGCGAGTTGATCAGTCCGATCTCGGGTGGGAGCGTCGTGAGTTGGTTGCATGTGAGGTCGAGAAGTGTGAGCGAGTTGAGTTGTCCGATTTCGGGTGGGAGGGTGGTGAGTTGGTTGTACGCGAGGTCGAGAAGTAAGAGCGAGTTGAGCTGTCCGATCTCGGGTGGAATCGCGGTAAGTCGATTGTTGTTGAGGTCGAGACGTGTGAGGGCAGTGAGCTGTCTGATTTCGGGCGGAACCGTGGTAACTCCGAGACCACTCAAATTAAGTTGTCTGTCGCCGTCACGCACACTTTTGCCGATGCGTTGTCTGGCTTCCCTATAAGCGCGATCAGAGTTTAACTTCTGTTTGGACATTTTTCTTAATCAACTCATCACGGGAAACGGAGCTGCGGCGTAAACCGGCCGACACCTTGAACATGATCGGAGTTCACTCTTGCTCCTGATCGCGAATCTCTTTCAGCAATCGCAGGTACGCGAGCATCGAATGGTCGCTGAACAGGGATGTCAGGCGACTCTCTAGTTGAACTCCCTCCAGACTTGAAGGCTCTGCCGCTTCGTCCAACTGGTTCAGCAGCGCGTTACACTCTTCTTCAGTCAATGGGGGAAGGTCGCTGTTTTCCAGTTCAGGGGCGGTCGCTTCGTTCAGTCCCATTGCTTCCAGTACGCCGGGGCGTACGATCCGCTTCACTGTGCCGCAATGGCGATAAAGTAACCCGGGGGGAACTCGTGGGACGATGTCGTTTTGATTGATAAAGCGCCACAGGCGATCAGGTAGTTCTGTGTCGTATCTCTCTGCGAAGGCCGCCAGTCCAACTCGTGGCTGACCGTATGTGTAAACGAGGGGATTCATCCCCTGCTCTTTCAGGCGTGCTGAGGCCAGGACGGCGAGGGCTCCTCCCAGGCTGTGGCCTGTGACCGAGACGTGCTCCACTTTCTTCGCGGCTTCTTCGAACGGTTGCAGATCTGTGTTGACCTGCTGGATACCGCCACTGAATCCGCTGTGAACAGGTCCCCAGGGGTGACTGGTCGGCAGTAACCGGGCATCGCGAATCCACTGCCCGATGTTGCTGGTCCCGCGAAAGGCCAGTAGTGCGACGTTGTCTGAGATCGCCCAGAACCCCTGGATGTTTCCCCGGTTGAACGCGGTTGCCGAAGTAAAACCTTTATTCCGAGCCCAGTTGGCAATCACGGTTCCGTCATCTTCATAGGCCAGTTCTGCGGCGTTGCCGACGAGGACAGCAGCCTGAATGTCAAAACCGGATCGGGTGAGGAGTGCGATTTCCTGAGTCATGTTGGGCTTGAATCCTGAACGGTAACGATGGATGTGGACAACGACCGTCGAACACTTAGGCTATTTCCCGCTGATCGGGATCGCTGGACGAAGAGCAGGCGATTTTTGTTCGTCTTCAAATGCGAGTGCAAATCGCTTCAGATACGCTTCAATCAGTTTGTCGGCTGTCGCATCCAGGCCAGGCAACGCTTTGTCTGGTTCATCGATGACCAGGTCACGAATGACCAGAACATCGCCAGTCCATGAATCCGCGATACGGATCTGATTCCCCGTGGGATTCTTAAGAAGTGGCGATGTCTTCCAGGAACTGCCGTTGGACCAGACGGAAATTCGTGGTGTCCACTTTCCATTCGTTTCGGCAGCGAGCCAGGTTAATTCATTGTCTGTCGACGTGATCAGTCGCTGACCGTCACCACTGAAACCCACATGATGAACTGCGGCGAAGTAACGGATCGGAGTCGCCACGATTTGACTCGAGTCAACTTTCCAGACGCGAACCATGTTTTCGCTCGCCGTCGCTGCCAGTGATCCGTCAGCATTCAGCGTCGCTCGCGAAACGGCTGCTTCGTGCTTCAGCCAGCTCAATTCCGTCCCCGTTGCGGAATCCCAGATCCTGGCCCCATCCAGTGATGATGTGATAATCCGTTTGTCGCTGGCACCGAACCCTGCGTGAAAGACCACCGTCGG
>CAXBSB010000144.1:0-20896 GCA_963977965.1 uncultured Schlesneria sp.
GCCGTGCGACGTGTTCGTGCCTAAGAACGAGATGGAACAACCAGAGAACAAGGTCGCTCCTCCTCCCTCGAAACCGGCAGCGGCGCAGAGCACTCCAAAACCTCCAAGCCAAACGGACGAAGCGCTGAAAGCCGAAGAGCCGCACTGGCAGAATCTCGATGCGACTCAGCACAGCACCAAAGATCTCGTGATGAAAGTGCTGAAGAAAAACCCATCGATGAAGGACCCGCAGGTCATCTCGGCGGTTTATCTGCTGAGCCTCGGCCGAACGCCCACCGACGAGGAATCGAAGCAAGCCGAGAAGACGTTGGCCGAAACCAGCAACCGGCCGCTCGGCACTCTCAAGCTGACTCGCGAACTGGTTCAGCACAAAGCCTTTCATCGGAGCATCGCCACCGCCCACGACCAATTGTCCGAGGTGCATCGGAAGTTCGCCGCGAAGCGCGACGCCGGCCAGATTCCAATCGTGTTGTTCACTGACGAGGCACACAAACTGGCTGCCGCCTGCGCGTCAGCCATCATGGTGGCAGGGCAGACTGACGAACAATTCGCCGACCTAGCATACCTCGTCGCGGTATCACGATTCCCCAAGGCCGACGAATCCAAACAAGCTGTCGCACTTCTGAAAAATGCGACTGATCACGCAGTGGCTGCGAAAGAGATCCTTTTCTTTCTGATGAACACCAGAGATTTTTTCGCACCACAATGAACACTCCAGACCGCTGCCTGACACAAGGATTTCATCTCATGCGAACAAGCATCACGACATTGTTCACGCTCGTGCTTGCGGAATTCCTGCTGACCAACCAGGCCAGCGCGCAGATCAAAGGAGAGATCGTCTCCACAAAGGTGATTTGGGATCAGGCGCGGATCAATCGTGACTCCGACATTGTGCGTTTCAAAGATCGCTGGTTCGTCGTGTGCCAAGAAATGGCCTTCGAGGCATCGACGGATGCTGCCCTTCGTGTGATCTCCTCGGCGGATGGCGACAAATGGGAATCGGAGGCGCTGATCAATTCTCCGACGCCGAAGAAAATCCTGTATCGGCCTTCGTTCAGCCTGACTCCGGACGGCCAGTTGATGATCGCGGCTCAGGGAGCCATGCGGTGGGAGAACTTTGACAAATCGAAGCCTGAGCCAACACCGCGCAAATTAGCAATGGCGTGGTTCTCGAAGGACGGCGTCGCCTGGAGCGAGCCGACGCCGATTACCGGACCGAATGGATACGCGCTCAACCGCGTCGTCTGGAACAAGGGTGTCGCCCTGGGTTTTGCGCGCGGCGAAGACTGCGGCAATTGGGACATCAATTTGTTTTCCAGTCCGGATGGGAAACGCTTCGAGAGCCTCTTCGCACGCCACTTCGACAATGAGACTCGACCGGGAACTCTGGCAATGATTGTCGATGGCGATAAGGTCCATTGCCTGATGAGCCGATACAATGCGAACGAAGTGTCCGCGCATAACGCGGCTTGGAAAACCGGATTGCTGGGGACGGCCAAGGGACCGCACTACGACGAGTGGGAATGGAAACCGAGCAACGTGCCGTTCGCCCACGCCAACCTGCTGCGCTTGCCGGATCAGCGGATCATCGCCGTGGCCGGGTTGACCGACCCGGAGTATCACACGTCACTTTGCGAATTCAATCTCGCGACCAGAAAACTCACCGAGTTCCTCGAACTCCCGAAGGAATGGCATCGCGTGAATCTAGCACATCACGACGGCCACCTGTGGATCAGCTACCACGAGGTGCATGCCGTCAAGGACACCGTCCATCTGGCCAAGGTGAAACTTGAATTGAAATAATTCTGATGCCGCTTCAGACGCTCGATCCGATCGTCAGGTCGCTCGTTGTCGCGAATCGAGCGTCACTCAAACTCTGCCGCACATTACTGTTTAGTCTCGTTCCGTGTCAAAGTGATTGGGGTTGAGTTCGCGAGTATTAGCCCGACTCTCGTTTACGGTCAATGTTGTCTTTTGCGTACGCGAGCATTAGATGAGGTAGCGGCCGCGAATACTGGCTTCGCATCCAATCGTGACGCGAGAAGTTGACGGTCTCTCTTTTTTCGGAACTGTTGATTTGCGGAGACAATCGCTCTTCAATGTCAGATGAAATTCGAATAATCATCAGGGATCTGGCATCAATGAGCATTCTCAAACGCATCCGATTTATGTGCGGCGTCCCACGGGTGTCACACTTCAGCATCTCACGCAAGTTCCGACGCGACACGGTTGCGCGACACGCACCAAGCATATTCTGCGTTTTGTTCTTTTGCGTCACAGGAGTCCTTCGAGCGGAGAGCGTCTGGGTCTCTCCGGATGGAAGCGACTCGAATGCGGGGAGCCAGACTCAGCCGTTTGCCAGTCTGGAACGAGCCCGCCAGGAGGCCAGACGGGCCAGTGAACGTGGAGTCCCGTTGACTGTTTTCCTGAAGAAAGGGACCTATTACCTTTCTGCGCCTCTCGTCTTCACGTCCGCCGATTCAGGGACGGTGAAATCTCCGATTACTTATCAGGCCGAGGACGCAGATGTCGTCATCAGCGGTGGAGTAAAACTCGAATTGAAATGGACCGCGTGGCGCGACGGCATCCAGATGGCGAAAGTTCCTGCAGGGCTGACCACCGACCAGTTGTTTGTGAACGGTGTTCGCCAATCGATGGCACGGTATCCGAATCTTGATCCAAACGTGCGTGTTTACAACGGACATGCCGCTGATGCCATCAGCATTGAGCGGACTCGTTCGTGGAAGAATCCGCAAGGAGGATACATTCACGCGATGCATGCTGCCGAATGGGGTGGGTTTCACTTCCTGATCACAGGCAAAAATGACGATGGGTCATTGAAATTCGAAGGAGGCTGGCAGAACAATCGCCCGGCCGGGATGCATCGGCAATTTCGGTTTGTCGAGAACATCTTCGAAGAGTTGGATTCTCCAGGGGAATGGTTTCTCGATCAAGGCACCAGCACTCTTTATTTCTATCCCCCCGCTGGTCTCGATCTTTCCACCGCAACAATTGAGGCCGTCAGGCTGCGACACCTGGTCGAATTCCGCGGCACCATGGCGAATCCCGTTCGCTCAATTCAGATAAAGGGGATCACGTTTCGACATGCGGCCAGAACATTCATGGAAAACAAGGAGCCACTCGTCCGGAGCGATTGGACGACTTATCGCGGCGGGGCGATCCTGTTTGACGGCGCAGAAGACTGCCTGCTGGAAGATTGCACCGTGGATCAGGTGGGAGGCAACGCGGTTTTCGTCAACAACTTCAACAGACGGATTACTGTCCGGGGATGCCTGATCGCTCAAGCTGGCGGGAATGGTGTCGCATTCGTTGGAGATCGCGATGCCGCTCGAGTTCCCCGTGACTGGAATGACAAATCTCAATCCTACGGAACACTGGACCGGACGCCCGGCCCAAAGAGCGATAACTACCCGGCCGACTCGCTCGTCGAAGATTGTCTGATCTATCAAACAGGACGCGTTGAAAAACAGACATCGCCTGTGCAAATCGAATTGTCGCAGGGAATCACGGTACGGCACTGTTCTCTTTACGACGTGCCACGAGCAGGCATCAATATCGGCGATGGCTGCTGGGGAGGGCACCTGATTGAACATTGTGACATCTTCGATACGGTCAAAGAGACGGGTGATCACGGGTCGTTCAATTCGTGGGGGCGTGATCGCTTCTGGAATCTGGCAGGGTTGAACCTGAATGACGACAAGCTCTGGGAAGCAGAACAGAAGTTGCCGCTGTTGGATGCCAACAAAACTGTCGTGATCCGTAACAATCGCTGGCGGTGTGATCATGGCTGGGATGTCGATCTCGACGACGGCTCAACGAACTATCATCTCATCAATAACCTATGCCTCGCTGGCGGGATGAAACTGCGCGAGGGCTTTTACCGCACCGTCGAAAACAACATCTTTATCAACAATGGATTTCATCCGCATGTCTGGTACAAGCACAGCCAGGATGTGGTTCGACGCAACATCATGCTGACCGATCACTACCTTCCTGCAGGTGGCATGCCCGCAACGGCCTGGGGACGCGAAATGGATTTTAATCTGGTCCATTTCGCGGGACTTGCGTCTCGACCGGCAGCAAAACTGGCAGGGCAGTCCAAACGAGATGAACATTCGATCGAAGCCGATGCATTATTCGTAGACCCGGAAAACGGCGATTTCCGGGTTCGCGACGGTTCACCGGCGCTGGCCCTGGGGTTCGTGAATTTTCCGATGGACCAGTTCGGTGTGCAGCGTCCAAAACTGAAGGCACTCGCCCGCACCCCTGAGATTCCCCGTCTGAATCGTCCAGCCTCAGGATCCGAGAAGCCACAAGCAAAACGGACTCATTACATCTGGCAGGCACAGGCCCGAGACATATCGGGTTTGGGAGACCGATCTGCCTATGGGCTGCCGAATGAAACAGGTGTGCTGCTGCAGCAAGTTCGAGCCAGCAGTGCTGCTGCAGCGGCCGGCTTCATGAACGAAGATGTTGTTGTCGGCTGTAACGGCAAGCCTGTGACGAATCTCGCCAGCCTGCAGGAAGCAGTCAATGCCGCCGCCGGAAGCCCCTTGAATGTGAGCCTGTACCGCAAGCAGAAACTGATGTCGATCGAGTTACGCGACTACGCCTATTCTGTCGCCGAACGAGCCGATGCGTCGGAGTTCAAAACGATTCCCATTGCGGCGAAGCCATCTCTACTGTCTGGACGAATCAGCAGCACATCACCGGGAACAATGAACGAACCCGTCAGCGTCCTGACCGATGGTAAGCTGACTCGCAACTATGGCCCGGTCTTTGGCAACGGCATACAAAACGGGATGTACAAACTCGATCTTGGTGCAGCCCACACCGTACGGCAGATCAACACGTTTTCGTTTAATCAGAATGAAAATCGAGGACGACAACGATTTGTCGTCTACGGCAGCAACTCCAATGGGGATCCCGGCTGGAACGTGACAGACGTAAAGTCCTTTGTCCCGATCTGTGAAGTCGATAGCGCGGCATTTGACGAGGCGCGATTCGCTGCAACCAGTATTCGACAGGCCGGCGGCCAGCCTTTGGGATCATTCCGGTGGTTGATCTGGTCGGTGGCTGCAGCGACGGAAACCGCAGGTGGAGAAAACACGGCGTTTCAGGAATTCCAGGTCATCGGCTCAGAGAAGCCGTGATCATCGGTACTCGATCCCGTTGACTGACGGAGTGCCGCTCATTCCATTAGAATTCTGCCGTTCTGAAAAATGTTTCTACCAGAAAACCGAGATCTTCAATGTCGACGACGCGCACGCCTGTTATGGCAGATGGACTTCCTCCAAGCCTGCTGGAGATGCTGGGACCAGATATCGAAATCCTGGATTGGGACGACAGCCCCACATCACAGGCTCTCCAGCGTGCCGTGGCATTCATCACTTACGGCCATCCCCGCGTCGATGGTCCGCTGATGGATCGTGCTCCGAATCTGAAGATCGTCAGCAACCACGGCGTAGGAGTGGATCATATTGACTGTGTGGCGGCAAAGTCACGAGGAATCCTCGTTGGCAATACGCCGGGTTGCCTCGACGCGGCCACGGCCGACATGACGATGGCGCTGCTCCTGGCAGCCGCTCGCAACGTCGTCGTTGGCGATAAATTCGCTCGCTCGCCAGCGTTTGTTCATTACGATCCTTCGTTCATGATCGGTTACGAAGTGTCAGGGAGCACTCTGGGTATCGTGGGATTGGGGAGAATCGGAAAGCAGGTGGCCAGACGAGCCCGGGCGTTCGATATGAAAATCCTTTACCACAACAGGCGGCGTGATGAAGACGCGGAACGTGAACTGGGAGTTACCTACGCATCGCTCGACGAACTCCTGGCCGAAAGCGATTTCGTCACACTGAACTGTCCTTTGACGCCCGAGACGACCAACTTGATTGGTCAGCGAGAACTGGGGCTGATGAAACCAACAGGCATCCTCGTCAATGTCGCTCGAGGCGGTGTGGTCGACCACGATGCATTGCTGGCAGCACTGAAGTCCAAGCGAATCGCTGTTGCAGCACTGGATGTCACCGCACCAGAACCGCTGCCTCGCAATCATCCACTCCTGGAACTCGACAACGTCATTATCGTTCCGCATCTGGGAAGTGCGTCAAATCGAACGCGTCATCGCATGCAGCAGATGACCGTCGAAAACTTGAAGGCAGGTCTGGCCGGGAAAGAACTCCCGTGGCGAGTCGTCTGACGCATTAGGTCTTGCAACTTCGCCCATCCGCAGTGAGTGACACCGATGACGAACCGTTCCATGCTGCTTCGCCAACGAGGACCAGTCAGGCAATTGATTCTGATCGTCTGTACCGTTCTGTCGATCTTAACCGCAGAATCCGTTGTCATCGCTCAGTCGCTGGAAGAGCGACTTTCCACCGAGACACATCAAGTTCTGGCTGCGGATGCACGAAGGGTTGGTGATCCAGCGCGAGGTGCTGTGATCTTCTATGCGCGAGCGATGGCCTGTTCGACGTGTCACAGCGTCGGTGATCGACCTGAGACGATCGGCCCTGATCTCACGAAGCTTTCTCCTCAGATTACCGATGCGGCCCTGGTCGAAGCATTGCTGGATCCTTCTAAAACAATTGCACCAGCCTATGCGACGGTCACCATTACGACGTTGGATGGAAAAGTCGTCACGGGGCTTCCGGTCGAGGAAACCGATGACACACTCATCGTTCGCGACGCGACTCAACCAGATCGTCTGATTTCGATCGAGCGGAAAGAGATCGAAGAGCGCATTGTGACGAAGAAATCCCTGATGCCGTCGGGGCAGATGAACCTGTTGCGCGACAGACAGCAATTTCTGGATCTTGTCCGCTACCTGATTGAGATCAAAGAAGGTGGTAAGGATCGCGCCCGCCAGTTGCAGCCCCCGCCAGATCCTCTGGCTCTGAAAATCCCCGATGATCCTCTTCCCTGGCAACCGGTCGTACAGCGAGGCGAAATCACGGTTGAGGGCAATGCGAAATATCCACACGGGGCTGCTTTGGGATTTGTGGGAGGAACGCTGGTCTTCGACGCGAACCAACTCGCAACGGTCGCGACGTGGCAAGGCGGATTCGTGAAGAAATCGCCTCAGAATTACTTTGGTCTGTACTGGCATCGCGACGGTGGCCTCGCTGATACTGGTGCGATTGCTTCCGCTCCACTGCAATTCCGTTTCGCGCACGATGCGGCCTGGGAATCGTTTGAACCCGCCCTCACGAGTGACCCAAATACCGGGACGCGATTCGAAGGGTATCATATCGGTCGAGGCTCAATCCAGTTGCGATATCGACTGCGAGTCAAATCATTCCTCGTCGGTGTCACCGAGAATGTTCGCGTGGAATCACGTCCGGAATGGCACGGCGTGGCGCGTGAGTTTCAATTCAAGGGACTCCCCGCAGGAACTCAGGTCTCGATTCCGCTCAACGTGACTGAAAATCCTCGCTTTTTCGATGAAAAAGGCGCGTCCACAAGCGGACCAGAAATCCGAAACACGCCGCTGGTCAGTTTCAAGACTGGTGAAATCATTCGTGTTGTCCGAGCGTTCGCAGAAACTTCGGCAGTCTGGTCAATCAACGACGGAACTGATCGCAAGTTGATCGTTCGTGCATCGAGCGATCCACAGAAGCCTACGTCGGTTCGATTTGACAACTGGAAATATCAGGGACGGCGTACCGAACCGAAAGCCGAAGAATTAGCCTCTCTCGTTTCCAATCCGCCGGCGCTTGACGCGACGTTTGATCAACCGCGCACCCCGGCAACGCTGCCTCCGCCAGCCTCAGATATGCCTGCGACACCGGTTGCCAAAATGCGTCCCGGAGTGAATCCCAAGGAAAACATCGACGAATTCCCGTCGTCAAAAGGAAAATTCCTGCGGTTCGTCGTCACTCATACGACCGACGACTCCGAACCGGGCATTGATGAGCTTGAGGTCTACGGGGCCGATCCCGACGTGAACCTGGCGGTAAAAGGGAAGGCGAGTGCTTCGACAGTGATTGCGGGATATCCGATTCACCAGATCCCCCACCTGAACGACGGCAAGCTCGGTAACAATCATAGCTGGATCAGTGCAGAGCGAGGAGGAGGCTGGGCTCAGATCGAATTCACCGAGCCACAGGAATTCCGCAAGATTGTCTGGGCTCGGGATCGGACAGGCCAATGCCGTGATCGACTGCCAAATGCATACCGAATCGAAGTCTCAAACGATGGTCTGTCATGGACCAAGGTTGGAGATGAAAGCGGTCGGGCTCCGTTCGAAAACGCGATTGGTGCGATTCGCCCCGATGCCGGTCCGGGCTATGTTCTGGAGTCGATTCCCAGTCCATTTCCCAGTTGCCGACCGTCCGACATCGCCTTCGGTGACGATGGAGTCATGTATGCCATTGCGATGACTGAAGGACAAATCTGGCGCACTCGTATTCCTCCCCCAGGACGCACCAATCAGGTTCATTGGCAACGGTATGCGACGGGGCTCTATCACCCGATTGGACTGGCGATCGTTGATGGCCGGATATACGTCGCCCAAAAGCCTGAAATAACAGAATTGATCGATCGGGACGGCGATGGAGTCGTGGATCAGTTTCGGACTGTGGCAACGGGATGGGGGCTGTCGACGGGTTGGCACGAGTACTGTTTCGGCCTTGCAACCGATCCTCAAAAGAATCTTTGGTTCACTCTGAACACGGGGAATTTCTGGACTCACCCCGGATTAGTCAGCCTGGGTCGCTGGCGTGGATCGGTGATGCGAGTCGCCCACGACACAGAAAAGCTGGAAGAGATCGCCAGAGGCTGTCGGACACCCAATGGGATCGGGCGCGGCCCAAATGGAGATGTCTTTTATACCGATAATCAGGGGGACTGGATCCAGGCCTGCAAGCTGGCTCATGTCGTCCCCGGCCGATTCTATGGGCACCCCGAGACAAAGTCCGATGCTCTGCCGAAAGAGTCTTATCCCGACGGAAAAAGTACTTTGTGGCTCCCGTACAACCTCAGTCGCAGCAGTTCAGGACCTGTCTGCGACACGACTGCAGGGAAGTTTGGTCCGTTCTCTGACCAGATGTTTGTCGGAGACGTCGGCTACGGTGCGAATCCTGGGATCCTGAGAATCGCGCTGGAAAAGGTGAATGGAGAATATCAGGGAGCATGTTTCCGATTTGTCGACGGCCAACCGCTCGGTTGTGAACGGATGAAGTTTGGTCCTGATCATCAGCTTTACATGGCATCGCTCACGTCAGGCCTGACCCGTCTTGCCTTCGACGGAAAAACACCAATGGCTATTGAATCGATGCACCTGCGGAAAGGTGGTACTGGTTTCGTCGTGCAACTGACGAAACCGTTGTCTGCTGAAACCAGACTCGAGCCAGAAAAAATCCGTTTCAAGCGTTACTACTTTCCGTACACAAGCAATTACGGAGCAAATCCGACGGACGAGAAGGTTATTCCGGTCACACAGGCCGAACTCTCACCGGATCGCAAAACAATCTCGCTGACACTGCCAGTGGAAGCCCATCCAAACGGCATGGTCTATGAAATGGATCTTGGTAATTTGACTTCGGAAGCCGGCGAAAAGCTGATTCACCGTGAAGGCTGGTATACCGTTCACGCCCTACCGAAATAATCTGCAGCAAGTCACGCCGCGCTGAAACATCGCAACATGCGACGCAGCCGACATTGCGACGGAAAACGCGTCCTCAATCGACTGGCGAGTCGTCCGTGTGAGAAGCACATGTCTCAGTAATCAAACGTGCCGATCGGTTAAATGTCAGATAGTTCCAGCCCCATTGGATCAGGACGAGAATCCGGTTCTCAAACCGGACGAGCTGCATCAAGTGAATAAAGAGCCACAACAGCCACGCAATTCGCCCACGGAATTTCCAGCTCCCCAATTGAGCGACAGCAGCTGAGCGGCCAATCGTTGCCATGTTTCCGTAATCGAAGTAACGGAACTCCGGCATAGACCTCTTCTTCATCCTCGCTCGAATGAGGTTTGCAACATATTTCCCCTGTTGAATTGCCACTGGAGCCACTCCGGGCAATGGCTTGCCGTTCTGGTCGTTGGTGAGTGCCAGGTCTCCGATCACAAAAACTTCGGGATAAGATCGCAGGTGCAAATGTGGCTCGACCGCGATTCTGCCACCACGTGATAACTCCATAGACGCAGCAGTCGCTAAAGCCTTCCCCAAAGGTGAAGCATCGACTCCTGCAGCCCACAAGACCGTATCGGCTGCGATCGTCTCTGACTGATCTCCCGTTCGCAGGACAACGGTCTTCTCATCCAGATGCTGAACCGTTGTTCCAGTCCGCACTTCGATCCGCATCTGCTTCAGTTGACGCTCAGCATCGGTCGAAAGATCTTCTGGAAATGCCCCCAGAAGCCGAGGAGCGAGATCGACGATGATGATGCGAGCGTCTTCCGGCTGACAGCGACGAAATTCGCGTCGCAGCGTATGCCGAGCGATTTCGGACAAGGTTCCCGCCAGCTCCACTCCTGTCGGCCCGCCTCCCACGACCACGAACGTGAGCATCGAAGCTCGTCGGGCTGGGTCAGACTCTTGCTCGGCCGCTTCAAACACGCTGAGTATCCGCCGCCTGATTTCGAGTGCATCTTCGATCGACTTCAGTCCCGGGGCACGCTGGCGCCAGTCATTATGGCCGAAGTAGCCCGTCTGTGAGCCTGTTGCAACGATCAGGGTGTCGTACGCAAGTTCCCCCTCTTGAGTTTTGACGACACGACGATTCAAATCAAAGTCGATGACTTCACCCATCAGAACTCGACAGTTTTTCTGACGACGAACGATCGAGCGGATTGGCACCGCAATATTCGATGGGGACAAGCCACCCGTCGCTACCTGATACAGCAGCGGTTGGAACAGATGAAAGTTCCGTCGATCAACCAGAGTGACTTCAACCGGAGCCCCGCCAAGCGACTGAGCTGCATTCAGCCCGCCAAACCCACCTCCAATGATTACGACGCGATGAGTTTCCATGGCATCCTGCCGGAGCTGCATCCGATTGAAAGGTTGATAGTCTGCTGAAACGTTCGCGAGATCAGGCCTCGAATTCCACCAGCGATTGAGTCTTGATCACCACTAACTGGTCTGGAAACGTATGAAACGCGTGAACAATGACGCTGTTCCGGCACGCTTCCAGTCGCACCAGACTGAGCGGCCCTGGACTGAAACGATTCTTACCGGGAAACTCTGCAAACAAATTAGCAGACGGACCATCCGCCACCAGTTCTTCGTTTTGCCTCAAAAATACGGACAGTGTCATTCGTTCCAGCGTACAACTGACGTCGTAACGCAATCCGGATTCGAACTGCACGGATTCCGTGCGGCAGCCTTTCAGCTTCTGTTCAAGCAGTCGGCCACGAATCGGATGCTCTTCATGGCCATCCGACATCAATTCTGTCAGGGTTTGAACGTCCGTTTTCACGATCAAGGCGTGACCTGCCGCGATCAGGCGAACATCCACTGACATTCCCGGCAGGCTGAGAGACAGACGGTTGTGATGACACAACATGTCTGGATGCAACGTTCGGCCGAACGTTCGCAGAACCAGATTCGTTGCGTCAGGACGAGCGACGCTCACTGTCATACGTCAGACCTGTCATCCAATAGGTAAGCCGACAGTTTCAACCGAAGTCACACGGACAGTGCGTCCGTGTGACGGAGATCAGGCGATTCGATCAAGCGCCGTTCGTTTGCAGGTCTTCTGCTCCTTTGCGGTGGCAGAAATCCCCAAACGATTCGCCCGACTGTCGGTTTGCTTTGTAGTAATTCAGCGCCGGGGTTACTGCGGTCACGATATCGGCCTCGGGAATCATGTCCTTGTAGATGTAGGCCAGCCGAGTTCCTTGAGCGTTCCCACCCAGGTAGATCGTGTACTTACCGAGTGTCTTGCCGACGAACCCGATATCTGGCGTGTAAGGCCGTGCACAGCCGTTGGGGCAACCTGTCATGTGCACAGAGATTCGGTCGCTGGAGATGCCAAGCCGAGCCATTTCGATTTCAAGCCGATCGATCACGCCCGGCAGAGCACGTTCAGATTCCGTGACGGCGAGTCCGCATGTCGGAAACGCAGGGCAGGCAATTGAGTAGCGCCGAATCAGCGTCAATTCGTGATCCTGCTTGATGCCGTGATCGACCATCAATTGTGTGATGTCAGCTCGATCCTTGGGATCGATATCGCACAGGATGACGGCCTGAAGAGCGGTCAGGCGAGTTGGCATTCCGTATTTCTTCAGGATGGCTCGCAGGCCCGTCTTGATTCTGAGAGCCCCTTCGTCCTTGATCCGACCGCACTCGATGTTGATCCCCAGGAACAGCTTGCCATCCCCTTGTTCATGCCAGCCGATATGATCGTCAACGCCGGTCGCATGGACATCGAGCGGGGCCGGTAGCGGCTTGCCGTAGTATTCTTCAACTTTGGACTTGAACCATGCGAGCCCCTGGTTGTGAAGCAGGTACTTCAACCGGGCGACCTTGCGATCTTCGCGATTCCCAAAGTCGCGTTGAACTTTGACAATCGCTTCGGAGACGGAAATGACCTGATCGGGAGTCACAAATGCCAGCGGCTGCGCGAGAGCAACGAAGGTCTTTTCTGCGGACGGTGTTTTGCCCATGCCACCGCCGACCAGCACGTTGTATCCGCGGATCTGATTGTTTTCGACGATCGCCAGAAAACCGAGGTCATTTGAGTACAGATCGATGCAATTGTCTTCTGGCAACGCGAGAGCGATCTTGAATTTTCGCGGCAGATAAAACTGACCGTAAATCGGCTCGTCGACCGGCTTGAATTCGGCGACGTTGGTTCGTTCGCCATTCTCGTCGGTCAGCCAGATTTCGTGATAGGCCGACGTCCGCGGCTTCAGGTGCTCGGCCAGTTGATCCGCCAATGACTGCATCTGATCATGGGCCGGATTGTTCTTGATTGGTGCAGGGCATGCCATCACGTTTCGCTTGACGTCACCGCACGCGGCAAGCGTCGTCAGCAGGGTGTCATTGATCCCTTTGACAGCTTCTTTCAGATGGGACTTGATCACCCCGTGCAACTGAAAACCCTGTCGAGTTGTCACGCGAAGAGTTCCATTGCCGTATTTTTCGCACAGATCCAGATGATCGAGAAACTGGCTGGCAGTGACTTTTCCACCGGGAATTGCCGTCCGCACCATGAAAATGAACTGCTTGCCCTTGGCTGTGCCATCGGCATTCTTGGCTTTGCGACTGTCGCGGTCATCCTGCTGGTAAATCCCGTGCATCTTCAGCAGTTGCTCAGAATCCCCACAGAATTCGTGGTCATGCTTCAATTCTTCCGCCAGCGTGCCTCGCAACTGTCGGCTGTTTTCCTTGATGACCTCGATCTTACTCCGCTTCACTTCCTCAGACATTTCAAGCTGGCTCCGCAGGCGATGAAATCAATGACGGTACTGCTCCGTGCCTGAAGAGAGTATAACCAATTGACCGCTGTCCGAGTAGGTGTGTTGGGCGACGTTGCTTGTCCAAGGGAGGAACTTCAAATCTTTTCTCAACATCTGGAATCGTTTGCCGGTTGCGAACCTCTTCAAAACCGGGTGCGGATCGTGCTGGACCTTTTGCCGCATGACGTCCAGCGAGATTTCCTCGAAGATCCTCGATTTCGCATTACCCTGGAGAATTACGTTCCCGGCGAGGGCTGGTCACTCTGGATGCCGAGCCCCGGTCCGATTGGAAGTGAGAGTCGCTGTGTTGTTCTGCGGCCCCGGTTGGCAGACTGCCCCGAAGAATTCGCGTTCTACGTGATCGCGCACGAGTTTGCTCATGCGTTTCTCAGAAATGGCGGCTGGGGTGAAATCAGCGATATCGAGGAAGCCGCTGATGCCTTGGCGGCCAGTTGGGGATTTCCACGCCATCCGAACCCATTCGTGCCCGTGCGGTGATCGAAAGGAGACATCAAGATGGTCAGTCGCCTCTGGAATCATGCCCCGATTTTCTTCAGCGTGGATCACCGCATTGAGCGATTGTTTGACGAACTGATCTACGATCAGACAGAAGGCGTCGCCCCTATTCGTCGTGAGTCTCTTTCAATTGGGAATTCGCGTCTTGCGGACCAAATGATCGGGGCAGTTCTACGGGAGGAAACTGTGCAAAATTCGCTTCCTGCGGATGAATCGCACTGGCCATTTCGCGCCGATTTCCCTGATACCAGACAAATGCGATGACGACAAACACGAGCGTCACGAGCAGGTAGACTTCGGCTCCTAATGATTGTGCCTTGTAGCTCTGGGGGCCTTTACGCCATTCGACGGCTCCCGCCAGAAAGAGTGGCGCGACAGAAAAGCGATCCTGAGATTCGTACTGATAGAGCTTGAAAAAATAGCCCGTAAACCGAACTTCTTCCGCGATGTCACCACCCACATTCAAGCCTTCCGGCTTTCCCTGGAAGATCACAACCGTGGGAACGATCACATCTTCGAGTTCTTCTTCATGTTTGGCAGCTCCCGGTTCGTTACGGCGCTTTGTCTTGTCATTTTTGGCGGCCTTGGCATGACTGTCGTCGGTGTAGATCCAGCCTTCATAGACTTCGCCGATGTTTCGATTGTTTTTGCCGGGGTCAAACTTTGTCAGCTTTCGAAGAACTCCATGCAGCGACACGGGACGCCCTCGGTAAATGTCAGGGTTATTGATGACATCGACGAGCGACGGAAACAGTTCCGGTTTACGTTTGGCGTGACGCGGATTACTCAACCGCCGTGCTTCGCGAAAATCTCTCGCGATGGCTTGCTGCTCGGTCAACGGTGTCTGTCGAGCCAGTTCAAGGATCCGGAAATAGGCATCACGTTCCTCGAATCGAAGGCCGAGCGTCTTGTCGAGGATTGGCTCGAGAATCTCAGGCTCGACTGTTGCCCCGCCATCGGTGGAAGTCGGAATGCGAGCGGCTTCGGCCTCGCGGCGTCGCCGTTCTTCGACGATCCGCCGAACCTGTTCATCCTGATCTTCGCTGGCATTGAAATCAGAATCCTGGCACCAGCCCCTGATTGAAACCATGAACAGGAACAGACACGACAGAAGCGCCACTGTTCGCATGAGTACATCCTTCCGTGACCACCTGATGTTCGATCGCCACCAAACAAATCTCTGCATCTTGCCCAACATCCCACCGGTCCATTCTGTTCGCCACAGACCGGATTGTCGAGGGGTGTCGGGCGGTTTTGATTTGATCGAAGAGATGTCGCGAGTCAATCGCAATCAAAAACGGGCTTGGATCGTCGGAAATTCAGTCATGGGTGGCACTTGAAATCGGCCGGCGCATCTGATTTCATTCCGCGCTGTGAAACCGGAGGTCGGTTCAAAGAACGGGAAGTTGCCCTTCATCAGATAAAACACAACTGTCATCAGGAAGCAGCACACATGCCTAAGAAGAAATCTGTCAGTAAGAAGTCACCCAAGCGATCCGCGGCGACAGAACGAATCGTGTTGCGAACCGGTGAAGCCCTCGTCGAAGCAGCCCCAGCGTATTCGGCAGCCGAACCCGAAGTGGTGGTTGGTGAACTCGATGGCCCCGTCGGATTCGCGATTGCAAATCTCATCGGGGACCAGACCCGTGGACACTCCCGCGTTTTCGCGATCCTCAACTGCGACGTTCAGGTTCGGCCAGTGACTCTGATGGTCAGCAAAGTGACCGTGAACAGCACCAAATACACGAACATCCTGATGGGATCGGTCCAGGCAGGAATTGCCAACGGCGTTCTTGACGCCGTGCGAGCTGGCGACATTCCCAAGGAAAAGGCGAATGATCTGGGAATCATCGTCTCTGTGTGGCTCGACCCGAGCGTGACCGAAGTCGAAGTCGATCACAACATCCTGTTTGAAACCAATCGTCAGGCGACGGCGAAAGCCATCCACAAGGCGATGCATAACGAACCCGGAATCGACTGGCTGCTGAAGAACCAGGCCAACGTCACTCACTACTTCCATCAACTTGGGGTTGAGAAGAAGTTGTAGTCGAAATTATTCCGATCGGCGAAATCGCAATCTTGTCCGACGTGAACATGACACGAGGCTTACCACGTCAGTGCGAGTTTGATCTTTGTTGCCAATCCCGCCAGCCGTTCTGCTACTGTTAACAGAAGTGGAACGGTTGGCTTTTCTTCGGCGGCTGCTACTGGAACCATTTCCTGCGTCTGCCACTTTTCCAGCAATGAGTCTGCCTGACCGAATTTCTCAGGACTGATGGCAGTCACGCTGTATTCGACCACGTTGGCGACCCAGACAGGCTTTCGCTTTCGTGAGTGTGAATCAACCCCCGCTAGCCCCGAGCAAAGCGTTCCAAACAGTAGTGACATTTCACCGCCAAGTGCGTTTCGATTACTGCGGCTCAGATGGGGCTTCAATCCTGTTGCTGCCGGAAGTGACCACGCCATGTTTTCGAGCGGGTTTCCCTCGGAATCGAGTTCCATGCTGACGTGGACCAGTCCAATCAACCCCTGACTGGTCGCCAGTGCGGCGATGGTGGCCAGATCCCCACCGGGCCGACTGTTTCGAATGATGACGTTGCCGATTCCTCCCGACTTGGCCTTTTCGACCGCCATCAGCATGCCACGCGATGCGGCGACGTGCCCCATTCCCGTGCTGCCATCCAGGACCGCAATAGCGGGCGCATCGGTCACAGTGATCAATCGCGCGCGAGGATCGATATCGCCCAGGTCCATGGCATCGAGAAAATCGGGCAGCGAGCCAACCCCGTCCCGGGCACGCCCCATCAGATCCGCTTCGATCATTCGATGGACGACAATTTCAGCCTCGACCGCAAACATTCCCTTACGCTGAAGCAGTTTGCCAGCCACCAGTTCCAGAGCGGTTCGTTCCACCCTGACGTGGGATGCGGAATCAGAAGTTTCAGAATCCATCAGTGAATCTCACTACCTAAAACGCGGGAACCCTCATTCTGAATCGGCCCGTTTCCAATACTGCGGTATATCACACAAATGTTCCGTCAGGAATACTCCTGAAGCTCGCCGATCAGGATTCATGCGAGTTTGACGCCGGGTTGCTCATCGCTCCAACCAGTCGGGCGACAAACGCAGCAAGATACAACTGTCCTGTCAGGATCTCGATCAATACCAGCATTCGGGTGACCGGGCAGGCCGGAACGATGTCACCATAGCCAACAGTCGTCAACGTAATGAAACTGAAATAGAACAATTCTGCCATGTGCTCGCCGATATTGGTCACCCGTTCCACTCCCAGCGGTTGCCCATTGATGTGAATGGAGGACGGATCGATGAAGACCACGACAAGATATCCGAACGTGAAGACATATCCGATCAGAAGGTATCCGCAGATTGCACCAATCACAGTGTGAGAGGTCACTCGCTGGTGAGCAATGACCCGGATCAGCACGGCCACAGTCAGAACGGCGAAGTACAATCCGCCCGCGACATGCGATGCGACGATCAGCAGCGGATATTCCTCACCTTTCCATTGCGCAGCGAGTCGCAGTGGAATGCATGTCACGATTCCAACAATCGCCGCTATACGCATGGATTTGTTATGGCGAACCGCGTAGAGGCCAGCCAATTGAGCGACGACGGCAATGGAACCCGCGGCGAGCGGCAGCGGTTCAGCAATCGGAGTGACCAGAAGCGTCGCAATCAGTGCCAGAAGTAATGGCAGAAACGAGTCTGTTCTGAAATGCTTGGCGGTCGGTGTGCCAGAGAGCGTCGTCAAATTCTCGATCCAATGATGTGATTTTCGCGGCCAGAGGGGCAACAAGTTGACGGCGGCATCATAGCAATTTTTACGTAAAAATTCCTGCAGGTGCGGGACAATCAAATGATCCCGCGAATCACTTCACCGTGAACATCGGTCAGACGGCGCTGAATACCATTATGGTAGAAACTCAGCTTTTCGTGATTCAGTCCGAGCAGATGCAAGGCCGTTGCGTGCAGGTCATAGCTGTAACACGGATCTTCGGCAGCCTTGAAACCGACTTCGTCGCTGGTTCCATGGCTGGTTCCGCCGCGAATGCCACCTCCTGCCATCCACGCGGTAAAGACTCCCGGATTGTGATCCCGACCTTTTTGAGATCCCTGCATAAACGGCTGGCGGCCGAATTCGGAGGTGCAGATCACCAGCGTCGATTCCAGCAGGCCGCGTTGTTTCAGGTCCGATAGCAGTGCGCTGGCCCCGGTGTCCAGGATCCGCCCCCAGTATCCATGGTCACGCACAATATCTTCGTGGCTGTCCCAGTTCGGCCGGATCTTTTTGGAGGATGTATTCTCCGCTCCACAGAAGATCTGAACAAATCGGACACCTCGTTCGACCAGTCGCCGTGCCAACAGGCATTGACGACCGAATGGCCCCGCATCCACATCGTCCAGAGCGTACGGTCTGAGAGTTGTTTCCGTTTCTTTGGAAAGATCGACGGCTTCCGGGGCACTCAACTGCAGCCTCGCCGCAAGCTCATAGGCCGCAATCCGGGCGTCGAGCAGCGAATCACCTCGAGTTTGCGAATGGGCCTGATTCAGCAGTTGCAGAAACTGACGACTGTCACGCTCGGCATCGGCCGAGACCGCACGATCGGCGGGAGGAAACAGATCTGCGATCGGCGGACGCTGTGTTGATGTCTCGATGACTGTTCCCTGGTGAACTGCAGGCAGAAAACCTGCGCCCCAGTTTGCGAGCCCACCCGGAGGCAGACCTCGCGTGTCTGGCAAGACAACGAATGCCGGAAGATTGCTGCTGTCGCTTCCCAGCCCATACGTCACCCACGCCCCCATGCAGGGGAAACCGGGCCGGATGAATCCGCTGTTGGCCATGAACATCGCGGGTCCGTGCAAGGCAGATTTGCTCTGCATGGAATAGATGAACGCCATGTCATCGACATACCCCGCCAACCGAGGAAACAGATCACTGATCCAGCGACCGCATTCTCCATGTTGACGAAACGTCCAGAAACTCCGCGAAAAATTCCCGGCGATCCCGGCAAAGGTCTGCTTCCCAAGTTCCGGGTCGAAAGGTTTGCCATGCTGGCGATCGAGTTCAGGCTTGTGGTCCCACGTATCAACATGACTGAGACCACCGGGACAGAAGATCTGGATGACGTTTGTCGCTGTGGCTGGAAAATGTCCGGACCGGGGTGCCAGGGGATTTGTGACAGCAGAATCTGCTGCAAGCAATCCATCATCACGGAGCAGGGCTGCCAGCGCAACGCTGCCGAACCCCGCGCCGGCCAGGTTCAGGAATTTCCGGCGAGAGAAATCCTCGTCACGTTGGAACTGATCGTTCATGCAATTCCTTGTCTCAAAACCAATCAACGCGATTTTATCGCAATCGCAGTGATTTTTCGAGTTGATCAACAAATCCGGTCAATCAACACCGGCACGGGAATATCAGACGTGAACTGTTCCAAGCGGTTTGACCTCAACCCCAGCGACTCCTACGATACGCAGCAGGTTACACAACTTTTCGGGATTTCCACGTGAACGATTCGATGTCTGAGTCTGATGATTGCGTCCATAGTTCCACGCCACTGGTTCCGTCAACGCCATTGAAGCCAGTGGACTTGCCCCGGATCGAGCGTGCAGTCCGCGAGATCCTGGCGGCTGTCGGAGAAAACCCGGATCGCGAAGGGTTGCTCGATACCCCCGCGCGAGTAGCTCGCATGTACGCCGAACTGTTTTCGGGTTTGCGGGCTGACCCGGGGCGCCATCTGCATCGGGTCTTTCCTGAGCAGTACGACGAACTGGTACTGGTCAAGGACATCACATTCAACAGCATGTGCGAACATCACCTGCTGCCATTCCGTGGTGTTGCTCACGTGGCCTACATCCCTCACGGGCGTGTCACGGGGCTCAGTAAGCTGGCGCGGCTGGTCGAAGAAGTCGCCCGTCGACCTCAGGTGCAGGAACGTATGACCAAGACGATCGCCGACCTGCTGGAGGAGAGGCTGGGCACAAAGGCTGTCGGGGTTGTGGTGCAGGCTGAACACTCCTGCATGTCCATGCGAGGAGTGCGAAAGCAGGGCAGCATGACAGTGACCAGCGCCATGCGAGGAACATTTGCAGCGAATGCTGCCAGCCGAGCTGAGCTGTTGTCCCTGATTCATGGAAACTCGGGTCGCTGACGCTTCGCAAACCTTGCCTGGTTGGATCATCATGCTGATTGAAAAACAGTACAAGTTCTATGCGGCTCATCGCAACGAAACTCTGCAGGACAAGTGTCGCAATCTGCATGGGCACCGCTACGGAATTCGCTGCTGCTTCGAGGTCGAGCGGAACGGTGACATCTCCACTCTGTTCGGCGACTTTGATGCTCAGATCGAGCCCTGGCTGAAGCAGAATTACGATCATGGGATGCTGATCAATCGCCACGATCCGCTTTACGACACGCTGCTGGACCACATGTCACGTACCGGGGAACAGCTGCGACTGAATGTGTTTGATGGTCCGACCAGCGTGGAAAACCTGTGCCATAAACTGTTCACTGAGATCACACAGTTTGGCTTCCGACTGCAGCGACTGGAGGTTCAGGAAACTGACACGTCCACCATCGTTTACACTCGGGAAGACTGGGTGGCCGACAATCGCTGGCAACAACGCCGCAGGGCAACCGCCGAGGCTCTGCAGGCCGCACACTGAAAAGGCCGGCAAATTCCGGATTGTCAGTTACTGTTTTCCCAAAAAATCGCAGATCCCGGCGTTTCATGAAATAAACGCTGGGCTGTAGCCCTCGTAAGGAACAGCCTTTAGACTCGACGCTTCTGCAATTCTGCAACGACGAGCGATTCACTGTTTTTTTTTCAGGGGGATACTGCGATGGGGATTTCCTGCCGGGCCGTTTGCCGTGGCTTGCTGTACGCCGGTTTGATTGTTGGTCTTTCGATCAATGCGGGTGCCGATGAGAAG
>CAXBSB010000145.1:0-20609 GCA_963977965.1 uncultured Schlesneria sp.
TCTCCTGATACAATACGCTCGCGGACATGCTGTCTCCCTTTGGAATCGTGTTGCTAGCACAACTCCATTGGTGACTGCCATGTCCGCTTTTGCAACCCTTCCCCCCAAAACTTCGGATGAACCGGAAAGCCTGCCATTGGGTAGTTGAGGGCAGGTTAACGTGGCCGTTCGGCGACTGGAGTACACTATGAGACACGTCATCGCTGGGTCATTGATTGTTGGACTTCTGGCCACGGCGTTGTATGCCCGGCAACCTCAACGCACCGCAGTGCGCACGGGTGGTGGAGGCAATACCCCGACGGCCATCGGGACGCCTCGACTGCACCGATTGGTTTGGCAAAACGCGGAGAATATGGCTCAATTTGCCGACAAAGGTGAAGACTGTTGGGTCGAGTTGGATAAAGACGGGAAAGTCTTTCTGCAATTCAAAGAAGTCAGACGAAACTGCGATTTCGTAGAACTGTTCGACGACACACGTGGATACGTTCTGCGACTCTACGATGACGCCCTCTTCATCCAGGGTGGTCGTGAGGGATTTGCAAGATTTCAGGATTTCACACAGTACTACGGAGGTCGCTGGGTCAAGTAGATTGTTGGTGTGGCATCATGATCGATGACAGTCCATTTCCCCGTTAATTTGGATCCAGATCGTAGATGCGTCGGGCTTGCGGTTCATTGAGGTTGGGTTGTCGACCTATCTATCGGCACCCACGCTATGCCGTTTTTCAATATACAAAATCGGATGCGTATTTCTCCCAATCCAACGAGTATATGTGCTCCTGAATCGCTGAGTCGATCGGAAACGCGAAGTCCGATTGGAACCACACGATGCGTAATGTCGAGCCATCCATCGATTTGTCTCTGGCAATGTCGAAGCAATCGAATCGTCCGACGCATGTAATGTCGGGAATCGACGCTGGTGTCCCGAATGGATATTCGCGACCGAGTTCGATTGGAGTCTCAATTGGCTGTATCAAATACGGCTCAAAATGCCAGCGGTCTCTCACGTTTTCCAAAGTACGACGAATGTATCGTTCATTCATTTCTTTTGTAGGAATACCTTCCAGCAGTCCTGAATAGGTTCCCCATTGATCAATCGCAACGAGGCGGATTACCCTACCATTGCTGAGACGGAATTCATCCCGTTTCGACATGACTTGTTGATTCTTGTTGTGACAGACCTTGCAATTCTCGTAACGGTGAACTTGGACAATACCCTGCGACTCGACGACGTCAAGTTGTTTTTGGTTCTGGAGTTGATGTTGATCTCGACGTGAAGATTGACGTGACGGCTTGATTGAAAATGAGCGAACCATCGCGTTCTCGGAAGCGGTGGTAGCCAGCGTAATGTGAAATCACAATGTATTCCCGCTGTGTGAAGTGGGGCGTTCGCCGCTCGGTGCATCGTCTGATTGACCTCGTTGAGTGGCAGGAACTATGATAGTTCCAGATGGAATGTCTAAATCTTGCGGGAGTCACGGATGTCAAACAGAGTGATCGTTTCCATGGGACGGATCTGGCAGGGACTTCGAGTCTTGCTGGTACTGACAGTGCTGTTCGCGCTCCTGGTTCGCTCGGGAATCTCTGCCGAAAACGATGCGGGTGAATCGACGGATCATCCGCTGATGGTGATCACCGGGGCGAGTGTTCATCGCATGCTGGACCGCGCTGTCGAAATCACGCAGTCGTGTGGAATCGAGATGACGCGCGAACAGATCTTCGAGAAGATTCAAGCGGATGCCAATCCTACGAGTCTTCAAGAGGTTGAGAAGTGGTTCGACTGCAGCCGCCCCTTTGGTTTGATGTTCTTTTTCAACCTGGATCCTGTCGGGGAGCCTGAAGTCAAACCAAACGCTCCCGTTGCCGAAAAGGAAGAGAATGTCGATGGCGATGCCAAACCCGCGAGGGAGGCGACCGTCACTCGGACACCCGGACTGATGGATCTGGTTGACACCATGGATGATGCCGACTTCAGCCGAGTCGTGTTCTTTATTCCAGTGAAGGATTTCAACCTGTTCCTGCAGACTGCCAAGCTGACCTCAGTCGCTGGCAAGCCGAATTGTTATCGCGATGGCGAAGGGAAAGAGAGTTACGTTCGTCGAATCGGAGACTATGTCATCGGTTCTGATGATGCGAGCCTCGTTGAGAATTGTCCTGACCCGCGCAGTCTGTCACGGTCCATCCTCGGCAAAAACGATGTCGCAGCTTCCGTGCAACTCAAAGGATTGCCACCCCTTCTACGCAGCCTGGGTGCAGAAGGAATCAAAGCCGCTTACGATGCATCGCTGCAGCAGCGCGATGAGGAACCAGAGCGCGAATACCAGCTACGCAGGGCAACCGGCGATCTGATCCGTGAAATCCTGGATTTGATGGTCTCACACATCGATGAAATCACGCTGGGGGCTCGGCTGGAATCCAAGTCAAAGCAGGCCATTGTGGAATTGGAGTTATCCGGAGAAAAAGGGGGTGAGCTTTCCAAGTCCTCGGCAGAACTCACTCCCCGGCGTCTTCCATTCAGCAGTGTTGTGAAACCGGATTCGGGGTTTTCACTGGATCTGGCGCTCCCTCTTCCAGAACGACATGCCAAGCCGATTGCTGCGGCGATCAGAAACTACGTGGCGACTGCGAAAGATGCTGAGGCGAGTTTGCTGGAGGAGTACGTCAGTCTGATTGAATTTGGTTGCAAGATCCTGGATTCCCGCCAGCTTGACATGATTGTGTTCGACAAAGATGGCGTGGGAACATCAGGACTGATCGGGATTGCTGTCCCTGGCGGACCTCAATTTCCACAACAGTTCCAGCAGTTTCTGGATGGTGCGAAAGGTGAGACGAAACTCGAACTGGCGGTTGATGAACTCAACGGCTGGCCCGTTCACCGCCTGCAAGTTGAAGATGGTATTTCAATTTTGAACCTGTTGATGGGCGCAGACTTCGAACTTGTTAAAGAGACTTCCGTTCAATTCTGGATTGTCGCCTCCCCACAGGCTGTGTGGCTCGGTTCCGCCCCTAAAAGCGATGGAGACCGCCTGCCGGATTTCATGAAATCAGCGATCGAACTCCATGCGAAACGTGCTCCGAATCCGCAAAAGAATTTCCGCGGAAATCCCCTGAGAATGTCTCTGCACACGCGCCAATGGATGAATTTGCCATTCACGGAACCAGTTCTTCCACAAGCCGATGATCCAGAACGTCAAAAGGAAATCCAGCAACTGGTCGAACAGACCAGACGTGATCACGAGGCTCGGGTCGCCAGTTACGAAGGTGCGTCTGATGAACTGGTTTTTGAACTTCAACCATCTCCGAATGGATGGAAGCTTAACGTTCAACTGGACGAAGTTTACCTGCGGTTGATGAGCCTGTCGTTGCCGGTAGTGCATGTAAACAGGACTCCCGTCGGAGCTCCAGCGGTAGAGAAAAGCGAGAAATAGTCGGATCACACTTCAGTATGATGCCTGCGGGACGCCACACTTACATGCGATCCGATCCGGACTGGAGAACTCACTACGGAGCTTCCTTTTCCAGTGATCGTGCATCCTCGGCGTACTGTCGATCGAGTTCCTCGAAATCAACACCCGTCAGCTTATCTAGCCCTGCGGCGTAGTCGCGAACTTTGGCGTTCGGGCTGTAGAGCTGGGTCAGGTGCGTGATCAAAGATTCCCGATAACGGCCACCGTCATACTCCATGAAGAATCTGGCCAGTCCTGATGCCTGCGTATAGTTCTTGGCAACATCGGGCGAATGCTGGAACTCATGCATCCCGATCTGCGAGAACTCACGCAGGGGAACGTAATAATTCTTCTGGAGAAGATTCGTCCGTGCGCCCGCGAATCGAATGTAGTTGGGATCGCCGAGTCGAAATGTTCCGTCGGTCCGCTGAAACGATTCCATGTAACAGGCAATTCCCTCGATGATCCAGAAGTGAGCAAGTTCGCCGACGTGCCCCTTCAGATTCTGGTTCTCGAAAAAGAGCTGGTGCGTCCCCTCATGAAACAGCGTTGCTTCGTTGTTGTTTTCGGGGTCTTCAAAGAAATGGGCGGTGCGGCCAACGGTCATGTAGATGCCGTTGGTGATCTCGATCTTCGGAAAGTTTTTCTTGAGTGTATCGATGTATTCACTTCGATCGCGGTAATAGTGAACGAGATAGGGCTTGGCATTCACGGCCCGGGCGGTTCCGTCAAACATCTTCAGCATGTTTTCGCGACTGTTGAAGAAGCTCGCAAAGGTCTCGTAGAAGAACTCATGGAAGTCTTCCATCGCACGACCCAGTTCAACGCCCCGTTCGAGGCTGACGTTTGTTCGAATCAGATAGTGATCGGTACGGACTTCCCATGCATCTGAGAAGTTGCGGCGCAGTTCGCGTTCCTTGGCGGCAGAAACCCATTTCCCTTTGTAGTTTCGCTCACCATCGGCGTAGCGTTGCAAATGGTTCTTGGGGAGCCAGCCAAACTGCTCATGCCAGACATTCCCCTGCTTGATCTGGTTAGCAGCAAATGGCGTGATCCACTCATTCCCCTGTCGCACGTAACCGAGGATCTTGCGGGCGTTGGGATGATCGGGATCATGTGTCGCGGTTTCGCGTATCAGGCTGAAGGCGTACGTCGGGTAACCATCATTCAGCGCCCGGCGCGACAGCATGTAGAGGTCTCGTGCATAGTCCTTTTCCAAGGTACGCAGTTGGACTCTCCAGAATCGTTCACCCTCGGCCAGGTTGTTGGGGACCTCGGGGATGACCTCTTTAGGTAATGCCTTGAGTTTATGCGATTCCATCTCCGGGGGAATGATCCGCTCCCGAATCGTTTTTGCCCCTTCATCCAGACCGCGTCCGTCGCAGGTCGTCGCCAGTTCCTCAAGCTTTTCAGAGAACTTGCGATAAAGCTGGCGATGGTTTTCCTGGTGAATCGTTAACAGATCGCGCTGCCGAGTTTGTGCAACGGCGATTCCCGTCGTGAAGAACGCGATCCAGCATGCGAAAAGTATCGCTGTGCCACGAATCTGGATCTGACCCATCATTGCCAACGCTCCACAGATGGAACTTCCTGTTTCCGCTGATCGACCTCGCCAGCTTTCCTCACCATGCATGACGAAGTTTCGACTCGGTGGCCAGCTGATGTCAGGATCTGACGGCAGGAACCGGTCCGCAGCATTCTAGGCAAGGATTGAGAACGGGGATAGATGTGATCACGCGCTGGAGCAGCCCGACGGCAAACGTTACCCTGTTAGCAGGTTGCTCAGACTACACCTTGTGCTCGGGAGATTCCGCTATGACCACAACTGTCGCTGCTCCGAAAATCCGTCAGACCAATATGTTGATTGGCGGGAAATGGCTCGAATCCCGTAGTGGTAAGCGATTTGCCACTGTGAACCCAGTCAACGAGCAAGTGATTGCTGAAGTGGCTGAAGCAGATACTGCCGATGTTGACGCTGCCGTCAAGGCGGCTCGCGCTGCTTTCGACAGCGGCCCGTGGTCACGGATGGATGCCCGTGATCGAGGTCGTCTGATGAATAAACTGGCAGACCTGATGGAAGCAAATCTCGAGGAACTGGCTGCCCTCGAATCGCTCGACAATGGTAAGCCGATTCGTGACGCCCGCGCCGCCGACTTGCCACTGTCGATCGATTGCCTGCGATATTATGCCGGTTGGGCGGACAAGCTGACGGGGGACACCATTCCGATCCGCGGAAACTACTTCTGCTATACGCGACGCGAACCGGTCGGAGTGGCCGGACAGATCATCCCCTGGAATTTCCCGCTGCTGATGGCTGCCTGGAAATGGGGCCCGGCGCTGGCTGCGGGTTGCACGATCGTGATGAAGCCTGCAGAGCAGACCCCGTTAACTTGTTTGCGAATGGCCGAACTGGCTCAGGAAGCCGGGATCCCGGATGGGGTGATCAACATCGTGACCGGCTATGGCACAACCGGCGCGGCCATCGTAAGGCATCCAGGAGTCGACAAGATCGCGTTCACGGGTCACTACGAAACCGCCCAGAAGATCATGGTCGACGCGTCTGCGACATTGAAACGGCTGACGTTCGAACTCGGTGGCAAGAGTCCCAACGTCGTTTTTGCCGACGCCGACCTGGATGCCGCCGTTGCGGGAGCCGAGTTCGGTTTGTTCTTCAATCAGGGACAGTGCTGCTGTGCAGGTTCGCGCCTGTTTGTTGAAGAGTCGATCCATGCACAATTTGTCGAAAAGGTTGTGGCCCGGGCGAAGACTCGCCGACTGGGTGATTCGCTCGATCCCAATACGACTCAGGGACCGCAGGTTGATCAGGAGCAGTTCCAGAAGATCATGAGCTACATCGACAAGGGTAAGTCGGAAGGGGCCAATTGCCTGACGGGTGGAAGTCGCGTTGGCAACAAGGGATTCTTCATCGAACCGACGGTGTTTGACAATGTCACCGACGAAATGTCGATTGCCCGCGATGAGATCTTCGGCCCCGTGATGAGTATTCTTCCGTTTAAGAACGTCGATGACATTATCAATCGGGCGAACAACACCTACTATGGGTTGGCGGCTGCGGTCTGGACAAAGGATGTGCAGAAAGCCCATCGCTTCGCCGCCAGTGTTCGAGCTGGGACGGTCTGGGTGAACTGCTACGACGTTTTCGACGCGGCTGCCCCGTTTGGTGGATTCAAGATGAGTGGTATGGGCCGGGAACTGGGTGCGGCGGGGCTGGCGAATTACACCGAGCTCAAGACAGTCACCATGAACCTGGGCTAATCGCATGAAGTGGCGGTTCGATCCGGGGAGCCTGGTCTTCTTCCAGTGGTGCCTGCAGCGCGAGGCACCACGCTGGAGACCTCCGTTGGTTCGCCTGACGTTACTGCTGCCAGCAGTTCTTGCCTGGTGGTGTTCCGCTACGATCTGGCCTGACTTTAAATTCCCAGGTGCCGGTTCAGCAGCCATCAGTAACCTGCTGGCGGTCGCAAGCTTTGTGATTGTTGTCGCGGGAATTCAGTTTGCTGCGAGGTCGATCTGCTGGGAAGTCAGCCCCGAAATGCGTGATTTGGTTCGACTCACTGGAGTTGAGTCGACAACGTTGCTGTGGTCGAAAACAGCAGCCCGGTGGTGGACGATTGGCTGGTCGCTGTTGCTGATTCTCCCCTTGGCGATGTTTGCGCAGACGATGGGAGGCGTCACCTCAGGCCAATTGATATCGGGTGCTCTTGGACTGGCACTGATTTTTGTGCTGACAGGTACCAGTGCCTTGCTCGCGGGAGTCTTGGCAACCGACTCGAAGAATCCCGAAAAGACTGCCACCGGTTTCGCCGTTGTGCTGTTGGCCTTGTACAACCTCTTATTCGTCGTCGCGTCGCTGATCATCATGACACTGACTGATTCCTCGGCAACCGAAAAACTGGGTTCGTACATCATCAACTGCACGCCGGTTGTAGTGGTGTTTCACACATTTCAGTCAACAGGGATTTACTCCTTTACGGACCCTCAGTATTGGATTCATTTGCTCGTGGCACTTGGCACCGCTTGTTTTGCGACACGAGTGATGAAGGTTCGGTTCCAAAGTAGTCCAAGATTACCCGATTCGGAATCTGATTCGGTTCTTACGTCATTCGCCTTGCCGTCTCGCCCAACGCAGGTTTCCGAACGGAACAAGTCACTGGTAAGTGCCGAGAAGAGTCCGAACCATCAAGAACGATCACGAGGATCCACGAGTCTGCCTGCTGGTATTCGACGTCGGCCACGCTGCTCGGATCGCCCCGTTTTCTGGAAGGATGTCTTCGTATTAAGTGATGAACGAGGAACGGTGAATCCCTGGACCATTGCTTATTTTGTGCTGGCAATTGGAATTGCAGCGTTGCAGGTCATGCTGTTTCGAGAAACTCGTGATAATGGCCTTCGAACAGTGATGTCGTTCCTCTCGATTGCTGGCGCAGCAGTCGTCATGTCACTGAGATTCGATGCTCTGCTGACAATCGAATTCCGTGATCGGACATGGGGCAGTTTGATGCTTCTTCCGATTGATCCTTGTGATTTCTTATGGTTCAAGTTGCAGGCCGCAATATGGGAACAGCGATTTGCCGCACTTCCGCTCGTCGTGGCCCAGATCGGAATGTTGTTCAATGAAACGGAAAGCATTTCCGGTGCCGTTATGGGCGTCCTGATTGCGATACCGTCCACCTTGCTGCTCTGCCAACTGTCAACGTTGACTCAATTGCTCGGTAAGGTGTGGTGGCTCGGTCCGTGCCAGATTATTGGTTTCGTCGCTGTCACCGTGGGTGTCATGACGATCTGGATTCAATGTGGTCTGTGGCTCGGATTTGTGTTGGCCGAATTGTTCTTGATTGCCGTTGTGAGCATCCTGTATAGAACAGCGATTCAACCGGCAGTACGTCAGTGGATCGAGACAGAATAGTGCTCGAACGTTTTCCCTATTTCGTCCCACCCGGGGTCAGCACCAGTTCGGGCAGTGCGGATGAGCGCGAGTTTTCCAGCGGAAATGTGTCGGCCCCGTGGAATGTGAACACGGCCGAGTACTTCGATTCGCTGGTCGTGTTGCGGCTGGCGGCATGCAATGTCTTGCAATGAAAGAATAAGACATCTCCCGGTTCCAGTTCGACATACTGGCGCGTCTGGATCAACGGCTGATTTTCAGGCAGATCCGCACGGAAGAAGAGAGCATCATCAAATCGAGACCGTTCAAACTCCATGCGGTGAGATCCCGGGATCACCTGCAGGCATCCGTTGGCAGCATACTCGCGGCCCAGTGCGATCCACGCGTTGACAAGTTCCGGACGCGAGAACGACCAGTAACGAATGTCCTGATGCCAGCCCGTTTCACTGCTGAACTGCGGCTGCTTCGTCATGATGCAGTTATGGTGCGCCAGCGGACAGACAACGTAGGGACCGAGTAATTGCTTGAGGCGTCCCAGCACAGGCGGACTGAGGACCCATTCGGTAAACAGAAAATCGCGACTCAGTGCCTGCTTCAGGCGACGGATCGTCCTGCCACCCACCGCTTCGAGCGAACTGGGAGCACCGGGGTATCGCAGGTCGGCCTCGTATTCAACTGGAGCGATCTGCTGACGCAAGCCGGTCTCCGTGATACCTCGCATCCGATCAACATCGGCGCTGTCTGCCAGTCCTCGCACACACAGAAAACCATCGCGCCAGAACTGCGCGACCTCGTCACTGGAAAACAGACTCAACGGGCGGGATTCGGGGATCGCCATTTCGGTCAGACCATTCGATGGTAAACAATTCAACAACAGACAATTTGACCATCGTCGGACATCGATGGTGACAGCTTCGGGCAAAAGCGGACAAACTCAATGGGATCGGTCCCAGTCAGTTCTTGATGTCGTATTCCTTGATCTTGCGATACAAAGTCCGCTCACCAATTTCGAGGATTTTCGCCGCTTCTTCCCGTTTGCCGCCGGTCAGTTCCAAGGCCCGCTCAATATAGAACTTTTCGACTTCGGTAAACGGGCGTCCGATCAGAAAATCTGCACCGCGAGCCGCATTGGATGCGACATCCCCTTCGACCGTTTGCCCCAGCGGAGCGATGTCTTCTGGTAAGTCATCCACATCCAGACGCCCATCCTTGTCGAGAACAAGCATCTGCTCGACAGCATTTCGCAACTGACGAACGTTGCCCGGCCATGAGTAAGCGATCAAGGCCTGCTGAGCGTGTTTGCTGACGATTGGCACTGGCTTCTTGTATCGAGCGGACAACGTCCTCAAGAAGTGGTCAATCAGCAGGGGAATGTCCCCGCGTCGATCGGACAAGAGTGGCAGTTCGACCGTTACGACAGACAGTCGATAGAACAGGTCCTTGCGAAAGCTTCCCTTTTTCACCATCTCTTGCAAGGCAGCATTGGTGGCCGCAACCAGTCGCACATTGACGTCGATTTCGTCGTTGGCTCCCAGGCGAGTGATCTTCCGTTCTTCCAGAACTCGCAGCAGCTTGATCTGTGTTGGCATCGGCATTTCGCCAACTTCATCGAGGAACAATGTGCCTCCGTTGGCATATTCGAACTTGCCGATTCGCTTCGTTGCCGCACCCGTAAACGCACCCGCTTCGTGTCCGAAGAGTTCGCTTTCCAGGATGCTTTCCGGGAGTGCAGAGATATTGAGAGGAACAAACGGCTTGTTTTTCCGTTCGCTGTTCTGGTGCAATGCCCGTGCGGCGAGTTCCTTACCTGTCCCGCTCTCACCCAGAATCAATACGGTACTGTCAGTGACGGCAACGCTGCGTAACTTGTCGATCACCCGCAGCATGGCAGGGCTGTTGCCGATGACACCTTCGTAACCAAATTTTTCGTCCAGCCGCTGGCTCAGTTCTGCGTTCTGGCGCAACAGCCGAACTCGGGTTGATGCCTTTTCAACGGCATGTCGCAACTCGGTAATATCGAGAGGTTTTGTCAGGTAGGTATGAACGCCGTGCTGACCTGCGGCAACAGCGGTTTTGATTGACGCATGTCCTGTCAGTAGAATCACTTCCGCGTCTGGAAGCTCTTCTTTCGACTTCCGCAGGATCTCCAGCCCATCGACGTCGTCCATCATCAGATCTGTCACGACGACATCGTACGTCTGGCTTTCAATCAGCGCGACGGCGCGTTCGCCGGAACCTGCGACCGTACAATCATATCCGACACGTCGCAGACTCTCTGCGACGGCCTGTGCGTGCGCTTCGTCATCATCCACGATCAGTACGCGGATCGAGATTCCCGCTAAATCAGCCGGTGCGGTCTCTTTTGCCGACATCCACCCTATCCCGAAGACGAGTCCACCTTGGCCGACTGCTTTGGATGACCGATTGCTAGCTTTCACCGTTTGAAAGCTGGCCATTCAACACACGTCGACCAAATTGAAGAAGATCCACCAAACAGACTCTGCGGACAACCGACCGTGAATCCAGTCGAATCGTCGCCTGCAGGTACGTGAAGTCTACCTGTGCAAACGGCGGTTTGCACGTATCGCGACCATCTGCACCCGCCATCAGTAAAAGTGGCAAGGTTTTATCCACGCCCGACCGGGAACTCGTGTTGCTCGATTTTGCTTCGGCTGCGATGATTGGGAAGTTTGGGTCAGGACGATCTCATTTTTCGATCTGCGGCGGCCGGGGTTGCGCATGCTCTCACCCGAGCACCCCACGATTCGTCACGGATTGAGAACAAGACTGTCCTGCCGCTGAACCGACGCCTTTGGACAATGGATTGACCATCAAACGTTCGGAACCGACATGACTTCGTTTGTGACGCATCTCGAAGGAGCGATCGACGGAACGATCCTTCCCGCCGATCGGATTCAGACTCTCCACAAAGATCGCCCGTTGTGGGTTCGATACGATCTGGCGGCCGTTGGTCGGGCAATGACGAAGGAAATGCTGCGCGACCGCCCTGCCACAATGTGGCGGTATCGCGAACTGCTGCCGGTTCCTTTTGAATCACAACCAGTGTCGCTCGGGGAAGGTCAAACTCCTTTGCTGACCTGTTCCCGCCTGGCTGCCCGCTATGGACTGAGCGATCTGTGGATCAAGGACGAATCCCATCTACCGACGGGAAGCTTTAAGAGTCGCGGCCTGACGATGGCGATCACGATGGCACACCATTTTGGTGTCCATCGAGTTGCACTCCCGTCGGCCGGAAATGCTGGCGGAGCTGCTGCAGCCTATGCGGCACGAGCGGGGATGGAGGCTTATGTCTTCATGCCGCAGGACACGCCAGTCGTTAACATCTACGAATGTGCTCAGGCAGGAGCCAAAACGTTTCTGGTGAATGGGTTGATCACCGACTGCGGACGTATCGTTCGCGAAGGGAAACAGCGTCTGGACTGGTTCGACCTGTCGACGTTGAAAGAGCCTTATCGCATCGAAGGTAAAAAGACGATGGGGCTGGAACTGGCTGAGCAGTTCGAATGGGATCTGCCCGACGTCATTCTTTATCCAACAGGAGGGGGCACAGGCCTGATTGGTATGTGGAAGGCCTTTCAGGAACTGGCGGCACTCGGCTGGTTGCAAGGGAAACCGAAGTTTCCACGAATGGTCAGCGTTCAATCGACCGGATGTGCTCCAATCGCCACAGCGTTTGCTGCCGGATCTCGATTTGCGGAACCTTTCGCAAACGCAGCGACAATCGCCAGTGGAATTCGAGTCCCCGCAGCGGTCGGAGACTTCATGATCCTCGACGCCGTTCGTGAAAGTGGTGGAACGGCGTTGACCGTTGACGAGGCCGGGATTCGCGAATGGATGCGTCTGGTTGCGTCATCGGAAGGGATTGCGATCTGTCCTGAAACAGCGGCGTGCATCGGTGCCCTGGAAAAACTGACATCTTCGGGATGGATTCGACCTGAAGAGCGAGTCGTGGTGTTTAACACGGGGGCGTCGCAGAAGTATGTCGAAGCACTCGCCTGTGAATTGCCAAAGCTGGATATCACCAAGCCGATTGACTGGGACTGGTTGTCAGAGGCCTGATGCGCGAAGCCGGTCTTCGACCACGTCGAGTATTCATCAAATCCATTTCTGACAATTGACGAGATTAATGGGAGATCACCATGCGACGATCGCTTTTGTGCCTGGCAGTGATCACGCTGGCTGCACTGCTGGCGGTTCGGTTTGGCATGTCATCTCCCGATTCTGATCGGGCTGATGCTCAAGAGCCTCCGGTCGCTGCAATCCCGGCCCGAGCTGTTATTCCGAATCCTCTGACTGTCCCCTCATCAGCCGAAGTCCCGGTCCTTGTCGACTTCATCAAGCGAGTTCGACAGGCACGACCTGAGGCTGAAGAAGAACAACACGAGTTCTATCAGAAATCAGCAATCGCAATTCGCACGGCATGCGAGCGTATCCTGGAGCTCGATCCGAACGAAGCCTCTGAAGCCCGGCGGTTCGCTCGACGTGAACTTCTGCTGATTGAGGTCGAAGATTTTGCCAAGGACGAAACAGTCGATGAAGAGGATCGAAAGCGGATCGCTATCGAAACGGTGGCACTCGTCAAAGCCTCGGGGTTGATTGCCAGCGATGCCGAATTCGCTACGACGGTTGCGACGGCATTTGAAGATTTTGCACCTGCTGCCGAAGCCAAAGCCTTGTATCAGTCGCTGGGCGAGATGTTCGTTCACAGCAAGCACGAAGAGATCGCCAAACGCGGCGCCTTTCTGGAGGGAGCCGCACGGCGACTGGGAATAATGGGCAAAACCTTTGAGTTAACAGGCACGACCATCAGTGGCGAACCGATCGATGTCACGAAACTTCAGGGAAAAGTCGTCCTTGTCGAATTCTGGGCCACATGGTGCGGTCACTGTCTGGATGAACTGCCGGCCCTGAAACGGCATTACCAGCGGTACCATGAACATGGATTCGAGATCGTTGCGGTCAGCGTTGATGATGATCGCGAAGAACTCGAATCATTTCTGAAAAAGCAGCAGCTTCCCTGGACCATTGTCCATGACGAAGAGGCAGGATCGGACCACCCGGCAACCACGCAATATGGCATCACGGCTTACCCGACGTCGTTCCTGCTGGATCGTGCAGGTCGCGTCATCGGTACGGATCTTCAGGGGCGTAAGCTGAGTCGAAAGTTGATCGAGTATCTTGGTGCGACGGTCGAAAAATCGCCGTATCCGATCTTCAACATCAGTGAAGTCATCGACACGATCACGACGGAAGCGACTCGATTGCACAAGCAGGGGAAAACCCGCGGTGATGCTCAACTGCGAAAGCAACTGAGCAGAAAGTTCGTTGAACTGGATCTGCCCGATCCATCCGAAGAACCGATCTCTGATCGTGAACTCTATCGGCGTGCCAGTGAAAGTGTTTTCGTTGTCTGCAGCATGTACAAGATCGAAGATACTGACGAGTGGCAGACGTCGCTTGCCACGGCATTCGCTGTGACGCCAGATGGCGTGCTGACGACGAGTTGCCACGTTTTCGACAATGAAGACGATGCAGCGATCGTTGTGGTGATGGACCGGAATCGAAAGGTCTATCCCGTGAAAGAACTGCTGGCTGCGAACAAGAAGGCAGACACATGCCTGTTCCGGATCGACGCTCGCGATTTGAAGCCACTGCCACTGGCCGAGGATGGAATCCCTGGTACGCACGTGCGGGTGCTGGGGCACCCCGGCGACAGCTTCTATTTCATGTCAAATGGACTGCTGGCAAATTATGAGCGAGACCACGACGGAACGATCTGGATGAACACAACCGCCGACTTTGGCCAGGGATCCAGCGGCGGTCCGGTCATGGACGAGTTCGGAAACGTCGTGGGTCAGGTCAGTCGTACATTTACACTCTATGCTGGCGGCGAGAGTCGCGGTCGACCGCGACGTGTTGCGAGTGATGTCGAAGAGAAATCGGATAAGGAACCATCGGGAGGCGATGGTTCCGATCTGGCTGACCCTCAAATGGTCTTCAAGTCGTGTGTCCCGGTGAAGACGTTGCGGGCACTCATCAAGTAGCATTGGCTGAACGAGGAATCGCATCAATAAAAAAAGGACGAGCCTGTTGCTCGTCCTTTTTCAATTTGCCGGAAAGCGATTTCAGACTATTCCGAAAACGCGGCATCGAATGCTCGCTTGGACGGAGCGAAGTCGATGTTCTTAACGTACTGGCACGATTCTTTGGCACCGTGATCGCGGTCCATGCCCATGTCTTCCCACTCGACCGAGAGTGGGCCGGCATACTTCGCGGCATTCAGGGCGCGAATGACTTCTTCGAAGTTCACTCCACCACGTCCCATGCTGCGGAAGTCCCAGCCACGTCGTGGATCGCCAAACGACAGGTGGCTTGTCAGGATCCCGGAGCGACCATTCAAGGTCACCTTCGCGTCCTTCATGTGGACGTGATAAATCCGGTTCGGGAAGTAGCGAATGAATTCTGCTGGATCAACACCCTGCCAGATCAGGTGGCTGGGGTCGAAGTTGAAACCAAACTCTTCGCGATTACCCAACGCATTCAAGGATCGTTCTGCCGTGTAGATATCAAATGCGATTTCGGTCGGGTGGACTTCGAGCGCGAACTTCACACCGCATTCCTGGAAGACATCCAGAATCGGATTCCAGCGTTCCGCCAGCAGTTTGTATCCATCGTCATACATTGACTTGGGGGTCGGCGGAAAATCGTAAATCAGATGCCAGATGCTGGAACCGGTGAAGCCGTTCACAACGCTCACACCAAGCTTCTGAGCAGCGCGAGCGGTGTTCTTCATTTCTTCGATAGCGCGCTGATTGACCCCTTCAGGCTTTCCATCACCCCAGACTGAGGGAGGAAGAATCACCTTATGGCGAGCATCGATGTTGTCGAGAACCGCTTGACCCACGAGGTGGTTCGAAATCGCGAACACCTGCAGATCGTACTTTTCCAGCAGTTCTCGTTTGCGAGCGCAGTAGGTATCGTCGGACAGGGCCTTGTCAACTTCGAAGTGGTCACCCCAACAGGCGAGTTCCAGACCATCGTAGCCGAAGTCTTTGGCTTTCTTGCACAATTCTTCGAGTTTGAGATCAGCCCACTGACCTGTGAAGAGGGTTACTGGACGACCCATGTTGAGAAAGCCCTTAGAGTGTTTGCCGCGAGATTTGCGCACTCTCCACCACCGGAGTATGCGTCCGGAAAAGATTGTTTCGGTTTACCTCATGGTTGTCAACGCACCCAGACATGACACGTTTTTCAGGCGATTTGAACACGATCCTGCAAGCCATTCCGGGTATTCAGGGCCGACACGCAGTGCCACAGCATTCGATTCGCAACATGATTATAAGAATAGGGTTACGTCGAATTATTCCGAGGCTTCCAAAACCTGCGAATAACGAGTGCCGCGATCAGGGGGATGGCTCCCGAGATGACGATCGCCGCGGGAAATGCGTTTGAGTCGCGGAACCATGCACCGCAGGCAGCATACGTCAGCGCGAGTAGTGCGTTGCTTGCGAGCATCGGAATCAGGAACCGTTGCCAGGAGAGCCGCCCTGACCCGAGCATCAGGATGCAAGCTTCTGACAGTATGGGAAGTGCACGTGTCAGGATCAGCGCGACCGGCCCGTGACGCAGTGCGAAGTCGCGCATTCGACTCACGTCTTCTGATTCACTGAATCGGCGAGCCAATGGTTCGCCGAACTGACGTGCCAGTCCGAAACCACCAATCGCACCTGCAGACAATCCGATCCACGAGGCGAGTGCACCCTGAGCGACTCCAAGTACCCCTCCCGCATAAGTGACAACCGCGCTTGAGGGGACTGGAAGGAACATGTCGGCCGCAAGGAGTCCCACGACCCAGATCCAAACCGTCGTTTTTGATCCCGGTTGCCGCAGCGCATCGAGCAGACTTTGCTCAAACGACTCCCCCAGCCATAGAAATGGAATGATGGGAATCGCGAACAATACGATCAGAAACAACGCTGCTTTGGCTGCGGATTTCATACCGCGATGTTGGCTGGAATTGTATCTGCCTGCAAGCCTGCTGGATGCCTGCAGTCAAAAGACTCGTTGTAACTCTATTCCAAAAAACAGGTTACGCCCGTTAAGCGTTGGTCTGTTCTGGCGGTGCCAAGCCTGCAAGGCAGTATCACGAGCGAGTTTAATTTCTTTTTCGCGCCTGCTACAGACGGATCAAAGCTGATGAGTTTGAATGGGTTTCGGCGGTTCGACGCTTCCCCGCAACCCCTGTGCGCCGGTAATCTAGTCCGCCTCGCGCTGCTCTCGATCGTGCCCAGAGTCCGTTCATTGGGGATGGACCGCGCAACGAGATCCCATATTTCGGTCAACAGACAGTCTTTGCAGGAGTTCGTCAGATGCCTTTGGTTCCGCTTCGAGTCGTACTGGATCATGCCGCCGAACACAATTACGGCGTTGCAGCGTTCAACGTCAACAACATGGAACAGATTCAGGCCATTATGGAAGCGGCCAAGGAAACGGATTCTCCCGTCATCGTTCAAGCTTCACGTGGTGCCCGCAGCTATTCCCAGGACAACTACCTGCGTCATCTGATGCTGGCCGCTGCAGAACTGTATCCCGAGATTCCAGTCGTCATGCATCAGGATCACGGTAACAGCCCGGCGACCTGCTTCAGCGCGATTAAGTATGGCTTCACCTCGGTCATGATGGACGGTTCACTTTTGGAAGACGCCAAGACCGCGGCTCCGTTCGAATACAACGTCAAAGTGACCTCCGACGTTGTGAAGGTTGCTCATTCGATGGGCGTTTCTGTGGAAGGTGAAATCGGTTGCCTCGGTTCCATCGAACACAAGGCTCCCGCCAAGGACACGGGGCCGGTCGATCCTCAATTGATGGGCGAACCCGGCGAACGCCACGGGCATGATGCCGACCTGGAACAAGAGCCAGAACCCGAAGGTGCCATGTCGCACCTGACGGATCCGAACGAAGCCGAAGAATTCGTTGCTGCTACGGGAGTTGACGCTCTTGCCGTCGCCATCGGAACCAGCCATGGTGCCTACAAGTTCAAGACGAAGCCGACGGGCGAAGTGCTGAAGATGTCATTGATCGAAGAGATCCATCGCCGTCTGCCCAACACGCACCTGGTGATGCATGGCAGTTCGTCGGTCCCCGAAGATCTGCAGGAAATCATCCGCAAGTACGGCGGAAAGATGGGCGAAACGTATGGCGTCCCTGTGGAAGAAATCCAGCGAGGGATCAAGCACGGCGTTCGCAAGATCAACGTCGATACAGATTGCCGCATGGCAATGACGGGTGCGATCCGCAAGGTGTTCGCAGAAACCCCGGACAAGTTCGACCCACGCGAGTACCTGAAGCCCGCTCGTGAAGCCATGAAGAAGATCTGCGTGGCCCGTATGGTCGCCTTTGGCCAGGCAGGCAATGCCAGCAAGTTGATGGCAACGGGTCGCGTGAAGTAATCACGTTGCTTCTGGTCATCGGAAGTTCAAAATATAGGGCCGGGTGTTTCACCCGGCCCCTGTTCCTTTCACCGATGTCGCGAAAATCGTGAAACGCGCCGTGTATTCGTGAATAGGCTAGAGCACATTCCGTTTAAGTGGGCGTCCCGTGGGCATCAGACTGCAGCGTCTAACCCATGTTTCGACGCGACACGGAAGTGCCACGCGCACTAGCCGACAAGCTGCTTGTACATGACAATCGTCTGGTTAGCCGCGGCGAGTGAATCTGGCCAGGGAAGAGCTTCTGCCGAAAGATATCCGCTGTAGCCGATCCCTTTCAGAGCCGCGACAATTGGTGCGTAATCCATATGCCCGCATCCAGCAGGGCGGCGATTGGAATCGACAAAGTGGACATGTCCAATCCAGGGTCCACCGTCCTGAATTCCCGAGGCGATGTTGACCTCTTCGATATTCATATGGAACAGGTCTGCCAGCAGCCGGACGTTGTCCGTGCGAAGCGACTGAAGCAATTGAACACCCGCGGCTTCCGTCGTGATCAGATTTGTTTCGTAGCGGTTCAATGGTTCGTAGATCAGGGGAACGCCGTAAGGAAGGGCATGCGCCCCGAGAACTTCCAGAGCGGCTTTCAACCAGTCAATCGCCTGATCCCGACTGACACCTTCACCCCAGCGCCCCTGCATCGAACCGATGATTGCTGGTGCCCCGTGCGGTCCACCGAAATCGATCATCGACTTGATGAAGTCAATCGCCTTTTGCCGAATCGCTGCGTCAGGGCTGGTGAGTGTCAACTTGTGCTTGACCCAACCCGCGCCGGTCCCGACCGCTGCAAGGCCGATCTGGTACTGCTTCAGCAGGCCGGCTAACTCGTCTTTTGAAACGGCGTCAGGCCCGGGAGCGAATAGCTCAATGGCATCGAACCCCAGTTCCGATGCGTGTCGGCAAGCAGCGGGAAGGTCGTCCCAGAACACGAACGGTCCGCCACGTGCTTCATTAACCAGGCTGATGGTGATCGCAGATTTCATGACCGCTCGATCCTTGCAGGTATTGTCATTTTCAAAAAACACGGCGCGAGCCACGACATGATCAAAGCGGAACGATGCCTGAATCAGCAACGCCCCGGGGATTGGAAGACGACACTGTTCCAATCCCGGTACGGTCCCCAATGGTCCGGCACTGCGACCTTAATTCGGAACTTCGACGATGGCCTTGATCACTCCTGTTTCCGGCTTGGTGAAGCTTGGGAACTGGCCGATCAGATCATCGAATCCTGTTCGATGAGTGATCCAGGGACGAGTGTCGATCGTTCCTGACTCGATCAATTGAATGATCCGGCCGAAATCGACGGGCATGGCATTGCGGCTGGCCAGCAAGGTCATTTCACGGCGATGCATCAGCGGATGTGGGAATGTGACGTTGTCTGTTGTGATACCAACGAAGACCAGCTTGCCGGTGTGTCCCACGTAATTGAGCGCATTCGACATCGACTTCGCACTTCCCGTGGCATCAACCACGATAGTCGGAAGATTTCCGTCTGTCAGATCACGCAGTTTCTTCTCTTCGTTTCCGTCGCCCGCCTGGACCGTGTGTTTGACGCCCATTTTTTCGCGGCAGAATTCCAGCCGACTGGCAACCATATCCATGACGATCAGGTTTGCACCCGTCAGCTTCACAAACTCGATCACGCTCAGGCCGATCGGACCCGCCCCAATGACCAGCACATCTTCATTTGCTTCAGGGGCACAGCGAGCCACGGCATGGCAACCGATCGCCAACGTTTCGACCAGCGCCAGTTGTTCCATTGCCAGTTTTGTTGACACATGCAGCTTGCGGGCTGGCAGTTTGAACAGGGGGCGCATGCCACCATCGGTATGAACACCCAGAACCTGCAGTTCTTCGCAGCAGTTGCTGCGTCCGCGACGGCTGGCGAAGCTGGCTGGATTGTTGATATAGGGCTCAACCGAGCATTTGTCACCCGGCTTGACGTTCGTCACGCCCGACCCGACGGCAACGACTTCCACTCCCAGTTCGTGACCAGGGATACGGGGATACGAATAGAATGGCATCTTCCCCAGGTAACCGCTGATATCCGTCCCACAAATCCCGACACGGTGTACTCGAACCAGTGCCTCGTCGGGACCTGGTTCGGTCGGTTCAGGAATATCGATCAAGCGAAATTGTTGCGGTTCCAGAAGCTGAATGGCGCGCATGTAACAGAACTCGTCATCGCAGGAAGTAGCTGATTCATCCGGTCGCTCGCAGCGACGTATACGCGCAGAGGATATTGCAGAACCACGGATAACACAAATCTCCTGATGTGGCGGACCTGCGCGTTGGTGTTCAAGTACGGAGACTGGCTTTGAATTGAATTCCAAGGGAATCAGGAGGCAACTGTTCACGAAGTCAATATTGCGATGCGCAACACCCTGGATCCATGACGCTGAGACCATTGCGACAAACGACTTGCAACACCTGCGGTGATCATGTGATTCACATTGCATCACACTTGTGTTCAGATGCTGTTTTGCAGGAATTGTGGTCACCTTTTATTCACTGTGTGTTGTTTTGTGTCTTTTTGCGTATTTTGTGGTGTTTTTTGTTTACCATTCCGTGTGGATATGTATCATTGTGGGCTGTTCCGCCACGGAGGGCCAAGCCTCACTCTCCATGTTTGGTTTTGGGAGGGTACATGTCTCATCCCATCCGCTGGCTTCTCATCGCAGCACTGGCCGCAACGGCAACCAGCTCCATGTCGGTCTATCCGCACCAGTTGGCATATTTCAATGAGTT